>ONQC01000029.1 GCA_900319855.1 uncultured Bacteroidales bacterium
GCCCCGAAGTCCTCCGCCTGCAGGCTGAAAGCCATGGCATTGATCGTGAAATCCCGGCGTTTCTGGTCGTCTTCCAGCGTCCCGTCCTCCACAATCGGCTTGCGGGAATCCCGCTGGTAAGACTCTTTCCGGGCGCCGACGAACTCGACCTCCGTACCATGGTACCGGAGCATGGCCGTCCCGAAATTCCGGAATACGGAAACGTGGCAGTTGTGGTGCTCCGTCTCCTTGACATGCGCCGCCACGGCCTCCGCCAGGGCGATGCCGCTCCCCTCTACCACGATGTCGATGTCATCGTTCCGACGGCCCAGGAAGCAGTCCCGGACATATCCTCCGATCACAAAGGCACGTACGCCCGTCTTCCCGGCCACTTCACTGACCAGGGCGAAGACCGGATGGTCCAGAAAACCGCTTGTTATCGTCGCCATAGGAAAACATCCGCCGCGGAAGGAACCGCAGCGGATGCAAAGATAACGAAAATCGGTGACTTATCGAAAAGCTAATTGATGAGGATTCCGAAAGAATAGGTCTGGAACGCCGGCCCGCGGCCGTTCTGGATCACATTGCAGGGGCTGTAACGGAAATACAGGTCCCAGCCATAGATGGAGACGCCGGCCATGATCCCCCAAGTCCAGGGCTCCAGGGCGATATCCTTATCTTTCTTCTTGAACCGTCCCCCGTCCATGGTATATTTGTTCTTGATCCGGCCGCCAAAATTAAAGTCCAGTTCGGGACCTCCGAAGACAGCCAGGCTGCGCTTGGGACCGAATTCGAAACGGATCTTCCACGGAACGGAGAGATAATTGCTGCGCAGCACCGACTTCTTCAGGCTCCATTCATCCGGGACCGGTACGACCAGCAGATCCTTTTCCGGCTTGGAGAACATGTCGGAGCCGAGCCGGTAAGAATGATATCCCAGATCGATTCCGGTGGACAACACGACCGGGCCTAATCCGGGTCGGATGTCCAGGTTGACCAAACTGACGAAGAGTTCGGAGAAAGGACGTGAAGTGAAGTCAAGTCCTTCCGCCACATCGTGTGTCATGCTGACGCCCAAACCGAGGTATTCAAGTGCCTCAACCTGGAACACGCGGGGTCCGCTGTGCTGTTCCGCCCGTTTTTCCACCGGTTTGAGCACATCCAGGTTAAACAGGTCGAAATTGTTCTCGCTGATCGAGATGCTGCTCTCAGGGGTGATCCGGACACTGCTGCGATAGTTGAAATCCGCATCCTCCGCACTTCCTTTCAGGATGATCGTCTGTTCATTCTGGGACGTAATCACCGTTACATCTTCCACTTTCTTGACATGCAAAGTATCGGGGGCCTGGGCGATGGCGACTGCACTACTGGCAAACAGGGCCGCCAAAAGGATCATTCTTTTCATTGCTTCGTATTCTTTTTGAACATTTTCATTAAATCGGCAAGGGTCGTGTTCCCTTGCATGTAGACCAGGATGACGGAACAGGAACCGTCGTCGTTGGTCCGGGACTGGAAACAGAGGAACTCGGCATCCCTTTTTGCGGGAGAGAAACTCATCAACGCATACCGGAGTTTTCCGCGATCGATCTCCGTTTCCTTGTTAAGTGCCGTTGCAGCATCGTCGAGGACCAGGGAACTGACCGTTTGGAACTCCGGCTCATCCACATCGAAGCGGACACTCCGGAACACGGAGAGGCCGTATTCCCGGATCGACCCGCCCTTGACCAGCGTCTCGATCATCCGCTCCTTGGATACGACGGAACCCTCAAAGACGGGTCCGGTTTTCAACCGGTCCTGGGACCACGCGCATAGCGGCAGCAACAGCAGCAACAGGATGGGTATCTTTTTCATATCAATTGAACAAATCTGTGAGTTGTCCGGCGACATCCGGGCCCTGGTCCTCGCCAAACAAGTCGGTTAATATATCATGGACATCGCTCATTACGATGGTTTTGTCCGTTGTTTTCTCCCCATAAGCGACCATCATGCAAGTATTCCGGTCCGTTAGCCGCCATCCCAGCACCGCGACAAGGATCAAAGCGGCGGCAGCGGCGACGATCCTCCACAGGCCGTACGTTGTCCGGTGGACAGCCCGCTGGCCGATCCGGACGGAGAAATAGCCCATCACGGCCTTGGCCTCATCGAACGCAGGATCCTCGGTAACGGCGAGAAAACCGCGCAGCCGCTCTTCTTCCTCCGGGGTTGTCTCGGCCTCGAAGTACTTCTCCACCAATGATTTCCAATAATCGTTCGTCATCATTTCCCTTGCTTATAAATTTCCCTGATTGTTTTTCTCGCCCTGGACAATTGCATCCGGACTGCGGCGGGCTGCATCCCCATTTCCCGGGCAATCTGCTCCAGTGTCACGTTCTCCCCTTCCATCCGGTCCAGGATGCGTTGCTGCGTATCACTCAAATGCTCCCGGACCAAGCGCTCGACCCTGACATATAATTCGTGCCGCTCCTGCCCGTCCTCCGGTGCCGGAGGGTCCGCCACATCCAGCGGAACTTTTTCCCTCCGCCTGCGCACGGCGTCCAGGCTCGTATTCCGCACGGTCGTCGTCAGCAAGGCTTCTGCCTCGGAGGTAGAACGGACCGGATACCGTTTCGCCCACAACTTGTAAAAAGCCTCCTGCAGGACATCGTCCGCATCCTCCCCGCTGCCCAGGATACGCTGCGCCCGAAAGCGGAAACGCTTCCTGAGGGTCATATAGGTATCGGTAAGCAGATCGGCCATTTTTTCAGGTTCTTCTGACTAGTAAACGAAAGATATGGAAAAATGTAACAGAAAAAAAATAAAAAAACCTGACCGGAAAGGTCAGGCCAGCATTTCTTCCCAGGTCGGTGCCTGGTCCAGGAAGACGAACGAATCGCCCTCCCGTTTGCAGAGCAAGGTCCTCGAACCGTTGGTCAGGGCCACGTACCGGACATCCAGGATCCGGTTGTACCGGAGCGCCTGGTCCAGCACCTGCCGGGTCAGTTCCACTTCCGGACGCTTGCATTCCACGACCATGAGCGGCCGGGCCTGACGGTCATATACCACGATATCAGCCCGGTACACCTTGCGTTTCCGGCCGGAGAGACCTCCGACGTCAGCGCCGAATTCCAGACCGACCTCGCTCATCATCATATGCAGGGGGATCCCCATCCGCTCATGCATCAGCTGTATAAACCATTGCCTCACGCCTTCTTCGGGCGTGAGGACAACGGATTTCTTTCTGAGAGGATCCCAGATCATTTATTTCAGGAAGTTGTGCGAAGCGCACATCGCCGCCGGATTGAGGGCGGCGTCGAGTTTCTCCTTCGTCATGAGACCCTTCTCGAGGACGATGTCATAGACACTGCGGCCGGTCTGGAGGGCTTCCTTCGCGACCTTCGTGGAGTTCTTGTAGCCAATGTACGGGTTGAGGGCCGTGACGATACCGATGGAATTGATCACCATCTGGTGGCAGTGCTCGGCATTGACGGTGATTCCTTCGATGCACTTGACACGCAAGGTCTCCATGGCGTTGGTCAGCCAGGTGATGCTCTCGATGATGGACTCGGCGATGACCGGCTCCATGACGTTCAGCTGCAGCTGGCCGGCTTCGGCGGCGAGGGCGACGGTCATGTCGTTGCCGATGACCTTGAAGCAGACCTGGTTGGTTACCTCAGGGATGACCGGATTGACCTTGCCCGGCATGATGGAGGAACCCGGAGCCATCGGCGGCAGGTTGATCTCATGGAGGCCGCAGCGCGGACCGGAAGCCATCAGGCGGAGGTCGTTGCAGATCTTGGAGAGCTTGACGGCCAGGCGCTTCAGGGAGCCGGAGTAGCTGACATAAGCGCCGGTATCCGGGGTCGCCTCGATCAGGTCGGGTGCCGCGAGGAATTCATCGCCGGTCAGTTTGGTCATGTATTCCGTGCACAGTTTTGCGAAACCCGGGACAGCGTTCAGGCCGGTACCGATGGCGGTGCCGCCCATGTTGATCTCATGCAGGAGCTTGACATTGCGGTCCAGGTTGGCGAGTTCCTCTTCGAGGTTGTTGGCGAAGGCGTTGAATTCCTGGCCGGAGGTCATCGGAACGGCATCCTGGAGCTGGGTGCGGCCCATCTTGATGATGTCCTTGAATTCCTCACCCTTGGCGCGGAACGCGGCAATCAGCTTGGTCAGGTTCTCGACCAAGTGCTTGTTCATACGGATGAAGGTATAACGGAAGGCCGTCGGATAGGCGTCGTTGGTCGACTGGGCGCAGTTGACATGGTCGTTCGGAGAGCAGAACTGGTATTCGCCCTTCTGGTGACCCATGATCTCCAGCGCACGGTTGGCGATGACCTCGTTGGCGTTCATGTTGACGGAAGTGCCGGCGCCGCCCTGCATCATGTCCACCGGGAACTGGTCGCGCAGCGAGCCGTCAATGATTTCCTTGCAGGCAGCGCAGATGGCATCGGCGATCTTGCGGTCCAGCACGCCCAGGTCGGCGTTGGCGGCCGCGGCGGCCCACTTGACATAGGCGATGGCGATCACGTAATCCGGATAATCGCTCATCTTGGCGTTGGAAATCTTATAGTTGTTGATGGCGCGTTGCGTCTGGACACCATAATAGGCATCGGCCGGAACCTGAAGTTCGCCGAGAAGGTCGGATTCGACCCTGTACTTGAGTTCACTCATGATAATTGTTATAGTTTTAGTTTAAAGATTGTGTCTGATCGTTTCAGTCCTGCAAAGATAATCAAAACCGGCGTTAAACCAGCCGGAATCCTACAATTCCTCAATCAGCCGGGCAAAAATCAGCGACATCCTGTCGGCGGCTGCATTCGCCATCTTGACGATGTGCTCGCCGTCGGTGACGTAGTCATCCTCATCCGTGGCATGCGCCACATCGGTGATGACGGACATACCGAAGCAAGGAACGCCGGCGTGGCGGGCCACGATGACCTCAGGCACCGTGCTCATGCCGACGGCATCGGCACCGATGTTCCGGAAATACCGGTATTCGGCCGGGGTCTCATAAGAAGGTCCCGTGACGGCGACATACACGCCCTTGCGCAAGGCGATCCCCTCCTCCGCGGCGATGGCCTCGGCTTTCTTGATCAGTGCGACGGCATATGGACGGGTCATGTCCGGGAAACGGGGGCCCAGCTCATCCAGGTTCGGGCCGATCAGCGGATTCGGGAGCAGGTTGATATGGTCCTTGATGATCATCAGGTCGCCGACCTTGAAATCAAGGTTGGTACCGCCGGCGGCATTGGATACGAACAACGTCTTGATACCGATGCAGATCATGACCCGGATCGGCAGGACGACCTGGTTCATCTCATAGCCTTCATAATAATGGATGCGGCCCTGCATGGCGATGACGGTCTTGCCGCCCAGGGTGCCGACGATGAAATTGCCTTTGTGTCCGATGGCGGTCGAGACCGGGAAACCCGGGATGTCGCGATACGGGATCACGAGCGGATCTTTGATTTCGTCGGCCAACTTGCCCAAGCCGCTGCCCAGGACGATACCGACATGGGGCTCGCGGCCTTCCAGGCGACCCTGAACGTATTCGGCCGCCTTCTTGATGCTTTCCATGATATAACTCATAATCGATATTCTCTAAAACATACAAATATACCTATTTTCTCCGATCAAAACGTTTTTTTTCGGGAAATTGCTATCTTTGGAAAAACGGACGAGATATGAATTTCTGGATCAAGACCAAAGTGATGTTCCGCGAGATTGCGGATATCTCCGCACACATCGATACGGCAGATGCCGCCGAAAGGATCAAAAGCAATATCTGGTTCCGGGGGCCCAACGTCTGGATCCTCGCGTTCTCCATCATCGTCGCGTCCGTCGGCCTGAACATCAACTCGACCGCCGTCATCATCGGCGCCATGCTCATCTCCCCGCTGATGGGCCCGATCATCGGCACCGGTTACGCATTGGGCACTAATGACATAACCCTTCTGAAACAGGCCGGAAAGAACCTGTTGGTCATGGTGGCCGTCAGCCTCCTGGCCTCTTCCCTGTTCTTCCTGCTGAGTCCCCTGCGCCTGGTCAATCCGACCGAGTTGATGGCACGTACCTCCCCCACCCTGTACGACGTGCTGATCGCCCTGTTCGGCGGCCTGGCAGGCATCCTGGAAACCAGCCGGAAGGAACGCGGCACCGTCATTTCGGGCGTCGCCATCGCCACGGCCCTCATGCCGCCCCTGTGCACCGCCGGCTACGGACTGGCCAAGCTGGACATGCATTTCTTCCTCGGGGCCATGTACCTGTTCACCATCAACAGCGTTTTCATCGCCCTGGCCACCTATGCGACCGTCAAGGTGCTCCCGTTCCGGCAGGCCGAATTCATCGACGCCGCCACCGCCAAACGCCAGCGTTCCTTTATCACGCTGCTGGTCATCGCCGTCGTCTTCCCCAGCATCTGGAGCGCCGTCAGCCTGGTCAACCGCAACAACCTGGAGCGCAAGGTCCTGGATTTCATCACGGAAAACAAGACCTTCAGCCGCAGTTACATCTATGATTACAAGATAACGGACGGGAAGAAGGTGGAGGTTTTCCTGACCGGAGACCCCCTCAACGAAGTGGAGCGGACACAATTGCTGCTTGCAGCCGAACGTTTCGGACTGGACCAGGAAAAGATTGTCATCAATGACCACAGCGCCACCCCCGTCAACGACGAATACGAGCAGATGGTCCGCAGCATTTACGACCGGGCCGATGAAGAGATGGCCCGCAAGGATGCCCACATCCGGCAATTGGAAGAGCAGATCCTGTCCCTCCGGGCGCAGGATATCCCCTATGGCCAGCTGGCGCGCGAAATCCGGTTCCGCTATCCCGAGGTCGGCGAAGTGACCGTGACCCGGGGCGCCGCCGTCCCTGCCGATACCCTGGGCTCGGAACCGCGGATCCTCGTACTGGCCCGGACAGGAGGCAAAATGGGCCCCAAAGAAATTGGCGAGATGAATGACTGGTTGAAAGTCCGTTTAAACGATACAACTGTCGTCGTCATGACAGTCAATTGATTAGCTACTGAAAAATTGTAACGTTAAAAACGCCGGATTCCTTGGAATTCCGGCGTTTTTACGATTTCTTTGTATTGAACGAACGTAAACAATACCCCCTATGTACTACCATTCCCCCGAAAGTCTGGTCCAGGGATTCATGGGCGAAGTCATCGCCCGCAACCCCGGCGAAAAAGAGTTCCACCAAGCTGTCAGCGAAGTTGTCGGAAGCCTTGCCGACTACCTGATCGTTCATCCGCACCTGATGGACCGGAAAATCCTCGAACGCATGGTCGAACCGGAGCGGATCATCATCTTCCGCGTTCCGTGGATCGACGACAGCGGCCAGGTCCGGATCAACCGCGGTTTCCGCGTCCAGATGAACAGCGCCATCGGACCTTACAAGGGCGGTATCCGCTTCCACGAGTCCGTCAACCTGTCCATCATGAAGTTCCTGGCTTTCGAACAGACTTTCAAGAATGCCCTTACCACCCTGCCCATGGGCGGTGCGAAAGGCGGTTCCGACTTCAGCCCGCGCGGGAAATCCGATGCCGAAGTGATGAAATTCTGCCAGAGTTTCATGACCGAACTACAGCGCCACATCGGCAAAGATACGGACGTCCCGGCCGGAGACATCGGCGTCGGCGGACGCGAGATCGGCTACTTGTTCGGCCAGTACAAGCGGCTCCAGAACGAGTTCGGAGGCGTCCTGACCGGGAAAGGACTCAACTGGGGCGGTAGCCCGCTTCGTCCGGAAGCCACCGGATACGGCCTGTGCTATTTCACGGAGCAGATGCTCGCCACCCGCGGCGAATCCTTCGAGGGAAAAGTCGTGACCATCTCCGGAGCCGGCAATGTCGCCCAGTTTACGGCGGAAAAAGCCTTCCAGCTCGGCGCAAAGGTCGTCACCCTGTCCGACTCCAACGGTTTCATCTACGACCCGGACGGACTGGATGCGGAGAAGATCGAATACGTCAAGGAACTGAAGAACATCTACCGCGGCCGGATCCGCGAATATGCGCAAAAGTATCCCAAGGCGCAGTATTTCCCGGATGCCCGTCCCTGGGGCATTCCCTGCGATATCGCCATGCCTTGCGCCACCCAGAACGAGATCAATGAAGCAGAGGCTAAAACATTGATTGCCAACGGCTGCACCTGTGTCGCGGAAGGCGCCAACATGCCGTCCGAACCCGGCGCCATCGCCGTCTTCCAGCAGACCGGCATCCTCTACTCCCCCGGCAAGGCATCCAATGCCGGCGGCGTCGCCACCTCGGGTCTGGAGATGACCCAGAACTCGATCCGTCTGCAATGGACCCCGGAAGAGGTTGACAACCAGCTTCGGAGGATCATGAAAGACATCCATGCCGCCTGCCTCCGGTATGGAAAGGAAGCAGACGGCACGGTCAATTACGTCAAAGGTGCCAACCTGGCCGGCTTCATCAAGGTCGCCGAAGCCATGATGGCCCAGGGATTGGTCTAATTCTCGCGATTCTCCAGGACTTCCGATACGGTAGTCTGGACTTCATTCACCCTGCGGGTAACGGTGTCCCGGACAGCTTCGGCCTGTTCGCGGACCCGTTCGACCTCGCGGTCGGCCTTTTCTTTGGCCTCGGAAGCTTTCTGCTGGGCCTTCTCGGCGGCTTCGGCTTTCTCACGGGCGGCCTTCTCCAAGGCGGCGGCCTTTTCGGCGGCTTCAGCCTGCTTCACTTCCTCCTTCAACTGCTTCTCAGTGGCTTTCAGGTCCTTTTTGGCATCGTTGTGCTCTTTCTTGGCGGCCTTGGCAGCCTTCTTGCTTTCCTTGATCAAGGAATTGCTCTTCTTGATATCCGCATTGCCACTCTTGATCTGATCGCCGATCTTCTTGAGCTCTTTGACATCATCCTTGAGCTTGGATTCCATCCTTTTGACTTCTGCCTCGATTTCCATTATTCCCTGTTTGGCCAGGCTGGTATTGCCGCCTTCCAGTTTGGTGGATTTCTTTTGCAGTTTCAGGGCCTGTTTTTTCAATTTAAGGGCTTCCTGCTGCTGCTTGATGGACTCTTTCAAGGTCTTCTGCGCAGATTTGGCCTGGTCGACCTGCTGCTTGGCCTTCTTGATCTGGGCCTCGCTGCGGTCAATCTGGGTCTGGGCGACCTTGCTCTGCTCGCGGCTGCGGCGGGCGGCCTGTTCAACAGCCTCTTGCTGACGCTGGACGGCACGTTCCGTATTCTGGGCGTCCAGGGAGACGCACAGCGCCAGCATGGCGGTAATCATGAGGATTCTTTTCATGGTATTCTTTTTTTGATGATTTCGGATAAACAATGTGGTTCTACGTCCTTACAAAGGTATCATTTTTTCATGGAAACGCAAGTTCTTGCCCGGAAATTGTGTATCTTCGCGCCCATGATCAAAAACCTCATTTTCGACATGGGAGGCGTCGTATTCTCCCTTGGGTACGAACAGGCGATCCGCCGTTTTGAAGAAATCGGCCTGTCCGATGCCCGCCGGCTGCTGGACCCCTGCGTCCAGACCGGCCTGTTCGGCGACCTGGAAGGAGGCCTGATTTCTTGCGAGGATTTCCGACGGGAACTTAGTTCGTTGGTTGGCAAGGAATTATCCTGGCAAGAATGCGCCTATGCCTGGAAAGGTTATATCCTGGACGTGCCGCAGCGCAACCTCGATAAATTGCTCGAGCTCCGCAGCCGCGGATACCGGACGGTCCTCCTGTCCAACACCAACCCGTTCATTACCGCCTGGGCGCACAGTCCCGAATTCAGCCTCACCGCTTCCGACCGGGAACCCGGCCGTCCCATGGATGACTACTTCGACCACCTGTATTTCAGCTGCGACCTGAAAATGATGAAACCCGGCGAAGCCATCTTCCGCCATGTCCTTGATGCTGAAGGTTTTCTGCCGGAAGAAACGCTTTTTATCGACGACGGGGAGCGCAATGTCGCCACCGCCGCCCGGCTGGGCATCCACACCCTCTGTCCGCAAGGGAACAGCGACTGGACCGGCCCGATTGAAGATTACCTGAAATAGCAGAACCCCGAAAGTTGGAACTTTCGGGGTTCATTCATAAAAGGCCGTTCCGCCCGTTGTTATGCGGAATGGGCTGCCGACTGAAGGACTTCCCCCAGCGTCGGATGACCGTGGATCACCGCCTGGAACTCCGTCAAAGTAGCTTTGCGGTTCATCAAGGCAGCGATTTCCTGCACCAGGTCGGCGCTGTGGGCGCCGAACAAATGGCACCCCAGGATCCGGTCGTCTTCACCGACAACCAGTTTGACAAAGCCGTCCGGTTCATCCATGCTGAGCGCCTTTCCGTTGGCGCGGAAGAAGGATTTCAGGCATTTGACGGGAATCCCCGCCGCCTTGCATTCATCCTCCGTCTTGCCGACCGTAGCCGCCTCGGGATGGGTGAATACCGCTGCCGGAACGATGGAAAGATCGATCTCGCAAGGCTCGCCGAGGATGGCCGCCAAGGCCCGCAATCCCTGGAACGTCGCGACATGGGCCAGCATATAACCGCCCACGACATCCCCGATGGCAAAGATGTGCGGAACGCTGGTCCGCATGTCTCCGTCCACGACGATGCCGCGCGGCCCGAATTCGATGCCAACATCGGCGAGGTTGACTGCAGCAACGTTCGGACGGCGGCCGACCGCCATCAGCACCTTGTCTGCGACGACCTCAAAGGGTTTTTCCTTCTTCAGGTAAGTCACCTTCAAGCCTTCCGCCGTCTTTTCAATGGACTGGACCTGGGCTGAAGTTTCAATCGAGATACCCCGCTTGGAAAGAGCCTGTTTCAGCCGTTTAGCCAAGTCCGTATCGAACCGGGGCAAAATCTCCTTGCAGAATTCCACGACATTGACCTCGGAACCGAAGCTCTTGAAAATCGAAGCGAACTCCAGGCCGATCACACCGGCGCCGATAACGCAGAGGCGACCCGGGACCGCATCGAGTTCCAGCATCTCCTTCGAAGTGATCACCCCTTCCAGGTCCGCTCCCGGAATCGGCAGGCTGGCCGAATAGGAACCGGTTGCGACGATGATAAAGTCGCCGGTCACCTCCGTTCCATCCACGGCCGGATCGTCCGAAGCGACGGTCACGGTATGGGCATCCTTGAACGAGGCTTTGCCCCGGAGCAAGGTAATGCCCTTCCCACCCAGCAGGAATTCAACCCCTTGCCGGAGCTGGGCGACGACATCCTCTTTCCGGGAAACAACCTTCTGGAAATCGAAACGATACTGAAGGTCATCGATACCGAAAGTCGAAGCCTTTTCCAAGTCTCCGAGGAGCTCGGCATTGCGGCAGAAACACTTGGTCGGGATACAGCCCTCGTTCAGGCAGGTACCCCCTACCGGACCGTCGGAGATGATCGTCACCTCCAGGCCCTTACGGGCAGCGGCCACGGCGGTCTCATAGCCGCCGGGCCCTGCTCCGATAATGATCAGTCTCATAGCGTATCCTGGTACTTGAGGATCGGCTGGCGCGCGGCCGTCGTCTCGTCAGGACGGCGGATCGGGGCGTTGTGCGGCGCCTCCCGCAGAATCATCGGATCCTCGGCCGCCTCGGCGGCAATCCGGCGCATGACTTCGATAAAGGCATCAATGGTCTCCTTCGACTCGGTCTCCGTCGGCTCGATCATCAGGGCCTGGTGGAAGAGCAGCGGGAAGTAGATCGTCGGTGCATGGAACCCGAAGTCCAGCAAGCGCTTAGCCACGTCGAGCGTGGTAGCGCCATGGCCGTCCGGCGCCTTGTCGGCTCCGTCATTGACCAGGCCGTCATAGACGAATTCATGCTTGCAGACCGTCGGGATCGGCAGTTTATAGCAATCCTTCAGGGATTCCTTGACATAGTTGGCGGCCAGGGTCGCGAACTTGCCGGCCAGTTTGATATGCTGCTTTCCGAGCATCAGGATGTACGCATACGCGCGCAGGATGACGCCGAAATTGCCATGGAAGCCGGAAACGACCGTCCCAGGGAGGAACTGCGCCAGGTGGGCGGCCACGCCGACCGGACCGGAGCCCGGACCACCGCCGCCATGCGGCGTGGAGAAGGTCTTGTGCAGGTTCAGGTGCATGATGTCGAAGCCCATGTCGCCCGGACGGACCATGCCCAGCAACGGGTTCATGTTCGCCCCGTCATAATAGAGCAGGCCGCCGCATTCATGGACCAGGGCCGCGATTTCCCGGATGTCCTTTTCAAAGAGGCCCAGGGTATTCGGATTGGTCATCATGATGCCGGCGATGTCGTCGCCCAGCAGCGGCTTCAGGGCCTCCACGTCGACGAGTCCCATCGCATTGGACTTGACCTCGACCACTTCCAGGCCGCAGACCGCGGCGCTGGCCGGGTTGGTGCCATGGGCGCTGTCCGGTACGATCACCTTCGTGCGCTTGAGGTCTCCGCGGCTCATGTGATACTGCCGCATAATCATCAGGCCGGTCAGTTCACCATGGGCGCCCGCGCAAGGCAGGAACGTGAAATGCGCCATGCCAGTAATGGCCGCAAGCGCCTTGTCCATACCGTCATAGACCGCCTGAGCTCCAGGAACGGTGCAGGCAGGCTGCAGCGGATGCAGGGCCTGGAAGCCCGGCATGTTCGCCACCTCTTCGTTGATCTTCGGGTTGTACTTCATGGTGCAGCTGCCCAGCGGGTAGAAGCCCGTATCCACGCCGAAGTTCATCTGGGAAAGGTTGGTATAATGACGGACCACGTCGATTTCGCTCACCTGCGGAAGCGCGGGCGCGGAGGCGCGGCGAAGGCCCTCCGGCAGTTCTTTCACGCAACGGCCATACGGATTCTCCGGAAGGGTGAATCCCCTTCTGCCTTCTTTCGAAAGTTCGAAAACAAGCTTATCGTAGTACTTCATGGCTAGACCTCCTTTACCAATGCGACCAGGGCGTCAATCTCGGCCTTGGTGCGTTTTTCGGTTACACAGAAACTGACATAGCCTTCCTCGGTCTGCAGGGCAGCGAAGAAACCGCCGTCCAGCAGCTTTTGCTGAAGCTTGTCGACGGGGATGAGCGGCTTAAGCACGAATTCCTTGAGGAACGGAGCGTCGAACACTTCTTCGAACTTACCGGTCTTCAGGAGTTCGTCATGCAGGTAATGGGCGCCGCCATAGCTCAGGCAGTTGACCTTCTTCAGGCCATCCGGGCCCATAAGGGAGGCGTAGATGGTCACGAACAGGGCCATCAGGCTCTCGTTGGAGCAGATGTTGCTGGTCGCCTTCTCGCGGCGGATATGCTGCTCGCGGGCCTGGAGGGTCAGCACATAGCAGCGCTTCCCTTCGGCATCCGTGGTCTGGCCAACGATACGGCCCGGCATCTTGCGGACATAGTCCTTGCGGCAGGCCATGAAGCCCACGTACGGACCGCCGTAGCACAGCGGAATACCCAGGGGCTGTCCGTCGCCGACCGCCACGTCGAAGTCCCATTCACCCGGGGTCTTGATCACGGCGAGCGCAGACGGATCGCAGTACTCGACCACGATACCCTTGGCCTCGTGGACCGCCTCGGCAAAGCCGGTATAGTCCTCGATGATGCCATACCGGTTGACGGCGGGAAGGATGACGCCCGCCACATCGCCGGCGGCCAGTTCCTTCTTCAGGCACTCCAGGCTCGTCCGGCCGTTTTCCAGTTCCACATAGCCGAGCGGCGTCCCATGGAAACGGGAATAGGTCTCAATCACCTTCAGCACATTCGGGAGCAAACCCTTGGAAAGCAGCACACGCGGCTTCTTCTTGGTGCAGGCGATCGCCATGCGGACTGCTTCGGCGGCTGCGGTCGGACCGTCATACATGGAGGCATTGCTGATGTCCATGCCGGTCAGCTCGCAGATCATGCTCTGATACTCAAAGATATAGCGGAGCGTTCCCTGGGAGATTTCCGCCTGGTACGGCGTATAGGCCGTCAGGAACTCACTGCGGGCCGTCAGGTACGGCACCACGGACGGCGTATAATGGTCGTAGGCCCCTGCGCCGACAAACACCTTGAGCTTCGTGTTTTTCTTGTCCAGGTCCTCGAAGAACGCCCGGACCTCCTGCTCGGACATGGCGTCCGGCAGGTCATACTCACCCTTGTAAAGACAATCCGCCGGGACGTCGCTGTAGAGGTCGTCGAGGCTGCCGGCCCCGATCCGCTCCAGCATCAGGCGGATGTCTTCATCGGTATGAGGGAAATAAGCGAATGTCGCCATACCCGCGCTGGTTATTCCGTAGCGTTCTTGTAAGCGGCGGCATCCATGAGGGCGTCCAGTTCGGACTTGTCGCTCATCTGCACCTTGATGATCCAGTTCTCGTAGGCATCCTGGTTGATGAGTTCCGGCTCATCTTCGAGGGCTTCGTTCACCTCGGTAACGGTGCCGCTGACCGGGCTGATCAGGTCGCTGGCAGCCTTGACGCTCTCAAGGGCGCCGAAATCCTCACCGGCCTCCACCTCGTCATCCACGTCGGGCAGGTCGACATAGGTGATATTGCCCATTTCTTTCTGGGCGAAATCGGACACGCCAATGACGGCGATATCGCCTTCCACTTTGACCCATTCGTGGGACTCGCTATAAAGGAGCCCTTCAAGTACTTTGCTCATAGTTATTGAAGTTTAATTGTTTATGATTATTTCTTATAATTGGTCTGATAGAAACGTTTCTTGACCACCTTTCCAGGGAAGGTCTTCTTGCGGATGTGGATCCACAGCGGCGTATCCAGGGCGGCATAGGCCTTGTCGACCAGGGCAAAGCAGATGCTCTTATCCAGGGAAATGCTGTGATAGCCCGTCGTCACGACGCCGACTTCGGTCCCGTCTTCCAGCTCCACCGGATAACCGGCGCGCGGAATGGCCTTGTCTTCGATCTCGATACCGACGAGCTTGCGGACGATGTTGCCGGCTTTCTGGTCGGCCAGGGCCTCCTTGCCGATGAATTCAGGCTTGTCCATCTTGCAGAACATGCCGAGACCGGCCATGACCGGGGAGATGTCGGCGCTCAGTTCGTCGCCGTACAGCGGCAGTCCGGCTTCGAAACGGAGGGTATCCCGGCAGCCGAGGCCGCACGGGGTCACGCCGGCCGCCAGCAGCTGCTTCCAATACAGGACGGTCTGCTCCGGGGTGGCATAGATCTCGAAGCCGTCTTCGCCCGTATAACCGGTCCGGCTGATAATCACCCGTTTGCCATCCACCACGGCATTGCAGAAGGTGTAGAACGTCAGTTCGGCTGCCTCTTTCATGCCCAGGACCTCGACGAGCGTCTTTTCCGCCTCCGGACCCTGGACCGCGATCTGGCCCCAGTCGTCGGAAGCATTGTCCACGACCACGTCATAGCCCTTTGCCTGCTCCAGCATCCACGCATAGTCCTTGGCGATGTTGGCCGCATTGATCACCAGCAGGTACCGGTCCGGTTCGAACTCTTTGTAGACCAGCAGGTCATCGACCGTACCGCCGTTCGGATAGAGCATCATGCCATAGAGCACCTGCCCGTCCCGCATGCCGCGGATGTCGTTGGTAAATATATGATTGACAAACTTTTCAGCTTCCGGTCCGCTGATAAAGACCTCGCCCATGTGGGAAACGTCGAACATGCCGACATGATGGCGGACGGCATTGTGCTCATCCGTAATGTTGGAGTACTGGATCGGCATCATGAAACCGGCGAAGGGACTCATTTTCGCCCCCAGGGCCACATGGCTGTCGTACAACGGAGTAATCAACAGGTTTTCTTCCATAAGTTTTGCGTTATTAATGGTTTATTTACAATCAATCAAAAGGGCCGCGGGGCCCGTATCCCAAAATATCGTCCGATGCGGCATGGTGCCTTCCGGCCAGGAAAGCCGGATCCAGGTAGGCCTTTTCCCGCTCACCGATTTCTGCCAGCGCATCCTCCCCCAGGACGACTTCCTGCAGGACACCGGCCGGATCCGCACAGAAACTACGCAGCAGATGCCCGCGGAACGCCTCCAGCGAAACCGGTCGGCCGATGCGTTCCAACTCTTCCTTGACATTGGTCACACGCTGGCGGACCGAGGCGACGCCCTTGCTCTCCACCTTTTCCCGGGAGGGGGTGATCGCCTGGATCATGGCATCGAAGTCGCTGTCATACAGCATGGTACCATGGACGATACTGGCTTTCGGCAGCAACGTATAGGCATTGCCCGAGACTTTGCGCCCCCCGACCAGGATATCGTTCCGGCCGGATTTTTCGGCATCCAGGCCCAACTGCCGCAAGGTCAGGGCCAGCCGCTGCAGGAACCGGTCGAAGGTGAAGCCCACGTCGGTCCGGTCGCAGACATAGGACAGCATGATATTGCCCATGTCGGCGTAGACACAGCCTCCCCCGCTCTTACGCCGGAAGAAGCGTACGCCGTGGGAACGGCACCAAGGGACGTTGACTTCCGCCTCCATATCCTGGTTCCGGCCGAAAATGACTGTCGGGGGAACCTGCCAGATGAAAAATGCCTCCCGCTCCCCAAGGGGAGAGGGCGGCACCAACGCGGAAAGATGATGCGCAACATATTCCTCCATCGCCAGGTACCAGACCAGGCGGCGTTCTTCGGAACAAGGCAGCGCAATATGGATCATCCTTCTGTCAATATTTCCGCTAAAGCGGAACAGTATCTTGCAAATTTAACAAAAAAGCCCACGATTTCAAGTAAATCGTAAGGTTTTTACCGGATCTTCCAATCCGACGGATCAT
The DNA here is from genome assembly GCA_900319855.1 of uncultured Bacteroidales bacterium. GTDB lineage: Bacteria > Bacteroidota > Bacteroidia > Bacteroidales > UBA932 > Cryptobacteroides. The sequence goes on from ONQC01000029.1 coordinate 16,626, forward strand.
AAACCGCCTCAACCTCGTCTTGAACGGTATCATCCAGGTTGTAAAACAGGTCCATGCCGACCAGTTCCTCCAACTCATCCACGCTCATGGCATACCGGCTGAGCGCGTCCGTACCGGACTCATTCGGGAAATAAAAACCGATAGAGACATACTTGCCGTTTTTCCGGCGGGCCAGCAGCGCCTTGAAGAAGCCGTCAGGCACGACGACCTGGTTGCTGCCGATGGTCCCGTAAAGGTTGCGCTCCACGACCGGACCGCAGACCACCCAGATCCGTTTGTAGTAACGGGCCTCATAACGGACCTGTTTCTCCAGGTCGTTCCATACCCCGGAATTCAGGTTGTGGTTCTGCGGGCAGATGTTCGACAGGTAGAAGCATTCCCGCTGGACCTGCGAACTCCATTTCATGTCTCCGGACGGTGCCATGTGGCCGCGGTCCCAGCCCGACCCGCGATAGTCGCTGTCGTAGGCCTGACGCCCCTTCACATCCGGATCCGGCTTAAACTCTTCCGCACGGTCAAAGTCTCCATATAATTCTGAATCAAGCAGTTCGTAAGCCACCCAATTCGGAATCCGGCGGGAGTGGTTATAACTCAGGGTATACCCCATGTGCTCGATGATCGTATTATCCTCGGTGGCCAGCAGATAAGGAATCTCCAGGCCGCGGAGCTGTTTGGACACCTCCCCTTCCCGGGCCTCCCGGACCTGCTCCGCAATGCCGCTGGCCGTCTGCTCCAGGCCGTCCCGGGCGCCGTCGTGCTCCCGGAAATACGTTCCGGCCAGCACCAGGGCCAGCAGGACGACGAACGCTGTGATTGAACTCTTCTTCTTTTCCATCTCTACAAGGCCAGTCTGAAACCGAAGGAAGCCTTCACATTGGTAGCCGGCACCTTCTGGCGGTTGGACACCCGGCACGCATTCCACGGGCTGGCTGCACTGCCACCCCGCATCACGTGCCACTCACTTTTTTCCGCCGGCTGCCCGTAGGCGCCGAAACAATCCTGGCACCATTCCCAGGCATTGCCGCTCATATCGTACAGGCCCAACTCGTTGGCCTGCATCCGGCCGACCCGCGCCGGCTTTCCGCCGTCGCTGTTCTGCGTATAGACGGCCACCGAGCCCACCTGGTTGGAGCCGGAGAAACGGTAGCCGCGGGATTTCGCACCGCCCCGGGCGGCATACTCCCATTCCGCCTCTGACGGAAGACGGAACTTGCGTCCAGTCATGGCATTGAGTTTAAGGATAAACTGCTGCGCGCCATACCACGAAACGTTGATGACCGGTTTGTCAGCCTCACGCAGGTCGTTACCCAATGGCAGGGACCCCATGACAGCGTTCCACAGTCCGGCCGTCACCTCGGTTTTCCCGATTTCGAACGGCTCAACGGTCACGTCCCGGACCGGCTTTTCCATTTCATCGCCATAGTCCGCCTGTTCTTCGGTCGCTCCCATGCGGAAGGTCCCACCGGCGACGCCGACCATGTCGAAATGGACATCCTTTACGGTAAAGGTTTCATTTTCAGAGACATGTTCCCGGTCCACCTCCAGGTCTACCACGGCCTTGACGACGGCCTCGGGACAAGGCTTTCCGGTACGGACCGCCACCCGGAAACCAAGGGCACCCGCCTTGGTATCCGGCTGGACGCCGGTCCGTTCCGTATAGGTGCGGACCACCCGGAGAGCCCCTTCTTCAGGACCGGCCGGATTACGGGTAATGGCTTCTGCCTGTTCCTCCGAATAACGGTCCCCGCACCACTCCCGAAGGTTCTTAACCGGCTCGAACACGCCTTCGGCAACCGCGAATTCCCACATGGCTTCCGTAGGCAGGATAAAGGGGACGCCCGTCATCTTGCCCAATTTCGCGACGAATTTCTGCGCATCCTTCCAGGAAACCTTGTCCACCGGCAGGTTGGGATCCTGTACGGAGGAGGGATTGCCGCCCATCACGGCGGACCAGAGCGCCTGGCTGACCGGAGCGGTCGAAACGGCATAGCCGTCCATGACCGCCTGACGGATGGCCGAAGCGCCTTTGATCATACGTCCATCGCGCTGGGTCCCCAGGGCGAACGTCCCGCCAGGAAGCTCACGCATCGAAATCGAAACTCCCTTTACGTCATATGTTTCCTGAATATTTTCTAAAGTGGCGCTTTCGGTAACATTTCCAGTCCCGCCACCGCATCCGGCCAGCAGCAGGAGAAGTCCCGCCGCCACCAGGCCGTTCCATCTTTTCATAATCATCGTAAAACTTTTCTTTGGGTCTTACAAAGATAATGAAAAGAAATCATGAATTCGATGGTTCAATGCCCGGTTGATGGAAAAATCCGACTCGTCTCCTCCTTTATCGGAAGCAAGCCCGCCGCAGAGATCGACGCCGGCCAAAGGGTTCCTGATTCCGGAGACAAACGACAGCAGCCAGTCCAGGGTCATCGTTCCCTGGTCCCAGTTGGTCCGGGCTTCCTCCCGGCTGAGGACGTCTTTGTCGATCGAAAGGTAAACCGGCAAGTCGGAGGGAATACGGTCCGCGACAGTCCGCGGCAGGCATGCGGCCGCTTCCTCCCGGTCGATGATGTGGACCCGGTTTCCGAATCCCGTGCATTCCCCTCTTAGATCCGGGTTGATCCCGACCAGCCATACTTCCCGCAGGAGACGGTTCTCCTCCAGCGCCTTCCGGACCCATCCGCCGCAACTGAGGATATCCCCGAAAGCCGGGACCTGCATGTCGGGATGATGGTCCGCAACGACCAGGTTGAAAGGCTCCGTCATCCGGTCCGTCCAGAGCTTCGATACATAGTGATAATCCCCGCTGTCGATCCAGTGCAAACCCTGCAGCGGAAGCGACGCCAGACGGCGGGCCAGTTCCGCTTCGGCGGCGGGATCGCAGTAGCAGTTCGTCCCCTCCAGGTCACGGCAGTCCACCACCTGTCCGCCGGTCAGTACGGGCAGGTTTTCGCACGCATATAAGTCGGTAAACGCAAGGATCGTGGAGGAAAAAGGCATGTTTTCCGGTTTTAACCGGTCAAAGTTAGTCATTTCAGCAGAAAGCAACAAATATAAATCCAATCAATTGTTTTTCAATGTAAGAAACATATTTGTTTATAACTATAACATTTTTGTTTACACCCTAATCCGGCCCATTTTATGCCGAAATCCCCCATAATTTGTTTACTTTTGTAAACCATGACGACCGAACGCCACCCCTTCGAACCCTTCCTGCCCGGGAACGCCCGCGTCCTCTTTTTGGGCAGCTTTCCGCCCCAGCCCAAGCGCTGGAGCATGGACTTCTACTACCCGAATTGGATCAACGATTTCTGGCGGATCTGCGGCCTGGTTTTCTTCGGGGACAAAGGCCATTTCGAGGTAGCCGGAGAGAAGCGGTTCGACAAGGATAGGATCATGAAGTTCTGCCGCGAGAAGGGGTTCGCCCTCTTCGACACCGCCACCGAAATCCGCCGCCTGGCCGACAACGCTTCCGACAAATTCCTCGAGGTCGTGACCCCGACGGACCTCCCCGCCCTGCTCGAAAAAATCCCGCAATGCCGGGCCATCGTCACCACCGGCCAGAAAGCGACCGACACCCTTTGCCAGGCCCATGGCTGTCCGACGCCGCCTGTCGGCGGATGGGTTTCCGTGCAGATTGCCGGACGGACATATCAATTCTGGCGGCTCCCCTCCACCTCCCGTGCCTATCCCCTCTCCCTCGAGAAAAAAGCGGCCGCCTACCGGACCTTTTTCGAATCCCTGGGGATATAGGATCCGGCTTCCTGCTGCATGCTTGCAGCGGGAAGCCGGATGGGTTTACGTACACGAATAAAGGAGGGCGCTACCGGGTTGTAATCTCAACCTCCGCACCCTTGATGTAAGGCGAAGTGAACCGGACCCGGATCCGTCCCGGATCGCCGGCCGTCCGCACATACGCAAGCAAACGGCCGCGGAAGGCCCGCTGGACATTGTCATTCCAGTTCCCGGTATCCGTCGTATTCGAGGATTCCAGCCCCAGCAATTGTCCGGGACCTTCGACCGTACAGGTGATTTCATTGTCGCCCAGCGGAACCAGGCGGCCATTGTCATCCAGCACTTCGACGGAAATCTGCGCCAGGCCGCCGGCCTTCATTTCCGCCTGGTAAGCCGTTGCCTTCAGGGCCGCAGGACGCAGGGACGGACGGATCTCATACTCGGAGACCTTCTTGCCGGAGGCGTCATAGCCTTCCGACTTCAGGACGCCGGCCTTGTACGGGACATCCCAGCCGATGATTCCGGTCGCATCATTATACGGGGTCATGGCGCCGACCTCCTTCCCGTCGAGGAGCAGGCGGGCCTTGGCGGCGTTGGTATAACACACGACCCGGATGACCTGTCCTTCCTCGTAGTCCCAGGTATCCCAGGCTCCGCTGTTCTCCGTCACCGGGCGGCCGTCCGGGCGCGGGGCCTGCTTGGGGGACGTACCGATGTAGCACACCGGCTCATCGAGCCACATGGCAGCACGCAGGCGGCCGCGGGGCTTGATATTGCCGGCCATGTCCAACATACCGCTCGAAGAGCCACGGGAGGGCCAAAGCCCGGATTCGCCCAGGTAGTCGATGCCGGTCCATATAAACTGGCCGAAGATGAAGTCGTTGTCCCTCACCGCTTTCCAGGCCTCGAAACTCGTACTGTTCTCCGATCCGTAGATGATCCGGTCCGGGAACTGCGCATGGTCCTCGTCGAAGAAAGGCTCCTGGTAGTTGTAGCCCACGACTTCCACGGAGGCGTTGAAACCGTTCTTGTTGTAGGTGCGGTTATAATCCGGCGAAGTGGTCACGGCCACCTTGCGGGTCGGGTCCAGCCGCTCGCATTCTGCGCGCAGCGCCTGCAACCGGGCGGTGCCGGCCCCCGTCCGGTCGCCTTGCTCCCGGGTCTCGTTGCCCACGCTCCATAGCACCACCGACGGGTGGTTGCGGTCACGGAGGACCATGGAGGCCAGGTCCCTGGCCCACCAGTGATCATACCACTGCTCATAGTAACCGCTCTTCCATTTATCGAAAGATTCGTCGATCACCAGCATCCCGAGCCGGTCGCAGGCGTCCAGGAACTCCCGAGCCGGCGGGTTGTGGCTGCAACGGATGGCGTTGAATCCCGTCGCCTTCATCAGGGCGACGCGGCGTTCGTGGGCGCGGTCCGGGATCGCCGCGCCGAGCGAGCCGGCGTCCTGGTGGATGTCCCCGCCCTTCATCTTCACGCTACGCCCGTTCAGGAAGAAGCCCTTGTCGGGATCGAAGCGGATGTCGCGGATGCCGAACGGCGTCTCGTACCGGTCCACGACCGCCCCGCCCCGGCGCACGGTCGAGACCAGCGTATACAGCTGCGGGGCGTCGATATCCCAGAGCGCGGGTGCCTGCAGGGAGAACTCCTGCGGCAGCACGGCCTGCGTGCCTGCGGCCAGCGGCGCCTTGACCGTCGCCTTCGCGACCACGCGCCCGGCGGGGTCGCGAAGTTCGCTGGTCAGCGAGACCTGCGCGGCCTTCACCCCGTCATTGACCACGGTCGTTTCCACGCGGACCTCCGCCCGGTCCGAACCGGCTGCCGGCGTGGTCACATAAGTGCCCCATAGCCCGATATGGACGGGATCGGTCACGTTAAGCCAGACATGGCGGTAGATACCGCTTCCGGAGTACCAGCGGGAACTCGGGCAATCCGTATGATCCACCTTGACGGCCACCACGTTGTCCTGTCCGGGCAACAGGTAATCCGTTATGTCATAAGCAAATGCCGTATAGCCATAGGGATGGAAGCCCACCTCCCGGCCGTTGACGTAGACCGTGGC
>ONQC01000028.1:0-13947 GCA_900319855.1 uncultured Bacteroidales bacterium
AGCAGCGATAACATATGGCTGGGCAATAAGGCTCGGGATATGGCTGATAGCTATTATCATCACGCTCGCGATAATCGCCGTGATCCCTGACAAAGACCTCGGCTTTATCACAGTGACGGGTGCCAGAACGCTCAACGTATACTTCTGGCACAGACCTGTATGCTACCTCTTCCGCAACTGGGCGGTGCTGCCGAATATCTATATGCTCTTCGGAGGCAAATACAAGGCCTCTGTGGCAGGAATGATCCCGGGCCACGCATTCAGGACCGGCGGGCATCCGATGATAGGCTCATACGCCGTGTACATTTTCATAGCTGTCCTGATGACAGCCTTCTTCAGCCTTAGGCTGTTTGAGCATCCGTGCGCGGACATCATGAAGCTGGCTGCAAGAGTGAACAGAAAGCAGAAGTGAATTCACAGAAACCACACTGTAAAAATTGGCCTTTTTTGATGAATTTTTACAGCGATTATCCTATAATCAATGAGTGCTGTGTTTTAAGCGGCACTCATCTTTGAGACGCAGATTAATATGAAGAAGATAAAAGCCTGGGTAAGAAAGCATAAGAAGGGGATCATCATAGCGGACGCTGCCATGATAGTGGTGGTGTGCGCTCTTCTGGCGTTCATTTCGACTCCGGTCGAGGTGGAGGGACTTCAGGTATCCGGAAGCACATATTCGACCGCTCAGCTTTCGTGGGACAAGGCAGGGAACACGGCTGCATACCGTGTTTACAGATCCGAAGACGGACAGGACTATGAGTATCTCGATTCAACAGCAGATACCACATTTACGGATAAAAAGCTGCACACGGGAAACACCTACTATTATAAGATAGTTGCCCGCAACGGACTGAGAACGAGCGATATAGATGAGACCGAGGCAGTTGAAGTCGTACCGAGCCTTGATGCGCCGAAGCTCGATGTCGATACGACTCAGGGCGAGATGAAGCTCAGCTTCACGCCGGTAGAGGGAGCCGCGGGATACGAGATATTCCGTGACGGCGAGTCCATCGGCCAGACCGAAGGCACTGAGTTCAAAGACGAGCAGGCAGAAGCCCAGGGCGGAGAGTTCAACTACGAAGTCAAGGCTTACAGATACAAGAAGGATCCTGTGTACAGTGCGGCCAGCAATAAGGTTGGCGCTGAGATGTACGCGATCACGGGATTCAATGTAGCGACTACAGACCAGGATCTCATGGTAAGCTGGAACGGCAATGACCACTACAGCACCTACAGGATCTACAGCGGTGATGAGATCATAGGCGAGACCAGTGAAAGCAAGTTCAGGATCACCGGTTTTGATCTTGACACTATATACAAGCTGAAACTGGTAGCGTTCACATCAGACGGCTCCGAGCAGAGCCCGGATATCAGCAAACAGTTCAAGGTCTTCGAAGAGGAGAGGGAACTGACGGTGGTGCTGCTCGTGGATATCAGCCGTTCCGGCCTGTTCGGCACCCAGGTCCGTACCAAGCGGGACCTGATCGCCGAAATCGCCGCCGTGCTGAGTTTCTCCGCCATCCTGAACAACGACAAGGTCGGCGCCCTGCTGTTCAGCGACCGGGTCGAGAAATTCATCCCGCCCAAGAAGGGCCGCAGCCACCTGCTGCATATCCTGCGCGAAATCCTTGAGTATGAGCCGCAGTCCGACGGGACCGATATCGGCGAGGCGCTCCGGTACCTGACCGGCGCCATTAAGAAAAAATGCACGGCGTTCGTCCTGTCCGACATGCTGGACGTGGATCCCGCCGGGACCCCGCGCTACGAAGATGCCTTGAAAGTGGCCGTTAGCCGGCACGACCTGTCGGTCATCAAAGTCCATGACCCCCGCGAGCGGAGCCTGCCGCCGGTGGGGCTGGTGCATGTGAAGGATGCCGAAACCGGGCAGGCCCGCTGGATCAACACGTCTTCCCGGCGGACCCGCACCGCCTATGCGGACTGGTTCACTTCGGCGGACCGGCAGATGGAGAAACTTCTCCTCCGCCACCATGTCGACAGCATCGACGTCGCGACGGACGGAGACTATGTACGCGCCCTGATGGGGCTGTTTGAGAAACGATAAGTCATGAAGAGATTCATTCGACATATACTGCTGCTGGTCATTGGACTCTGCCCGCTTCTGGCCGCCGGCGCCCCTGCGGAGCCGGTCCTGCGGGACGGTTCCTACCTGCGGCAGCTCCAGGAACGGGATTCCATCCTGATCGGCGACCAGCTCCTGTATGGTTTCCGGGTGGAGGACCTTCCGATCAACACCCGGATCGCCCTGCCCGACTATTCGAAGCAGGGACTCTGCGACAGCGTGGTGATCGTCCGGGGCTGGGTGGTCGATACCACCCGGACGAAGACCGGAACGATGACGGTGGACGCTTCGCTGGTCATCACCTCGTTTGACGCCGGCCTGTACGGACTGCCGCCGCTGGCGATGCTGACGACGACCTCCGATGATGCCGCCGCCACGCCCGACACCTTGTACTTCAAACCGAAGGTTCTGGATGTCAGGACGCTGCCGATCGATCCCGAGACCTATGAACCCCACGATATCCGTCCGCAGATCCGCTATCCGCTGACCTTGAAGGAAGTCCTTCCCTGGCTTTATGGCTTCTGGCTGACCGCCTTGCTGCTGATCCTCGCCGTGTGCCTGGTCCGGCAGTATCGCCGCCGGGGAACGTCCGCCGCCAAGCCGGACGATCCCGCCCACATCGTCGCCCTCCGGGAACTGGACAAGTTCCGGGGCAGCAAGTTCTGGGCGCCGGAGCGGCAGAAGGCCTTTTATTCGGGCGTGACGGATGCCCTGCGCGGCTACATCGCCGCCCGGTACGGGGTCTCCGCCCTGGAGCGGACGACCGCCGAGATCTTCGACGACCTGAAGGAAACCGATTTGTCGCAGGACCTGTACGCCGAGGCCAAGGAACTGTTCGAGGTTTCCGATTTCGTCAAGTTCGCCAAGCTGACCGTCCCGGAAGATGAGGCGGCGAAGGTCCTGCCTGCCGCCGTACGGTTCGTGACAAGCACCTACCAGGAAGAAATCACCCAGGAAAAGGAGGCCGGCCATGTTCTTTGAGTATCCCGCCCTTCTTTGGCTGCTGGCCATTCCCGTCCTGCTGCTGGTCCGCTACATCTGGCTGGAGGTTTCCGGCCGCCGGCCGCATTTCCGGGCTTCGACCCTGCAACCCTGGGAAGCGGGCGGCGGCACCGTCCTGTCGGTGGTCCGCCATCTGCCTTTCCTGCTTCGGGAAGCGGCGCTGGCGCTGATTATCATCTGCCTGGCCCGTCCGCGTTCTTCCACGGAAATGGAGAAGGTGGACACGGAGGGCATCGACATCGTGCTGGCCATGGACGTGTCGACGTCCATGTTGGCCCGGGACTTCAAGCCGGACCGGATCAGCGCGGCCAAGGACATCGCCATCGAATTCATCGGACAGCGGATTTCCGACCGGATGGGCATCGTCGTCTTTGCCGGCGAAAGCTATACCCAGTGTCCGTTGACGACGGACCGGGCGACCCTGATCAACTTGATGAAAGACATTGAAACCGGCCTGATTGAAGACGGTACCGCCATCGGCAACGGCCTGGCGACGGCCGTGGGTCGCATGAAAGATTCCGATGCGAAAAGCCGGGTGGTCATCCTGCTGACCGACGGCGTCAACAACCGGGGTGAGGTCGCTCCGGAGACCGCGGCGGAGATCGCCAAGACCTTCGGAGTGCGGGTCTATACCATCGGCGTCGGTGCCAACGGCATGGCCCCGTATCCAGTCATTACCCCGTTCGGCGTCCAGCTGCAGGACATGCAGGTCGAGATCGACGAGGCGCTGCTCAAGCAGATCGCCGAGACGACCGGCGGCCGGTACTTCCGGGCCACGGACAATACGAAACTGGCCGAGATCTATTCCGAAATCAACCAGATGGAAAAAGCCCGTACGACCGTGGACAGTTTTCCGGTCTACAAGGAACTTTTCCCGAAGTATGCGCTGGCCGCCTTGCTCTTGCTGCTGGCTGAACTGTTGGTCAAACTATTCTTGAGGAGGCTGCCGTAATGGTTTATTTCTTTGCACATTATCAATACCTTTGGCTGCTGCTGCTCGTCCCGGCCTTCCCGGTACTGTACGCCGTGGTCCGTACCCTGCGCCGCCGCCGGATCCGCAAATTCGGGGATGAGGCGCTCGTGGACGGGCTGATGCCTTCCTGGTCCGGAGCGAAGGGCTGGATCCGCGTCATCTTGTTCAGCCTGGCTTTCCTGTTTTTCGTCCTGGGCCTGGCCCGGCCGCAGATCGGCGCCAAACTCAGCGAGCGGAAAACCAAGGGAGCGGAGGTCATCATCTGCCTGGACGTCTCGAACTCCATGCTTGCCCAGGATTATTCCCCGAACCGGCTGGAGCGGGCCAAACTGGCGATTTCCCGCATCGTCGACCGCTTGCAGGAAGACCGCATCGGCCTGATCGTGTTCGCCGGATCGTCCTTTGTCCAGCTTCCGATCACGACGGATTACGTGTCGGCCAAGATGTTCATGAACAGCATCTCGACCGAATCGGTGCCCGTACAGGGTACCGCCATCGGCGATGCCATCCTGACGGCCGTCAAGGGGTTCAGCGCCGAGAGTGAGAAGAGCCGCGCCGTCATCGTGATCACCGATGGCGAGAACCACGAAGACGACCCTGTCGAGGCGGCCAGGACGGCTGCCGAAATGGGCGTACGGGTCTATACGATCGGCGTCGGTTCCGCCCAGGGCCAGCCGATTCCGATGGACGGGGAACTGCTGCGGGACCGCAACGGCGAGATCGTGGTGACCCGTCTGGACGAGGAAGCCCTCCGTGAGATCGCCCAGGCCGGGAACGGGGCCTATGTCCATGCCGGCAATGAGGAATTCGGCCTGAACCCCGTGATCGACGATATCCGGAAAATGGAGGCGGAAGAGTTTAATTCCGTCGTCTTCGAGGAATATGACGAGCGTTACATGTATTTCTTCGGCATTGCCCTGGCCCTGCTGGTGCTGGAAATGCTGATCGGGGAACGCCGTCCCAAAAAGAAACTGTTTGAATGAAAATGAAGAGTCTGAGATATATGCTGACGGCCTTGGGCTTGCTGGCCTGCCTGGCGGCTTCCGCACAGGTGGACAAGCGGGACGTGCGCCGCGGCAACCGGCAGTTCCGGAAGGAAGACTATAAGGAGGCGGATATCAGCTACCGCAAGGCGCTGGTCAAGGATTCCACTTCTTTCGCGGCCAACTATAACCTGGCAAGCACCCTGTATCGGCAGGGGAACGCCCAGGAGGCGGCTGCCCAGTTGCAGAAGATCGCCCAGGCGGCTTCGCTGTCCCCGAATGCCCCGGACTATTATTTTAACCTGGGCGACTGCGCGTTGGCCCAGCAGGACTGGAATACGGCGATCCAGGCTTTCCAGCAGGTGCTGCTCCGCAATCCGGGAGACATGGAGGCCAAGGAAAACCTGGCCTATGCCAAGTTGATGCAGCAGGACCAGGAAGGCGGCGGAGGCGGTCAGGACCAGAATCAGGACCAGGATCAGAATCAAAACCAGGATCAGCAGAACCAAGATCAGAATCAGGACCAGGATCAGCAGAACCAGGATCAGAACCAAAACCAGGATCAGCAGGAACAGGACCAGAACCAGGGTCAAGGCCAGCAGCCGGTGAAGATCTCCCCCCAGCAGGCCCAGCAGATGCTCCAGGCCATCCAGGCCAAGGAAAAGGAAACGCAGGAGAAAGTGAAAAAGGCTGAGGCGGAAGCCGCCAAGTCGCGGCAGAAGGAAAAGAATTGGTAGCGTATGAAAAGATTAGCGATAATATTGCTTGGATTGTCGGCGTCCGTGGCCCTGTGGGCCCAGACGTCGATCCGCGTGGAAGTACAGAACATCGTCGCCCTCGACGAACAGTTCAGCGTCGCCTTTATCCTCGAAGGGGACAGTCGTCCGTCGGATTTCACCTGGAGCCCCGGGGATGATTTCCAACTGGTCTGGGGACCGCAGACCGGCTCTTCCACCAGCATCAGCATCGTGAACGGGAAGCGGAGCAAATCTTCCCAGTTTACCTATACGTATATCCTGTCTCCGAAGAGCGCGGGCAAGTTCACCCTTCCTGCCGCCACCGCGACCGTCGGCGGGTCTACCGTCAGTTCCCGGGCCGTGACCGTTGAGGTCGTCGCTGGTTCAGGCGGGGCTGCCGGCAGCGGGTCGCAGTCTTCCCGGCAGGGGAATGCCCAGCCCCGGCAGTCTACGGGCAATATCGCCGACAATGACCTGTTCATGCGCCTGACCCTCAGCCGCAACAACGTCGTCATCGGCGAGCCGGTCACCGCTACGCTGAAGCTCTACCAACGGGTGGACATCGCCGGATTCGAAGATGCCCGTTTCCCGACCTTCAACGGCTTCTGGAGCCAGGAGGTGGAGACCCCGACCAACATCAGTTTCAACCGGGAAGTGCTCGGCGATGAAATCTACAACAGCGCCGTCCTGCGCCGCTGGGTGCTGATTCCCCAGCAGGCCGGCACCTTGCAGATCGATCCGTCGGAACTGGTATGCCTGGTCAACATCCGGGTCCAGAGCCGCTCCAACAGCATCTTTGACAGCTTCTTTGAGGACAATGTCCGCCAGGTCCGCAAGCGCGTGACGGCTCCGGCCGCCTCCGTAACGGTCCGCAGCCTGCCTTCCGGTGCGCCCGCCTCCTATGGCGGCGGTGTCGGTTCCTTTACCATGACCACCCGGCTGAGCAAGGATTCCCTGAAAACCCACGATGCAGCCCCGCTGCTGGTCACCGTTACCGGAAAGGGCAATGTCGCCTTGCTGCAGGCTCCGCAGATCCAGTTCCCCTCCGATTTTGAAGTATACGACGTCAAGACAACCGAGAATACCGACCGGTCTGCCGGCGGAACCTCGGGAAGCAAGACGTTCGAGTATCCGTTCATCCCGCGCAGCCACGGCGATTTCACGATCCCTCCGGTTGAATATGCCTATTATGATGTCAATGCCGGCCGCTATGTGACCCTGACCGCCGAACCGATCGAGGTCCATGTGGCCCGGGGAAAGGATAACGGCGCCTCCGGCGTCGTCTCCGAGGCCCTGCCGTCCGTCGACCGGAAGGGCGTCCGGAACCTGGGCGAAGACATCCGCTTCATCCGGACCGCCAAACCCGCCTTCCGCTCTACCGCTGGATTCCTGGTAGCCCGTCCCGCCTATTGGATCTTGCTGGTCCTGCTGGTCGCAGCCGCTGCCGCGGTCTGGGCCGCCCTGCGCCGCCGGGCCGCCTTGCGTGCCGACGTGGCGGGAACCCGCAACCGTGCGGCGACCAAGATGGCCATGAAGCGGCTCAAACTGTCCAAAGACTTCTTGGACAAGGGCTTGCAGACTGCCTTCTATGAGGAACTGCACCGTGCCCTGCTGGGCTTCGTTTCCGACAAACTCGGCATGCAGGTGGAAGACCTCAACCGGGACAACATCACGGAACGGCTGAAGGCCTCCGGCGTTTCCGAGGCCCTGACCGGCCGGTTCGCCGACCTGCTGGATGCCTGTGAATATGCCCGTTATGCTCCTTCGGCCGAGACGGGCGGCATGGATGCCCATTACGCCGAAGCCGTCGAAGTGATTTCCTCGATCGATGCAAGTATGAAACGCAAACCTTCCGCAGCGGGTCCGGCCGTACTGGCCCTGCTGCTGATGCTCCTTCCGGCTTCCTGCCTGCGGGCGGCCGATGACCTGGCCGATTCCCTGTGGAACGCCGGTACCGCCGCATACCAGGACGGCCGCTGGGCCGATGCCATGCAGGCCTTCGGCGAGCTGAGCGCCAGCGGGATTGAATCCGCCCAGGTCTATTACAACCTGGGCAACGCCGCTTTCAAAGCCGGCGAGGTCCCGCAGGCCATCCTCAATTATGAGCGCGCCCTCAAGTTGGATCCATCTTTTGACGACGCCCGTTTCAACCTGGAGTTTGCCAATTCCCGGATCCAGGACAAGATCGATGCGATCCCGGAACTGTTCATCAAAGCCTGGCTCCGGAAAGTCTGCTATGCCCTGGGTTCCAATGCCTGGGCCGTACTTTCCCTGCTGATGCTCTCCGGGGCGCTGGCGTTGTTGCTGCTGTTCCTGCTCGGGCGCTCTTCCGGCGCGCGGCGGACCGGATTCTTCGGCGCCATCGCGGCTTTCCTGCTCTTCCTGGGCTGCCTGGGTTTTGCCCGCTGGCAGAGCCGGGACTATTTCCGGGCGGACAGCGCGATCGTCATGCACCCGGTCTCTTCGGTCAAGAGTTCGCCGTCCGGCGGAACGGCGGCGAAAGACCTCTTCGTCCTGCATGAAGGCACCAAGGTCCGCGTCCTGGACAGCGTGGGAGACTGGTGCAACATCGAATTGTCCGACGGCCGCCAAGGCTGGCTCCCTGTTTCAGACATTGAAATCATATGATGCATTTCCTGACCCTCGTACTGGCTCTCGCCGCCAGCGTCCTGCCCGATTGGCAAGACCCGCAAGTATTTGAAAAGAACCGCCTTCCGATGGCGGCAACGTTCACGACCGACCAGCAGCAGACCCTGAGCCTGGACGGCACGTGGAAATTCCGGCTTGCCCCGACGCTTTCGGAACGGGTCAGCGGTTTTGAGGCCGTCGATTTCAGGGACGGGGACTGGGGCACCATCCCGGTACCGGGCATGTTCGAACTCAACGGCTACGGCGATCCGCTCTATGTCAATATCGGCTATGCCTGGCGCGGCCATTTCCGCAACGACCCGCCGAACGTCCCGGCCGAAAAGAATTATGTCGGCCAGTACCGGCGGACCTTTGACATCGACAAGGACTGGATCGGAAAGCAGATCTGCCTGTGCATCGGCTCCGCCACGTCCAATGTCCGGGTCTGGGTCAACGGAAAGGAAGTTGGATACAGCGAGGATAGCAAGCTGGAAGCCCGGTTCGACATCACGAAATATGTCAAGGCCGGGAAGAACACGATCGCCCTGGAGGTTATGCGCTGGTGCGACGGCACCTACCTAGAGGACCAGGATTTCTGGCGTTTCACGGGCATCGCCCGCGGAGTCTATGTCTATACCCGTGAGCAGAAACGCCTGGAGGACATTCATATAACGGCCGATATGGACGGGAACATATCGGTGATGGCCGAAGTGACGCCGGGTGCGTTCGGCGTGGATTTCCAGGTCTGGGATCCCGTTACGGGCAAGGACATCGCCACTGGGCAGATGCCGGTGACCCGGCAGCAGGAACGCTCTGAAAACGGGAATGTCATCCTGCGCGGGACGGCTTCCGTGGAGTCGCCGCGGCTTTGGAGTGCGGAAGATCCGAATCTCTATAACATGCGGGTTGTCCTGCTGGATGGCAAGCGGAACATCCTCGAGTCCACCGAACTCCGTTTCGGCTTCCGCAGCGTGGAAGTCCGGAGCGGGCTCTTCCTGGTCAACGGCAAGCCGGTGCTGATCAAGGGCACCGACCGCCACGAACTCAGCCCGACGGGCGGATACGTGGTCTCCAAGGCGGAGATGATTCGGGATATCAAGATCATGAAGCAGTTGAATATCAATGCGGTACGTACCTCACACTATCCGAATGACCCGCGTTGGTATGCCCTCTGCGACGAATATGGCCTGTATGTGACCGATGAGGGGAATATCGAATCCCACGGCATCGGATACGGCCCGGCGACCCTGGCCCGTCGCGACGATTACAAGGCCGCGCACCTCGCCCGCGACAGCCGGATGGTCCAGCGGGATTTCAACCACCCGTGCGTGGTGGTGTGGAGCCTGGGCAACGAAGCCGGTTACGGCCCGAACTTCGAGGCCTGCTACGATTGGATCAAAGCCTATGACCTGTCCCGTCCGGTGCAGTATGAGCAGGCCGGCCTGAACGGCAAGACCGATATCTACTGCCCGATGTACATGAGCGTCGACCGGGCCGAGCGATACCTGGAGGGCGAGCCTTCCAAGCCGCTGATCCAGTGCGAATATTCCCATGCGATGGGCAATTCCATGGGCAACCACAAAGAATACTGGGACCTGATCCGCCGGTACGACCGGTATCAGGGCGGCTACATCTGGGATTTCGTGGATCAGGCGCTCCGCTGGCCGGTGGATCCCCAGAAATACGGCACCGACCATATCTTCGCCTTCGGCGGGGATTTCAACGACGATGATGCTTCCGACGGTTCGTTCAACTGCAACGGCATTATCGCGGCGGACCGCACCCTCCATCCGCATGCCTATGAGGTCCGCTACCAGTACCAGAACATCTGGACGGAACTAGCGGGTACCGGTCCGGTCCGGCTCAAGGTGCGGAACGAGAACTTCTTCATTGACCTGTCCAAGTACCGCATGGTCTGGACGCTCGAAGAGGACGGCCGTCCGATCCGCAGCGGGGGCATTGAGAATCTGAACGTGCCGGCGGGGGAGACCCGCGAGGTGAGCCTTCCGCTGGATGCCCGGGACGTTCCTGCCCGCGGCGAACAGTACCTGACGGTCCGCTATGTCCTGAAAGCGGCGGACGGCCTGCTGGATGCCGGCGAGGAAGTGGCGTATGACCAGTTCCTGTTCTCTTCCGGACAGGAGGGCATGGCTCCGCTCCCTTCCGTCCGTCCGAAGGCGGAAATGCGTCGGGCAGACGGGAAGTACGAGGTTGTGGGCACCGGGTGGAAACTGACCTTCGACGGAAGCAACGGCGCCCTGGCCAGCTGGGTCGTGAATGGACGGGAACTGCTTGCCGAACCGCTGATGCCATGCTTCGGCCGCGCACCGATCGAGAACGACCTCGGCGCGGGAATGGACAAGCGCAGCGCCGTCTGGCAGTATCCGGAGTGGAAGGTGGAAGCGTTCGCCGTCTATGTGGCCGAGGACGGTTATCGGGCCGAGGCCCGGTATATGCCGTTTGGCGGCGCTTCCGTAACGCTAGAATACCGGATCGCCGGAGAAAACGGAGCCATGGAGGGAACGCTTTCCCTGAAGGATGCCGGCAGCCTGTCCGAGATGCCGCCGATGTTCCGTTTCGGCCTTGAATTTGCGATGCCCGGGGACTATTCCACGTTGGATTTCTTCGGCCTGGGACCGTGGGAGAACTATGCCGACCGCAAGTCTTCCGCGTTGATGGGGCGGTATGTCCAGTCTGTCGCGGACCAGTATCACTATGGCTATGTACGGACGCAGGAGTCCGGCACGCACGGCGAAATGCGGTGGATGCGTCTGCTGGATGCCGCCGGGAACGGTCTGGAAATCCGTTCCGACGCGGCCTTCTCCGGCTCCGCCCTGCCGTTCCCGCGCAAACTGCTGGATGTCTCCCTGCCCGATCCGAGACCGCGTCCGAACCCGACCAACACCCAGGCCGGCAATGCGCAGCATTCCTTGGAACTCAAGGCCTTGGCGTATGAGAATGACCGTAGCCGCGGGGAGACCTTCGTGCACTTCGAAGCGGCCCAGATGGGCGTTGGCGGCACCAATTCCTGGGGCGCGCGTCCGCTGGATCCGTACATGCTCCCGGCCCAGGAACGTTCCTTCCGGTTCGTCCTGGCCCCGGTCGTGAAGAAATAGCTAGCGGAAGAGCCGCAGGTGCCAGAGGATCACGCCGACCGAGACGGAGACGTTGAGGGAGTGCTTGGTACCGTCCTGCGGAATTTCCAGCGAGAAATCACATGCGTCGACGACGTCCTGGCGGACGCCGTCGACTTCGTTTCCGAAGACTACGGCATATTTGGTATCCGGGGCCGGCCGGAAGGCATCCAACTTGACGGAGCGGACGGTCTGCTCGACGGCCACGAGGGTGTAGCCCTCTTCCCGGAGCCGGCGGACGGCCTCCAGGGTGTCGTCGGCGTGCTCCCACGGGACGCTGTCTTCGGCGCCGAGGGCTGATTTGTGGATCTCCGCCGAGGGCGGGGTAGCGCAGATGCCGCAAAGCCAGATCTTGTCGATTTTGAAGGCGTCGCTGCTGCGGAAGGCGGAGCCCACGTTGTGGGCGCTGCGCACGTTGTCCAGCACGACGGCGATTCCCGATCCGGGCAATTCTTTGTATTGCTGCGCCGTGACGCGTCCGAGTTCGATGTTGAGCAGTTTCCGGTCCTTCATAAAATCTGTCTTTGGGATATGCAAAGGTAGATTTTTTTCGTATATTTGTCGGTCCTCGGGCGACTTTTTATGCAAGAGACGCCAAGCGAGAATAATCATTAAAAAAACGCTGAAACAATAACTATGAAACAGGATCTCCAGATTTTCGACCTGATCAAGAAAGAAAGGGACCGTCAGTCCTCCGGACTCGAACTGATTGCCTCCGAGAACTATGTGTCCGACCAGGTCATGGAAGCCATGGGCTCCATCTGCACCAATAAATACGCAGAGGGCTACCCCGGCAAGCGCTACTACGGCGGTTGCGAGGTGGTGGACCAGATCGAGCAGCTGGCCATCGACCGCCTCTGCAAGATCTATGACGCAGAATATGCCAACGTGCAGCCGCACTCCGGCGCCCAGGCCAACATGGCCGTCATCATGGCCTGCCTCAAGCCGGGCGACACCTTCATGGGCCTCGACCTGTCCATGGGCGGTCACCTGACCCACGGCTCCCCGGTCAACGCCTCCGGCATCCTCTACCATCCGGTCGCCTACGGCCTGGATCCTGAGACCGGTCGCGTCGACTACGATGAGATGGAACGCAAGGCCCTCGAGTGCAAGCCGAAGCTGATCATCGGCGGCGCCTCCGCCTATTCCCGCGAGTGGGATTACGAGCGCATGCGCGCCATCGCCGACAAGGTGGGTGCCCTGCTGTGGATCGACATGGCCCACACCGCCGGCCTGATCGCCGCGGGCCTGCTGAAGAACCCTGTGAAATATGCGCACATCGTGACCTCCACCACCCACAAGACCCTGCGCGGTCCGCGCGGCGGCATCATCCTGCTGGGCAAGGACTTCGACAACCCGTGGGGCCTGACCACCCCGAAGGGCGAGATCAAGAAGATGAGCGCCATCCTCAATTCCAGCGTTTTCCCGGGCATCCAGGGCGGTCCGCTCGAGCATGTCATCGCCGCCAAGGCCGTCGCCTTCTATGAGGCCATGCAGCCGGAATTCGTGCAGTACCAGCAGCAGGTCATGTCCAACGCCAAGGCCATGTGCGACGAGTTCATCGCAAGGGGTTACAAAGTCATTTCCGGCGGTACGGACAACCACCTGATGCTCATCGACCTGCGTACGAAGTTCCCGGATCTGAACGGCCGCGTCGCCGAGAAGGAACTGGTCCGGGCGGACATCACCGTCAACAAGAACATGGTGCCGTTCGACAGCCGCAGCGCCTTCGCGACCAGCGGTCTGCGTGTCGGTACCCCGGCCATCACCTCCCGTGGTTTCGTGGAGAAGGACATGGTCGACATCGTCGACCTGATCGACACCGTCCTCTCTTCCGCATCGGCCCATGTCGCCGCCCTGACGGCGAAAGAGCCTACGGCGGAGCAGCTCGCCGAGCGCGAGGCCCACAAGGCCGTCGTCGACGAAGTGGTCCGCAAAGTCCATATGATGACCTCCGGGCGTCCGCTGAACCGCTACTAGGAATCTGGGTTTCCGGCATTTTGCCGGATTCAAAAAATAGTGTAAATTTGCAAGTTGGAAACTGCCGTCCGACTTGCATTTTTTATGTAACGGCGGCCCTTTGGTTAGACGTATAATTAAAACCAAACGATATGAGTTTGAAAATTGTGGTCCTGGCCAAGCAAGTGCCGGACACCCGCAACGTGGGGAAAGATGCCATGACCCCCGAAGGAACGGTCAACCGTGCCGCCCTTCCGGCCATCTTCAACCCCGATGACCTGAATGCCCTCGAGCAGGCGCTCAGACTGAAAGAACAGAATCCCGGATCCACCGTCGGCGTGCTCACCATGGGTCCGCCCCGCGCCGGGGAAATCATACGCCAGAGCCTTTACCGGGGTGCCGATACGGGCTGGCTCCTGACCGACCGCCTCTTCGCAGGCGCCGATACCCG
>ONQC01000028.1:13974-49600 GCA_900319855.1 uncultured Bacteroidales bacterium
TACCTCCTATGCCCTTGCCACCGCCATCAAGAAGATCGGCGACGTGGACATCGTACTCGGCGGCCGCCAGGCCATCGACGGCGATACCGCCCAGGTCGGACCGCAGGTGGCCCAGAAACTCGGGCTGAACCAGGTGACCTATGCCGAGGAAATCCTGGGCATCGAGAACGGCGTGGCCACCATCCGCCGCCACATTGACGGTGGCGTGGAGACCGTCCAGGTCCCGCTGCCGGTGCTGATCACCGTCAACGGCAGCGCCGCCCCGTGCCGCCCGCAGAATGCGAAACTCGTCATGAAGTACAAATATGCGACCTGCCCGATGGAGCGTCCCGAAGACGATCCGCGCGCGGATCTCTATGCCGGGCGTCCGTACCTGACGCTCAACCAGTGGAGCGTGGCCGACGTCGACGGCGATCCGAACCAGTGCGGTCTCGCCGGTTCCCCGACCAAGGTCAAGACGGTGCAGAACATCGTCTTCCAGGCGAAAGAAAGCAAGACCCTGACCGCGGCCGATGCCGACGTCGAGGGCCTCATCAAGGAATTGTTGGACGAAAAGATCATCGGCTAGGCGTATGAACAACGTATTTGTATATTGCGAGATCGAAGGCACGACCGTTGCCGAAGTCTCCCAGGAGTTATTGACCAAAGGCCGCAAGCTCGCCAATGAGCTGGGCGTTCAGCTGCACGCCGTCGTGGCCGGTACCGGTATCAAGGGCAAGGTAGAGGACCAGATCCTTCCCTATGGCGTGGACAAGCTCTTCGTCTTCGACGGCAAGGATCTTTTCCCGTATACTTCCGCCCCGCATACCGACATCCTCGTGAACCTCTTCAAGGAGGAGCAGCCGCAGATCTGCCTGATGGGTGCGACCGTCATCGGCCGTGACCTGGGCCCGCGCGTGTCCTCTTCCCTGACCAGCGGCCTGACCGCCGACTGCACCGAGCTCGAAATCGGTTCCTTCGACGATGTCAAGACCAAGCAGCACTACGACAATCTGCTGTACCAGATCCGTCCGGCGTTCGGCGGCAACATCGTGGCCACCATCGTCAACCCGGAGCACCGCCCGCAGATGGCGACGGTCCGCTCGGGCGTCATGCAGAAGGCCGTCTATGAGGGCAAGGCCCTCGGTGAGGTCGTCTATCCGGAAGTCTCCAAGTATGTTTCCCCGGAGGCCTATGTCGTCAAGGTGCTCGACCACCATGTCGAGGCTGCCAAGCACAACCTCAAGGGCGCTCCGATCGTCGTGGCTGGTGGCTACGGCATGGGCAGCAAGGAAGGCTTCGACATGCTCTTCGACCTGGCCAAGGTCCTCCACGCCGAGGTCGGCGCCAGCCGCGCCGCCGTGGATGCAGGCTTCTGCGACCATGACCGCCAGATCGGCCAGACCGGCGTGACCGTGCATCCGAAGGTCTACATCGCCTGCGGTATCAGCGGCCAGATCCAGCACATCGCCGGCATGCAGGATAGCAAGATCATCATCAGCGTCAACTCCGATCCGGATGCCCCGATCAACAAGATCGCCGACTATGTCATCGTCGGTACCGTCGAGGAGGTCATCCCGAAGATGATCAAGTATTACAAGCAGAATTCCAAGTAAACCCGAAAGCCATGGCAAATTATTATACTGACCATCCGGAGATTGCCTTCTACCTGGAGCACCCGCTCATGAAGCGGATCGTCGAATTGAAGGAACGCAATTTCGCTGACAAGGATACCTATCCCGAGGCCCCCGTCGACCACGAGGACTGCATCGAGAACTACAAGCGTCTGCTCGAGATCACGGGCGACGTCGCGGCCAACACGATCGCCCCGAATTCCGAGGACGTCGACCTTGAGGGACCGCACCTGGAGAACGGCCGCATGATCTATGCGGAGAAGACCAAGGAGAACATGCAGGCGGCCACGCATGCCGGCCTGTGGGGTGTCACCATGCCCCGCCGCTACGGCGGCCTGAACTGCCCGGAAGTCGTCTTCAGCATGGCCAGCGAGGTCATTTCCGCCGCCGACGCTTCCTTCCAGAACATCTGGAGCCTGCAGAGCTGCGCCGAGACCCTGTACGAGTTCGGCAGCGAGGAGCAGCGCCAGAAGTTCATCCCGCGCATCTGCGCCGGCGAGACCATGTCCATGGACCTCACCGAGCCGGACGCCGGTTCCGACCTGCAGCGCGTCATGCTCAAGGCGACGTATTCCGAGGAGCAGGGCTGCTGGCTGCTGAACGGTGTGAAGCGCTTCATCACCAACGGTGACTCCGACATCCACCTGGTCCTGGCCCGCAGCGAGGAAGGCACCAAGGACGGCCGCGGCCTGTCCATGTTCATCTATGACAAGCGTCAGGGCGGCGTCAACGTGCGCCACATCGAGCACAAGCTCGGTATCCATGGATCCCCGACCTGTGAGCTGACCTACAAGGATGCCCGCGCCGAACTGTGCGGCAGCACCCGCATGGGTCTGATCAAGTACGTGATGGCCCTGATGAACGGCGCCCGCCTGGGTATCGGTGCGCAGAGCACCGGTCTGAGCCAGGAGGCCTATAACGAAGCCGTCAAGTACGCCGCCGAGCGTGCCCAGTTCGGCCAGACCATCAACCATTTCCCGGGTGTCTATGACATGCTGAGCCGCATGAAGGCCAAGCTCGACGCCAGCCGGTCCCTGCTCTACCATACCGCCGCCCACGTCGACGTCTACAAGGCCCTGGAGGACATCCAGCGCGACCGCAAGCTCGAGGCCGAGGAGAAGGCCGAACTCAAGAAGTTCACCCGCCTGGCCGACGCTTTCACCCCGCTGTGCAAGGGTATGGCTTCCGAATATGCCAACCAGAACGCCTACGACGCCATCTCCGTCCACGGCGGTTCCGGTTTCATCATGGAATACAAGTGCCAGCGTCTCTTCCGTGACGCCCGCATCTTCTCCATCTACGAGGGTACGACCCAGCTGCAGGTGGTTGCGGCCATCCGCTACATCACCAACGGCACCTATCTGGGCATCATCCGCGAGATGCTCGAGGCTCCGGTGAGCCCGGAACTCGAAGCCCTCAAGGCCCGCGTCGCCAAGATGGCCGACATCTATGAGGAGTGCGTGAACTACGTCAAGGATGCCGGCAACCAGGAGCTGCAGGACTTCCTCGCCCGCCGTCTGTACGACATGACCGGCGAGATCGTGATGTCCCTGCTGCTGCTCGCAGACGCCACCAAGTGCCCGGAACTCTTTGGCAAGAGCGCCAACGTCTTCGTCCGCATGGCCGAAGAGAACGTCGCCGGCAAGAGCGCTTACGTCAAGTCCTTCGTGGCCGACGAGCTCGCCTCCTTCCGCGCCGTCGAGCCGCAGGCCTAACCGTTTTCTCCTTAGAATTGTCAGTAGCGTCCCTTCCCGGGGCGCTACTTTCGTTTGGCGTGATCATCGCTTGGACTTGTCTGCCTCGTTCGCTTCATTCTTTCAGTGCAATCATCACTCGTGCCCGTGCGGCTCGCAGGCAGAAAGGAGTCGGGGCTCAGTCCATCCTCGCATCCTGCGTCCTCCGCACAGCAAGGCGCGAAGAACTTGTCTGCTGCGGCTGAGTATCGCCCCGGACTCATCCGCCTGCTTCCATCCGCCTCACCCATCTGCCAGCACTCACCCGTCTGCTCCCATCCGCCTGCTCCCCTCCGCCTCTCGAGCCGGCCTCTCCATGCGCTTTCGTTATGCGTTGCTCGCACTGGACCGAAAACGGGTGGCGTGTAAGTGCCTATGGATCAATGAAAACGTGAATTTAAAGTGCAGAAATTTGCACTTTGAATTCATCATCTTTCTGAATTACAATGAATTGCCTGCCACCCGTTTTTCTGCCCGAGGGTACTCTGTGATGGAAATTGCAACGAGCGTAGCAGTTGCGCCTTGCCCTCGCGCCGCGGCGATGCCCGAGAACATCCCTTTCTGTTCGCAGATCGATTTTACGACACATTTGACAAGAAATGTAATGTGCTGGCGCTCAATAGATTACGTACTTATCCTGTCGTCAGAATACAACATGATGAATCGATAAATGATTAGCTGACAGTGTTTTGCATTTTCTGACACTTCAACAGAAAACAAGTATTTAGAGAAGAATGGTAAATGTTTTTCCGAAAAACTTGATATCTTTGAGAACATGGAGACTGTAGCCAGCGTGAGTGGAACGACGGTGTGCTGTCTTTGGAAACACATTCTGGAACTCCGTTTTCTCCGAAAAGAACTGTTTATGAATACCTTGAAATATCTTTTTACCTGCCTGTACCTGCTGACTCTTCCTCTGGGAGCACTCGCCCAGCAAGTCGAATCCTACCTGACCGTGGAACAGCTGCCCGATGCCGTCTCGTTCCTGCCCCCTCCGCCGGCGGAGGGGACGCCGCAGGCCGAGGCGGACAAGGCCATCCATCATTGGATGAAATCCTTGCGGTCAGGGGAGCGGGGTGTCCGGGCTGCAAGAGAAGCCACGACGAATGTCGATACGATGGCCACGATGTTCAGCGGCGCGTTCGGTCGGGAACTGTCCCGGGAGAAGACGCCCCGGACGATGGACCTGCTGTACCGGAGCATCCGTACGTTCCGCCTTGCGGCCTCCCATCCCAAGAAAGCGTACATGCGCGTGCGTCCGTATGTGTATTTTGACGAGGGGACCCTGGTCCCGGGCGACGAGGAAGAAGAGCGGCATACGGGTTCCTATCCGTCCGGTCACACTTCGCGCGGATGGGGCATGGCGCTGGTCCTGGCCCAGCTCAATCCGGAAAGGCAGGATACGATCCTTTCGGCCGGTTATGAGTGGGGGCAGAGCCGGGTCATCGCCGGTTACCACTGGCAGAGCGATGTGGATGCCGCCCGGCTCATGACCTCGGCGACCTTCGCCCGGCTGCAGGACTGCCCGGAATACATGGCGGACCTGACGCTGGCCCGTGAAGAACTGTTCCCGCCGGCGGCGCCGACGCCCCTGGGGGACGAACGGCTCCTGCGGGACTGGATCCGGACTATCTCCTCCGATGCGTTCGGCGGCCGGAAGCCCATGACGGAATACGAGGATAAAACAGTGGAATACCTGGCCGGAGAGCTGGAGGCACTGGGCCTGCAGCCGGCATTCGGAAACAGCTGGTACCAGCCTTTCAACATGATCTCCGTGACGGCCCGGCCGGTCGGCGGGGCGTTCACGATAACGGGTACGAATACGTCTGTCCCTCGGTCCCGCCGCAAGGCGGAACTCCGGTACCCGGACGACATGGTCGTCTGGACGGCCCGGGCGGAGGACAAGGTGGAGATTCCGGCGGCGGAGTTTGTCTTCTGCGGTTTCGGGATCAAGGCGCCCGAGTATGGCTGGGATGACTACAAAGATATCGATGTCAAAGGGAAGATCGTGATCGCCATGGTCAATGACCCCGGGTTCTATGATCCGACGCTCTTCCGCGGCCGGAACATGACCTACTACGGCCGCTGGCTCTACAAATTCGAAGAAGCCCGCCGCCAGGGTGCCGCCGGCTGCCTGGTGCTCCACAATACGGAGGCGGCCAGCTATGGCTGGCATGTCTGCGTCAACGGCCACATGGAAGGTAACCTCGCCCTGTTCAATCCGGACACAAAAAACGCCGACATGCTCGGCATCAAGGGCTGGCTCCATGAAGACGGTTGCCGGAAACTGTTCCAGGCAGCAGGCCTCGACATGGATGCAGCCGTCGCTGTTGCGAAACGCCCGGGCTTCCAGGCATTTTCCCTGAAAGTCCGCAGCGACGTCAAGATGGATGTGACTTACGAGATTAAACAGACCCGCAACGTGGCCGGCATCCTGCCGGGTACGGACCTGAAAGACGAAGTGGTGGTGCTGAATGCCCACTGGGACCACCTGGGTTTCGGAACCCCGGATGAAACGGGCGATGCCATCTACAACGGAGCGGCGGACAATGCTTCCGGCATGGCCGGCGCCCTGCTCGTGGCCCGGCGTCTCACCGGGATGGAACACCGGCGTTCCTTCCTTTTCCTGTTCCCGTCTTCCGAAGAAAGCGGCTTGTTCGGCTCCCAGTACTACTGCGAACACCCGGCCTTCCCGATGGACAAGACGGCGGCCTGCCTGAATTTCGAAAGCATCGGACCGGCCGAACTGACCCGTGACGTGGTCATCCTGGGCGGTGGCGAAACGGCTCTGGACCAGTACTATGTGGCTGCTGCGGCCGCCCAGGGCCGGTACATTTACTTCGATGATGACAACTCCGACGGCTGGTTTTTCCGCTCGGACCATTATAATTTCGTCAAGAAGGGCGTCCCGGCCGTCGTGGTCGAGAACGGACTGCAACCCGTGGACCCGTCCCGCCCGAACAAATATCCGATGCCGGTTTGGTACCACAAGCCCTCGGATGAGTATCAGGAGGACTGGGACCTCGAAGGCACCATGGCCAATATCAACCTGATCCACAGCGTCGCCCTGTCGGTGGCCAATGCGGAAGAATCACCCAGATAAGACAAGCTTGCTATGGAAAACACGATCAATGAAGACCGGAAATGGACGGTGCTCTCGAGCGAGTACCTGATCCGGCGCCCCTGGCTGACGGCCCGGCGGGATGTGGCCCGGCTGCCGGACGGGCGGATCAACAACGAATACTATGTGCTGGAATACCCGGACTGGGTCAATGTCATCGCGATCACCAAGGACGGACAAGTGGTGCTGGAACGGCAGTACCGGCACGGCCTTGGGAAGACCTGCTACGAGTTGCCCTGCGGGGTGATCGAGGCAGGGGAGACACCGCTGGAGGCCGCCAAGCGGGAACTGCTGGAGGAGACCGGCTATGCCGGCGGACAGTGGCAGCCGTGGATGACGCTCTCGCCCAATCCCGCTACCTCTAACAACTTGGCCCACAGCTTCCTGGCCATCGGCGTTGAGAAGGTGTCCGGGCAGCATCTGGATGCGACGGAAGACATCGAGGTCTCGCTGCACAGTCCGGATTACGTCCGGGAACTGCTGGAGGACAACCAGATTCTTCAGGCGCTCATGGCCGCTCCGATGTGGAAGTATTTCATGAGCCGCTGACGGACAGCGCCTGACGGAAACCCCATAAAAAAAACGCCAGCGTCCGATGAGGAACGCTGGCGTTTATCGTAAGGATCAAGCGTTTACTTGCTCTGCTCGATGGCTGCCTGCGCGGCTGCGAGGCGGGCGATCGGGACGCGGAACGGAGAGCAGGAGACGTAGTCGATTCCGATCTTGTTGAAGAAACGGATGGACTCAGGATCACCGCCGTGCTCACCGCAGACACCGCACTTCAGCTCCGGACGACGGCTGCGGCCGGCCTGGATGCCGTACTCGACGAGCTTGCCGACACCCTTCTGGTCGATGGTCTGGAACGGGTCGATATCGAGGATCTTGTTGCCGAGATACTCGCCCATGAAGGTACCGATATCGTCGCGGGAGAAACCGAAGGTCATCTGGGTCAGGTCATTGGTACCGAAGGAGAAGAACTCGGCGGTACGGGCCATGCGGTCGCCGGTCAGGGCGGCGCGCGGGATCTCGATCATGGTACCGAACTGGTACTTGATGTTCTCCATGAAACGGCCTTCGACCTCGGCCTTGATGCGGTCGCAGATCGCCTTCTGGAAGCTCAGCTCACGGGCGGAGATGGTGACCGGGATCATGATCTCCGGAATCGGGTGCTTGCCTTCCTTCTGGAGTTCGGCGGTGGCCTCGAAGATGGCGCGGTACTCGGTCTCGGCGATCAGCGGGAAGCTGACGTGCAGACGGACGCCGCGGTGACCCATCATCGGGTTCTGCTCATGCAGGGATTC
This sequence comes from uncultured Bacteroidales bacterium, assembly GCA_900319855.1. Lineage (GTDB taxonomy): Bacteria > Bacteroidota > Bacteroidia > Bacteroidales > UBA932 > Cryptobacteroides. Next base: position 21,743 of record ONQC01000028.1, read on the forward strand.
GCCGCGCTTCTCGATTTCCTCGACGGTGATGCCGAGTTCGCGGGCGAGTTCCTTCTTCTTGTCCTCGGTGTGCGGGACGAATTCGTGGAGCGGCGGGTCGAGCAGACGGAACACGACCGGCTTGCCGTCCATGATGGACAGGGTGCTCTTGACGGCGGCCTTGATATACGGCTCGAGGTCGGCCAGGGCGGCGCGGCGCTCCTCGTCGGTGTCGCAGAGGATCATCTTGCGGAGCTTGGCGAGCGGACGCTCGGAGTTCTTGCCGTAGAACATGTGCTCGATACGGAACAGGCCGATGCCTTCCGCGCCGAACTTCATGGCCTTTGCGGCATCTTCCGGGGTATCGGCGTTGGTGCGGATACCGAGCTTGCGGAACTTGTCGACGATGCCCATGAACTTGGCGAACAGCGGGTTCTCGGTGGCGTCCATCGTGTCGATGCGGACGTTGTAGACCAGACCCTTGGTGCCGTTGAGGCTCAGCCAGTCACCTTCCTTGTACTTCTTGGTGCTGTCGCCGAAGGTCACATACTGCTCTTCCATGTTGATCTTCATGGAGTCGCAGCCTACGATGCAGCACTTGCCCCAGCCACGGGCCACGAGGGCGGCGTGGGAGGTCATACCGCCGCGGGTCGTCAGGATACCGGCGGCAGCGCGCATGCCCTCGATGTCTTCCGGGGAGGTCTCCTCACGGATGAGGATGGCGTTGCGGCCTTCCTTCATGGCCTGCATGGCGGCCTCGGAGGTGAATACGATCGTGCCGACGGCGCCGCCCGGGGAAGCCGGGAGACCCTGGGCGATGACCTTGGCCTTCTTCTCGGAAGCCGGGTCGAGGATCGGGTGGAGGACTTCGTCAAGCTGGGACGGGGAGACGCGCATGACGGCGGTCTTCTCGTCGATCATGCCCTCGTCGAGCATGTCCATCGCCATCTGCAGGGCGGCGAGGCCGGTGCGCTTGCCGATACGGCACTGGAGCATCCACAGCTTGCCTTCCTGGATGGTGAATTCGATGTCCTGCATGTCGTGGAAGTGGTTCTCCAGGTGCAGGCGGATGTCGTCGAGCTCCTTGTAGACGGCCGGCATGGCCTTCTCGAGGGAGGCGAGATCCTTGTTCTTCTCGCTCTTGGTGGCTTCGTTCAGCGGGTTCGGGGTGCGGATACCGGCAACGACATCTTCGCCCTGGGCGTTGATAAGCCATTCGCCGTAGAACTTGTTGTCACCGTTGGCCGGGTTGCGGGAGAAAGCGACGCCGGTAGCGGAGGTGTCACCCATGTTGCCGAAGACCATGGCCTGGACGTTGACGGCGGTGCCCCAGTCATCCGGAATCTTCTCGATGCGGCGGTAGGCGATGGCGCGCTTGCCGTTCCAGGACTTGAACACGCCACCGATGGAGCCCCAGAGCTGATCCTGGGCGTTGTCCGGGAATTCGACGCCGAGCACTTCCTTGATGCGGACCTTGAAGGCCTCGGCGAGGTCGCGGAGTTCTTCGGCGGTCAGTTCGGTGTCGCTGGTGTAGCCCTTCGCATCCTTGACTTCCTGCATCATGCGGTCGAGCTGCTGGCGGATGCCCTGGCCGTCGGCCGGTTCGATGCCCTCGGCCTTCTCCATGACGACGTCGGAGTACATCATGATGAGGCGGCGGTAGGCGTCATAGACGAAACGCGGGTTGCCCGTCTTTTTGATGAGGCCCGGGATGGTCTCGGAGCAAAGGCCGATGTTGAGGATGGTGTCCATCATGCCCGGCATGGAGCTGCGGGCACCGGAACGGCAGCTGACGAGCAGCGGATCGTTCGGATCGCCGAACTTCTTGCCCATGATGTCCTCGGTGGCCTTCATGGCCTGGGCGACGTCTTTGCGGAGGTCATTGCTGTATCCACCGCCCAGCGCATAATACTCGGCGCAGCATTCGGTGGTGATGGTGAATCCGGCCGGAACCGGCATTCCCAAAAGATTCATTTCGGCAAGGTTGGCTCCCTTTCCACCCAGGAGCTCACGCATCTTACCGTTTCCTTCGGCTTTCTTGCCACCGAAGCGGTAAACTCTTTTCTTGTCTTCGAACATGGATTATTTTGTTTTTTTAGATTGATTATCTCGTTTCAAAATGGCCGGAACTTTCGTTCCGATCCGCAAAAGTAAGAATAATATTCCGATTTATAACAACTTTGCGGCGATTTCGGACAATTCGCTGCGTTCACCCTTCCGTAGGAAGACATGCTGGAACAGCCGCTGCCCGGCCATCTTCTCGCCCAGGTGCGTCAGACCGTTGCTCCACTGGTCGAGATAGGGCTGGTCGATCTGGAAGATGTCGCCCGTAAAGACCATCTTCGTGCCTTCTCCGGCGCGGGTGATGATGGTCTTGACCTCGTGCGGGGTCAGGTTCTGCGCCTCGTCGATGATGAAGAATGCCTTGCCGAGGCTCCGGCCGCGGATGTAGGCCAGCGGGGTGATGAGGAGTTTCTCGTCCTTGAGGAAGCCGTCCAGCTTCAGGGCCTCTTTGCTGGAGGGGCGGAACTGGGACTTGATGACTCCCAGGTTGTCCATCAGCGGCTGCAGGAACGGCGACATCTTGGTCTTCTCGTCGCCCGGCAGGAAACCGATCTCCTGGTTGCCGAGGATGACCGTCGGACGGGACAGGATGATCTGGTCATAGTCCCGGGCCTGTTCCAGGGCGGCGGCCAGGGCGATCAGGGTCTTGCCGGTACCGGCGCCTCCGGTCAGCGAAACGAGCTGGATCTCAGGGTTGAGGCAGGCGTCCAGGGCGAAACGCTGCTCGTCGTTGCGCGGCCGGATGCCGTAGGCCTCTCTTTTGCGGACCGCCGTGACCCGTCCGCGCTGCGCGTCGTAGCGGGCGCAGATGGTTTCGCCGGACCAGGTGAACTTGTACAGCTGGTTGGGAGCCGGCTCGGTGCGGAACAGGTCTTCCCAATCAACGGCGCCTTCGGGGCCGTAGGCGAGCTTCTGGAGGATGTCGGAGGGCATGTCGTCGATGACCTGCAGCTCTTTCTGGGCATTCTCGATCCGGGCTTCCTCGACCCGGTCGGTCAGGTAGTCCTGGGCTTCCATGCCGACGGCCTTGGCCTTCATCCGCAGGTTGATGTCCTTGGTGACGAGGGCGGTGAAGCGTCCCGGATGGTTGTCCCGCACCCAGAGGGCCGTCGCCAGGATGCGGTGGTCCTGGGTGTCGTCCTTGAACAGGTCCTTGAGCTCGTCAGGGAAAGGATGGTTGGGCTCGATCTTGATGTTACCCCGGTTCTTCCCGAGCGGCACCCCGTCTTTTCCGAACAACTTCCCGTCGGTCAGCTTGTCGATGCTCCGCATGAAGCCGCGGGCGTTATAACTGAGGGCGTCATTGCCCTTCTTGAACTTGTCCAGCTCTTCGATAACGGCAATCGGCAGCACGACGTCATTGTCCTGGAACTTGCCGATGGCTTTGTAATCATGCAGGATGATGTTGGTGTCGAGCACAAAGATCTTGGGCTGCTTGCCCTTCCGATTCTTGGCCGGCACGTTGGCGTAGGTTGGCATATTGTCTTGTGTACTAAGTGGTTAATCTTCTCCTTCCACGGCGCCTTCGCTGAGCAGGGATCCCAGGATGCCCGAGATTCCGGCGGTGTCGGAAACCGTGATGCGGCCGGTGCGGTTGGGCCGTCCCAGCGGGTAATAGGCGACGTCCTGCAGCAGCAGTTCGGCGTCGATATAGTCAAAATCGTAATCCCGGATTTCAATCAGCACGCCCGGTACTTCGGCGAACAACAGGCGCACGGTGTCTTTCTCTCCGTAGGCGTTGGCGATGCCGGACAGGTCCACGGCGAGACCCATGTCTCCGCAGAACCGGCCGAGCGCCGTCATCAGACCACCGTCGCCGACCGTCTCTCCGGACAGCACGATGCCGTCTTCGACGAGTTCCCGGACCACTTCGTAGCAATCGATGAAATAGTCCGGTTCCATGATATCCGGGGCCTTGCCGCCCGGGGTGCCCAGCACTTCCGAGAGCAGGGATCCGCCGAGACGGAAACTGCAGGTGTCGAAGGGAATGTAGATGACCCAGGAGTCGGTGTTGCCCGTCAGGCAGGCGGGACATTTGCGGTGCGTGCCGAGCCGGGGACGCAGGGTACGGAAGGGGAGTTCCTCGAAAATCGGGTCCTCCTCATCGGAGGCACGCTGCTCGCTGGCTTTGGACAGGGCGCAGCGGACCGCCAGGGCGTTGGCGCGGCCGTCGGCATAACTGTAGCCGGACAGTTGCAGGCCGAGACCGTCGAGATAGTCGCAGGCGGCTTCGACGGAAGCATAGAAACCGGCCATGGCGCCGACGGGGGCTTCGTTCCATTTCCAGCCCATGTGGACATGCAGGTCGTCCAGGCGGAAATGGCCCTCGCGCCAGATCATCCCAATCAGGGCCTGGGCGATGGCGCAGCGGGTGTAGGAATCCGCATAGTCGGCCGGGACTTTCCGGGTCAGGACCGCAGCGGTCTTTTCCAAGTATTCCCCCATCCGGAAACTATCATAGATAACCGGGGTGGGATCCGGATCCATCCTCTCGTCGACGATGGGCTCAAATTCCTCTTGGACAGGCTGTTGCCCGCAGGCTGCATCGAGCATCTGACCGGGGGTGACCTCCATCCGGAGCCCGTCGATCACATATTTCGAATACAAGGCCGATGCGTTTTCCTTCATAGCTTTCCTTTTATGTGTCCTCAAAAATAAGTAAATTTGACCGCAAGTTCAAATAAAATGACCTTCGAAGAGCAATATTCCGCCGAAATAAACGCTTTGTTCCAACGGTTTCCGTCGGTCCAGACCGCATCGTTCGGGGAGGCCTACAAGCCGGGCCTGGACCGGATGCGGACCTTCGACGACCGGCTGGGCAATCCCCACCGGTCCTACCGGACGATCCATGTCGCCGGGACCAACGGAAAAGGCTCTGTGGCGAACCTGCTCGCTTCCGCCCTTTCCGCGTGCGGACTGAAGGTGGGCCTGTATACCTCGCCGCACATCCTGGATTTCCGCGAGCGGATGCGCGTGGCGGAGCCTTCGACGGGGCAGGGGAATGCTACACATCTGGTTTCCAAAGAATTCGTGCTGGATTTCATCCTGCGGTGGAAGGCGGATTTCGAGGCCTTGGACTTGTCTTTCTTCGAGATTACGACCGCCATGGCGTTCCAGTGGTTCGAGACCGAGAAAGTGGATGTCGCCGTCGTCGAAGTCGGCTTGGGCGGCCGGCTGGACAGCACCAACATCATCACCCCGGACCTGAGCATCGTGACGAGCATCGGCCTGGACCACTGCGACCTGCTGGGGCATACCCTGGAAGCTGTTGCGGCGGAAAAGGCCGGGATTTTCAAACCCGGCGTACCCGCCCTGGTCGGCGAAGTGCTGCCCGAGACGCTGCCGGTCTTTACGGCCAAGGCCATGGAGACGGATTCGGACCTCTATATCGCTGAGAATGAATTCCCTCCGTTCTGGGAAGAGCAGGAGGATATCCTCCGGCGGATGGACCTGCAAGGCGCGGCCCAGGCCAAGAACCTGCGCACGGTCCTGACGGCCCTGGACATCCTGGGCATCCAGGATCCCGCCCTGGTCGGCGGACTGGTCCACACGGCCGCCCGGATGGATTTCCACGGCCGCTGGGAGCGGATCAGCGTCCAGCCCGACGTGCTGTGCGACATCGGCCACAACGCCGCCGCCCTGAAGTACAATTTCGCCCAGCTCGAGTCGCTGCTCGAAGGCGGCGAATATTCTTCGCTGATCATCGTCTACGGCATCATGGCCGACAAGGACCTCGATGCGATCCTGCCGCTGATGCCCCGCAACGCCACGTATATCTTCACCACACCCCAGAACCGCCGCGCGCTTCCTGCCGCCGAGATCCGCGACCGCTACGCCGCCTGGCTCTCCGCGCAAGGGGCGCCGACCGGCCGCCTCTATGCCTGCGACCGTGTCCGCGATGCCGTCGAGATGGCCGTGAACCTGGCCGCCCAGACCTGGAACCCGCAGGGAAAACCGCTGATCTACATCGGTGGCAGCACTTTTGCAGTAACGGAAGCCGTGCCTTGCTTCTCTGCAAGCCGGCAAGGCCGATAAGATACTTACCATGAAAACGATAACCCGTTTTGTCGCGGCGGTGGCCCTTGTCCTCGCCGCCATCGCAAGCGTAAAACTGATCGCAAAACCTATGACCCAGAATCCCGTGACAGACAATGACGGCCACGTCCTGCTCAGCAAGTGGGCGGAATACGAAAAGGCCCGCAAGGCGGACCGTCCCCAGAAAGAGGCGGAACTGCTGCAGTCCATCCGGACCGAAGCGATGCAGCGGCACCTGGCGGCGGATTTCTACGATGCCGGCAAGCAATATGTCTACGCGGTGCAGCGTCGCAACTGGAAAGAACGCGACGCCGCGCGGGAGGAATTCGGCCGCCTGGTACAGCAGTTTGACGAGCCCATCGTGACCTATACCTGGATGGGCGAATTCGGCGGGAAACCCTCGGACGAGCGCTGGGAATATGTCCGGGAACAGGGCGACCGTTTCGCCCGGGTCCGGCATCCGGAATTCTGGCGCAACCTGGGTGGCTACCTGGCCGGAGCGCTCAAGGAATTCGTGCAGAACGACCGGGAGTATGTCCTGTGGGACCTGCTGCGCAGCCGGCAGATGTCTTATGCGGAACCCTCGAAAGATGAAGTATATGCAGCGCTGAAGTCCGAAATCGGCGAGCGGTATCCCGCTTGGCCGGCGCTGCGGTATTATGTCGCGGCCCGCCAGCCGGACCAGGAAGTCCGGAAGAAGGCGCTGGAGACCTTGGCGGCCGACCCGTCCATGGGCGCCGTGGCCTTTTGGCCGAAGCAGGACCTGCTGCAGATGCGGTTTTCCGAGTTGAACCGCACCGGCGGGAAGTCCGATGACTACAAAGCGTTGCTCGCCGATTGCCGGAAATATTTGTCCGACAAGGCGAAACTGACCGGCGCGGAGGCCCGGATCGCCCGCGGCTGCGAAGGGGTTGCAAAGCTCGTTGAAACCTTGAATGCCAAGAGCCTGTCGGTGTCTGCCACAACGGATTCCATCGTTGTTCTTTTCCGGAACCTCTCTTCTGCCGACGTGACGCTCCGGCAGGGGAAAACGGTGGTGAAGACCTTCCCTTCCGTCCGCAATCCCAAGGGCAGTCTCTATGCGCAGGACCGGGTGTCGGTCGCTCTTCCGCGTCTGGATGACGGGGACTATACGGTGGATGCGGTGAATGGAAAGGTTGCCGCCCGGGCTTCCTGGCGCAGCCATGCCCTTTCGCTTGCGCACCGGACCGAGCGGGATGGATTCTCGGTCTATGTCGCTGATTTCGAGTCCGGAAAGCCATTGGAGCAGTGCCGGCTGATCCTCCGGAAGGGGGACAAGGTCATGGCAACGGAGCCGGTGTCTTTGGACGGCTTTACCCGTTTGCCGGCTTCGATGGCCCAATTGCTTACGAACCAGCGGGTGTATTATTCCCTGCAGGCGGAACTGTCCGAGGGCGGCCGGATGCGCCGGAGCGAGGAAGTCTCCATCGGCGGCTATCGGGACAGTGGAGAATGGGTCGAAGACGGTAAATATGTCAACCTCTACCTGGACCGCGGAGCCTACAACCCCGGCGATACCCTGCAGTTCAAGGCCGTCTATTTCAAAGGTGACCTGCGCAAGTCGGCCGCCGTGGTCCCTGGCATTTCGCTGGAAGTCCAGCTGCACAACGCAGAAGGCGACGAACTGGAGAAAAAGATTCTGAAGACCAACGAATTCGGCTCCATCGCCGATTCATTTGCCCTTCCCAAGGGCCAGCGGGGCGGCTATTTCTCCCTGCACATTTTCCATGGAAAGGAGCAGATCGGTGCGCGGTCTTTCCGGGTCGATGAATTCGTCCTGCCGACCTTCACGCTGAACTTTGACCCCACCGACCGGCTGTTCCTTCCCGGCGAGGAAGCGCTGGTCCGCGGCAAGATCAAGTCGTATTCCGGCCATTCGCTGTCCGGTGCGACCGTAACGGCGCAGGTCTTGCGCTATGGGGAAGTCATCTCCGAGCAGACGGTGGAGCCGGCGGCCGACGGCAGTTTCTCCGTGCTGTTCACCCCGCAGCAGTCCGGCCACCATGCCGTGACGGTCAAGGTGGTGGATGCGACAGGGGAGACCCTGGACTTTGAAACCGGCGTGTGGGTAGCCGACGAGGTGGAGGTGTCCCTGGACGTGCTGAATGCGGCCGACGGCGAGTTCGTTCCTGCGGACGAGCGGCAGGAACAGGTTTTCCGTCCGCGCCGCCCCTTCCGGTATAGAAGCGACGTTGCCCGCTATCTGGTGGATGCCGATACGGTCCGGGTCGAAATGACCGCCCGCAACACCGAAGGGGACAAGGTCCCGATGCCGGTATCCTATACCCTTCAGGATGGAACGGGCAAGACCGTGGCCACCGGAACCGTGGAATCCGGGACCGTCGTGGACCTGGCGCTGCCCGCCTCCGGACTGTATGACCTGCAGGTGGCGGCGAAGGTGCCGGACAAGGAGATCGGCGATGACCAGCGCTGCCGGATCCTGAAGGTCGGACCGCAGGACAAGGCGCTGGATGCACCAGTGCGGAGGTTCTTCCTGTCCGGGAAGTCCGAGGTCCGGGAAGGGGAGAAGATCCGGGTACGCATGGGTACGGCGGACGGAGCCGAATGGGCCATCGTGACCGTATTCGGGCGTGCAAGGGAAGTGTTGGATACCAAACAGTTGTATCTGGCTGGAGAACGCGGGAAGGCGGGCTCTGTCGAGACCTTGGAATGGGAATACAAAGAAGAATGGCCGGAGGCCGTCCGGGTCCATGTCTTCTATTTCAAATATGGCGAGGCCATCGAATTTGACCGGGAGTTCCACCGGGTCCGTACGACCCTGGACCTGCCGCTGGCGTTCTCTTCCTTCACGGACAGGACCCAGCCCGGGACGGAATATACCTTTACCCTGCAGACCGTGCCCGGTGTGGAAGCCGTGGCGGCGGTCTGGGACAAGAGCATCGATGCCATTGCGCCGAATCATTGGCCGACCGTCCAACTGCAGCAGTTCTCACCGGCCTGGGTGCCCTACAACTCCGTGACCGGTTCGGTGACGGGGGTTGATCCCTACCGGAATGCGCCGAAGTTCGTCGCTCCGCTGCCTGCAGGGCAGCCGGGCCGGATTGTCGGCGTGGTGGTAGATGCGGACGGTGAACCCGTCATCGGTGCAACCGTTCTGGTGGACGGTGCTTCGGACGGGGTCGTTACGGACATGGACGGACGCTTCGTGCTGGATGTCCCGGCCGGGACGATGCTGCGGGTTCTCTTCATCGGCTACATCGAGACCAGGATTCCTGCGACATCCGTCATGCGGGTGGTCCTGGAAGAGGATGTTCAGGCATTGGAGGAAGTCGAGGTCGTGGGCTATGGAGCCCCGCAGTCGCTGGGCGGCCGGCTGGCAGGTGCCGTGAACGGCATCCGGGCCCGCATGAGCAAAAGCGCGGCGACCATGGACATGATGGTCATGGAGGAGGCTGCCGAAGCGCCGATGGCTGCCAACGGTGCCATGTTCGATGCCATCGACGAAGAGGCTGCCGCGGATCTCGGTGCCGATGTCCTGATCCGCGAACGGTTCGAGGCCGCCTTGACCTTCCAGCCGTTCCTGCGGTCCGATGCGGACGGCCGGCTGACCTTTCGTTTTAAGACCTCTGATAAACTGTCCACCTATTATGTCAGTGTCTTCGCCCATGACCCGGCCATGCGCAATGCCCTGGTCCGGCAGGAAATGGTCGTGACCACGCCGGTAAAGGTGGCCATCGTCGAGCCGAAGTACCTCTATGCAGGGGACAAGTACAAGGTGGCCGTCACTGTGACCAACAGTGCCGGTCGTGACTTGTCCGGCGGGCAGATGATCCTGCGGCTGTTTGCTTCTTCCGACCGGAACTCCGATCCTGTCAAGACGTTGACGGCACCGGTTCCGCTGCTCGCGGACGGTGCGACGGAGTCGGTTTCCTATGAAATCGACGTGGATCCCGCCCTGGTGTCCGCGGGGATGCTGGGCATCCAGGCTTCCTATGTCTGCGGCTCCGTGTCCGATGGCCTGTTCCTGACCGTTCCGGTCCGGCAGGCCCTGCAGACGCTGACCGAGGCCCATTCCGCCGTGCTGCTCGCCGGCATGGACAAGGAGGCGCTGGTCGCCCGGCTGCGTGCCGCCTTTGTGAATACGTCGGGCTATGGTGCTGAGTACAAAGAGATTTCCATCATCGATATGGTCCGGGAGGCCTTGCCTTCGAAGGTCGAACCGGACGGCCGCGATGTCCTGTCGCTGAGCGAGGCCCTGTATGTCCGGCTGCTGGCCGGTTCCATGGGCGTCGTTTTCGAGCCCGAGACCCCGACGGAGAAACTGCAGGAGCAGATCCTGGCCTGCCAGAACGGGGACGGCGGCTTCGCCTGGTTCGAGGGGATGAAGTCTTCTCCGATGATGACGGCGGTACTGCTGGAGCGCTTCGCCAAACTGGATGCGCTGGGCTTGCTGCCGGAAGGTATCAACTCGTTGGAAAAGGCGGTCAAGTTCCTGGACCGCAATCAGTTTGACTACGAGTGGCCCTTCTGGTGCGGCGGCCTTTCCGTCAGCCAGTATCTCTTTGTCCGTTCGTATTATCCTTCCGTCGCCTTTGACGTTAAACCTTCCGGCTCTTCGGTGGTGTTCAACAAGCGGATGAAGGAGTTTAAGAAATATGTTTCCGACTATCTGGTCCCGAAGAAGGAGCGAGGACTGAGCGGCCAGATCCTGGCCAAGGCCCGCCGGCTGCGGACGCTGCAGAATCTGGCCGCTGGTGCGGACGGCATCGCCCTGGCCAAGGCCTGGGGGGTCACGCTGGGCGCAGAGAACCGGCTTCGTAATTCGTTGAATGCGGATGTGGTGAGCCTGCTGGAGTATGCGGTGGAGCATCCGGACGGTGGGATGTATTATCCGAATGCCGTGATGCCGTTCCGGGGTCTGCTGGAGAGCGAAGCCTATGCGCATTCGATGCTTTGCGACCTGCTCTCCGGGCATTCTGCCGCCGTGGCGGACGGTATCCGTCTCTGGCTCATGCTCCAGAAGGAGACCCAGCATTGGGATACGGATCCGGCCTTCGTGGATGCGATCCATAGCGTGATGCAGGGTTCCGAGGACGTCAAACAGACCCGGGTCATCCTGATGCGGCAGACGTTTGAGAAGCCGTTCGAGGAGATCCTGGCGGCTGGCAATGGGTTTACGATCGTGCGGAAGTTCTTCCGGGCTGCGGGCGTTGAGGAAAAATACAATGACCGGACGGAGGAGCAGAACCGGACCGTCCTGCAGTGGGAGGAGATCCGGCCGGGTACCCCGTTGAAGGTGGGTGACCGGATCCGGGCGGAATACCAGGTATGGAACCAGGAAAACCGCAGCTTCGTCAAGCTCTCCGCTCCGCGTGAGGCTTTGCTGCGGCCGGTCGATCAGCTCTCGGGCCACTATGGCTGGGGCATCGCCGCGCTCCGCATCGATGGCGGCTGGTCCTTCATGCCGCAGGGTTACCGGGATGTCCGCTCAGACCATACGGATTTCTACTTCGATACTTATCCGGAGGAGAAGACGACCGTCCGCGAGGAATTCTTCGTGACCCAGGCCGGCGTGTTCAGCGCCCCCGTCGTCTCGATCGAATCCCTCTACGCGCCGCATTACCGCGCCAACGATGGGTTTGCCGGTCCGCTGCGGACGGAATAGATGAAAAAGGCCTCCGGAAACTCCGGAGGCCTTTTTCATCAGGAAGGTTATTTCTTTTTGGGTGAGTATTCCATCCGGACGGGCTCCCAATCGACGGAACCGTCCTGGTTGACATTGATGCGGACCATATAGTCGCCCGGATCGGGATTCTCGTTCTCGTTCATGGATTCCAGCGTCAGGTAATGCACCCCGTTGAAATCCCGTTCGTCCCATTTGTGGACGTGGCCGCAGAACACGCAGGTCGCATTCCATTTTTCAAACTGGTTCAACAGGTAGAAGGTCTCTTCCCGGGTGAACGTCGAGGCGAATTCAAAGAACTGCGGACGGAAGATGTTCGTATGCGAGAAAACGAAGGTATTGCGGTAGATGGATTCTCCGCCGCCGTATTTCCCGTCCAGGACCCCCTGGTTGATCAGGTCGATCTGGGTCTGGCCGAGCGTACCGTTGGCGGAGTCCAGGAAGATCAGGTGGTCGAAGACGATGTCCCCATCCTCCTTGACAACGAGGACATCGATCTCATAGAAAGACGAATGGAAAATATTGGACCACAGCGCCCAACCGTTGTGGGTGATGTCGTGGTTGCCGACCACCGGGAAGAACGGGTAGGTGATCTCGTCGTAGGTCATCGTCGCTCTGCCGGGGCCGTTATAAATATAATGATAACCGTCATCCGCCACGGTATAATGGGCTCTGACATAACGGTCCTTCGCTTCATGGATCAGGGAGTCCAGCGTGATGTAGTATTCCGCCTTGGTATCGGCGATATCCCCCAGGTGGGCATAGAACAGGTCGTCGTCCCGCAGGCCGATGGCAAGCATCTCGTCCATGCGGCCCGGATCGGTGGTCAGGTGGCTGTCGGCGCCGACGATGAAGGAATAATCGCCCTCGGCGGATAGATAAACCTTTTCGTTATAGTGTTGGCGGTAAAAGAGGTCGGACATTTTTACACGGTCCTCGACGGCGGTACCGGCCATCAGGACGCCGAGTGGGCTGACCTTGTCGCAGGCGGTCAGCAGGCATACGGCTATGGAAAGGAGGGTTTGGATTCGTTTCATCTTACCAGACATATTTGACACCCATTTTCATGGAAGTTTCATAGCGCGTGGCCAATTGGCTGATACTCCCGGCCGGCCGCACGTTGAATTCGCCGAACAGTTTCATGTCCAGCGGGAGCGAGGCATGGAAGCGGACGCCCCAGTTGATGTTCCAGTTCTCATAATAGAACTGGTCGTAGTTCCGGATGAACAGGCCCAGGTTCCATTTGTTGGCGCGGGGCAGGATGTTGACGCCCAGTCCGAAGGTCATGACCAAAGGCTCGGTATAGCCGGCATCCGTACCCAGGCCGTTCTTGTCCTTGACATGGTTCATCCGGTAGCGGATCAGGCTCTCGCCGATACGCATGTCGAAATGGGGCGTCTCGAGGGAGATGGAGAAATTGGCAATTCCTTCATACACACGCCATTGATTGTAGCGGTTGAGCAGGAGACGGCCGTCGAAATAGACATTTCCATAGCGGAACGGCAGCCGGTACGTACCCATGACGTCCTGGCTGTAGAGTTGCTTGAGCAACTGCGCCTGCTCGCCGCCGCTGATGCTCCAGCGGTCGGAAAGGTGGCGCGTATACGTGGCGGCCTCTCCGAAAAACCAGTCTGTCACGACATTGAACCCGCCCGTGAGATAGCCGCTGATCTCATTTTTGTGGACGCCGTCATACGCGCGCGGTCCGCTGTAGGTCTGGGCCGAAAGGCCGGATCCGGCGAAAAGTGCCAGGACCGGCAGCAGGAATTTTAAATAAGTTTTTGTCATCCTCTCGGTTAAGTTGTGCAATGGGATACGCAAATATCATATTTTTTTATCAGAAATCATCCGGTCCTGCCCCGAAATAGAGCACAAGACGCAATAAGGTCGGTTCCTGGCGACGAAAGTCGGGAATACGAGTTGCGGATTCCAAAAAAGTACGTATCTTTGCAATCCCGTCGGTCCCAGACCCCCGGGATCCCTCTGGAAGCATAGCTCAGCTGGTTCAGAGCACCTGCCTTACAAGCAGGGGGTCACTGGTTCGAATCCAGTTGTTTCCACGAAAGCCAACAGGCAAAGATACGGCCGGGCGGAACGTCAGTTCCGTCCGGTTTGTCGTTTGACCGGGCGTCGAAAACTTGTTTTCGTAAGCCCCGGGTGAACGACAAACCCGGAGGCGCAGCCTCCCCCGGCCGTTTCAGGACCAAAGGCTTTCAAGTGCCCCCGCGGCGAGCGGCATCTGGATGTGGACGGCCGCAGGCCGGACAAATCCAGTCTTTGAGTGCAGAATTGCCAACTTACCCAATCCAATCATCAAGACACCTGCAACGTAAATCGTTACCCCTCAGCACTTTACGCAATTTAAGGTTGCCAAAACAGCAACCTTAAAATCGACAATTCACTGAAAATAAGTCGATTACATTGCAGGTAATTCTAATCGGCGCGGGCACACCTCGACGTTCAAATTCTGACCGCTCATCTCTGGATCACGGTCTTCTTATCCACCCAGTGCCGCTCGACGACCTTCCCATTCCGGTAGACATTAAACCCTTTCCCATTTTCCATCGAGCCGAAATACATCCCCGATTTTCCCCGGACAGCCATTTTTGCGGCACTCAGAGCAACTTCTTTTGAAGGATGGTAAAACTCCTCGACCTTGATTTCGATGAGCTTAGAAGACTTGATTTTCAAAGGTTTGGGATCATATTTTTTGCTCCAAACATAGCTGGGAATCTCTGTCGGAGGAGGGACCATCCAGGCATAATAAGGCATCTCGTTTGTCATCTTGCAACCATTTACGGCTGCCAAGATAACCGGAGCTTGTGCCAAAAGAATGAGACAAGGCTTCAAAGAATTGTGTGATTGGCCTGCAATTTCCTTGCCGCCAAAGCGTCAGCGGCCAGACGCAGTACGCGCTCCGATGAACTCCAGGTCTTCGAACTTTCCACCCTGGGGGTCTGGAAGTCAGACAAAGACAGGAGACTAACTTGCATTTGAGTTGGTCTCCATCATATTACATTGCTTGCTTTTCGCATACTAGAGTCTAGATACATGCGAAATATCTATCCCCTTCTTTGTTTCGGTATGCTTAGACAAAACTTTCGGAAAGTTTCCCTCTTTCTTCTCATTGTGTCTTGTCATTATTTTTTTTGAACAATGAGTTCAGATGAGCCTTCTTCCAGTGAATCATATTCAGTAAGATGGAAATGCCCAAAAGGTGAGGGAATCGAATCTTGTGCAAGTGTCAAGAATAATGTTGCCAAAGAGATTAGCCCCTCTTTATTCGCCGAAATCAGAACTTCTCGATCTTCGGTAATCTCAACTTTTATTGCATAGTTATCTTGCCATTTAAACTCAAATCCTTGTTCTGGATTATATTTTGGTATCTCAATCTTTGTAATCATGATAATTTTTAAAAATAAACGTGATAGTCTTTTATGCGCAAAGTCTTCCCTGATTTTTGAGGATTGGGGCCATGAACTTCAAACCTTAGATTTGCAGCGTTGTTCTCTGCGCCAAGGTTTGAACAACAAAAATAGTAAATTAATGCCGATAAAGAAAGTTGAATAAAGGACAATGGAGAATAAGAATATTGCCTTAGTACGAATAAGGTTTGTAGGTGACGGATCGACGGCCCACTGTCCGCTAAAAAGCAGTGCAAGTTATGAAAAAAATCCATGTCGGCATCGACATCAGCAAAGAAAAGTGTAATCTTTGCTACCGCAGCGGCCTTGAGATTGTCCGCGAAGAAGAGTGCGCCAATGATGTAAAAGCTCTTAAGAAGGCCTTTAAAGCCGCGTTGAAGGGGCTTGGTGCATCACTGGAGGAAGTCCTCGTCTGTGCAGAGTATACAGGCCGCTACATCTATCCCCTTACCGTGGCATGTCAGGAACTGGACATCTTCCTCTGGATGGATGACCCCACCCGCATCAAGAACTCCATGGGCCTTACCCGTGGTAAGAATGACGCTATTGACGCTGCTCGAATCGCAGAATATGCCTTCCGCTACAGCGACAAGGCTATCCGCTACTATATCCCGGATGCCGCCCTGGTGTCCATGAAGAACCTCCTTGCAGACCGCGAGTTCCTTCTTACAGACAAGAAACGGTATCAATCTCAACTCACTGACCAGAAGAAGTATATGGCGCCTGGTGACTTCAACCACAAGAACAGCCGGTGGAAGAAGGTTATCAAGTCTATCGACGATCAGATTACAGCCATCGATGCCGAAATAGAATCGCTTATTGCCGCTGATCCGGTATTGACACGGCAAAAAGAACTCCTTGTGAGCATTGACGGTATCGGAGAGCGTATCGCCATCAATATGATTGCCATCACCGGAGGCTTCACCCGCTTCCAGAATGCACGGCAGTTCTGCAGCTTCGCCGGCCTCACGCCGTACAAATATGACTCCGGCACCTCTGTCCGCTCAAAGGCCAAGATCTCCAAACGGGCCAACCAGACCATGAAAGCGCTGCTGCATCTCGCTGCCGTCGGAGCCGCCACTCACATGAAAGAGGGTGAGTACAAGGACTATTATGAACGCAAAACAAAGGAGGGTAAACACGTTATGTGTGTGCTGAACGTTATCCGGGCGAAACTCGTGCACAGGATGTTCTCTGTCATCAAAAGAAACTCCGAATACACAAAGGAATATAAAACAGCTTGTTAATCCACTATGAAAAACTTCCCAGGGGTAGCCGCGCGGCCAGGGGCGGGACGCCCCTATGAGCGCAATATATATCCATAAAACACACCATCGAATCAAAGTGATGACCTACAATCTAACTCCTTTCCGAATCACTTGGAAAATCCATAAGAATAGTTAGCAAATAGTTAGCATGTGGACCTCCTCCATGTTTTCCTAAAATGTCGTTATCTCCGATTCGAACACCGCGAGTGCCATCTGCTGAGACAAAACGTCCTGGTTGTGTTTCTCCGTGCCGCCAATAAAGAGTTGAAGGATGTCTCCAGTCCCCTTACCAAGGATAAGCGTCAGCTCCTATCAGAGATTACCTGAATAACAACAGAGAGATAAACACTAGGGCCGAACCGAGGATATAAGTCAGTACATAACGACCTTTTACTATGGAGTTCTTCTCCAAGCGGTACATCTTGTCTAGTTCAGAATAATCTTTACGAATGAAACGGAAAAGAATGAAGGAGAGTATCGCCGACATGACTACGATATAACTTGAGTAATCTACTAATAAAGAATTATCCTTTATTGACAGTGCTAACGTAACAACAGATAGAATATTGAGTGTCATTGCGAGGCATACAACCCCTTCTCCTTGAACATCAAAATAAGGATCTCCAAAGGAAGAATACCATTTTGCACTTCTGTAGTAGCAATAATTCAACCACTTTATTATTCGTTTCATCGTTTCTCCCTTTTTCCCTTTACTTAAATGGCATAGTTGAAGGATACCCAAGAATATTCATCTGATACTGAGACATCAATACTTCTTCGACAAAAATGTAATGTAGTTGTTTCCCTCCTAAACTCCAATAAATTGAAAGAATTGGACCAAAATATGGAATGTATCCGGCAGTCCCCGCTAAGAGATCAAGAGTTGCATCTATTGTTTCTCCCTCATTAGATGAATTTCGGAGGCGGATAAGAGAGCTACTGATCCCGATTGCAGAAGATACTTTTCCTAAACGTGTTAAGTGTCTGCCCGCTTTGACAACATTATTCTGTTTCCACGTGCTCTGATTCCCATAGAAATCCATACCATACGTCCCAAACCGGAATCTCCCGCCAAACCATCGCTGGGTGTCAGGGTTGTAAAGGAATCTCCCCGCTTCTGTTGCGCCGCCAGACATGAAGGAGACACCCACATCCAGCAAGTTAAACCAGCGACTTGATCCATCTTCGGCAATTACGTTACTAGCCGCCAGAACCGGATTGCCTTCACTATCAATATATCCATTCCGATCCATCAAGCGAGAGCGATAGTTTGTGTATCGAGTATCACTCCGAGCGAACTTGCGCTGCAAACGATCGTATTCCCGCTGAGTAACTTCCATCGTATCATAGTATCCATCATCAATCTCTTGCATCTCTCCACCAACCCAATAATAGGTTAAACCGAAAGGATCAATAACATTTAGAGGGCTGTTGGTGCAATATACAAAGGGTGAGATGGCATAGTACTTCTCGGAGAGGGGATCCTGGCTGAGCCAGGCCGCGGTCCGGGGATCGTAGAGCCGGGCATCGAAGTCCAGGTAGGGACGGCCGGCGGCTGCCGCCGGGGTGCCCGCAAATACATTACTTATAGGCAAATATAGAAAAAGTATGCTTATTCACAAAGGGGTATTGCCGGCCAATCGTGCGTGCATGAACCAGAATTAGCCTTTTCCCCGCAAGGTCTTTTCCATTATCTGGTTTTCCCATGGGCGCATGGGAGGGGGCTTTATCTAGGATTGTTTTGTCGTGCGGATGACTTGTATTGATTATGAAATATTCTTATATTTGCCAATAAAACCATTTGATAATGAAAACAACGACAGTTGCATTAGGCTCTCATTTTGAGGATTTTATCCAGGCTAGTATTCTCTCTGGCAGATATAACAACGCCAGCGAGGTCGTACGGTCTGGGCTTAGGTTGCTGGAAGCTGAAGAGCAGAAAATCGCGGCACTCCGCGCAGCGATTGACGAAGGGTTGAATAGCGGGATTGTAGAGGATTTCGATCCTGAGGCATATCTGCAAGAAATGAAAGCGCGCAAGCATGGCGAAATATAGTTTGACCAAGGAGGCAGCGGGAGACCTCTACAGGATTTGGGAATATACAGTCGATACATGGTCAGAAAAACAAGCCGACAAGTACTATGAAATGCTCATCTCTGCATTCAAGAAACTGGCTCAGAATCCGGAAAAGCTCGGAAAGTCCTATGAGATGATCCACGCCGGACTCAAAGGGTTCCTGATTGGTCGTCATGTCATTTTCTATCTTGTTCAAGAGACTGCTGATGTTCTGATAGTACGTATTCTCCATTCGAGCATGGATTTCGCTCGGCACCTTAAACAGTAACGTATCGCTCACTCCGGTGGGCGTTTTTCTTTTCCAGTCATCTTGCAACCATTTATGGCTGCTAAGATAATCGGAGCTTGTGCCATAAGAGGGGGCAAGAATAAACAGCGTTCCGGAAGAAACTGCGTGGTTCGTACCACTTTGCTCCGATGTCGTAAAGGGGAAGCCCGCGCGGTCAAGGCGTTCCAAGCCGGAGGCTGTTTTTTAGGGTGGTAGGGATATCAGGTCACAACTCTGGTGATGATGGACGTGCCGGTAGATTGATGAAAAAAACCGGCTATCGGCACTTTGTTCTCCATATTATGATTAAATTCGTGCCGGAGTATAAAAACCGATCTGACATGCAACTGGACAGTGAGCAAAAGAGGATTCTCAAGGCGGTTTGGCCGGCCGCACTGGTGTATATCTTCGGCTATCCCATCCTGTTGTGGATATTCGGGAAAGTAATTTCATGGCAGGATTTCCTCCTGTATCTCGGCGTTTCCCTCGGTATAGCGTTGCTGATGGGCGTCTTCTATGTCCTTGGGGCCAAGATTCCGAAGAAAGATGAATAAATACGGAAACATGAAGAAAATAGCGATGTTCTTATGCGCCTTTCTGGCCATCGTCCTTCCTCTCTCCGCGCAGGAGGAGGAGTTCCCGGGTCAGAGCTGTACCTCGATCATGGTGGGCCGCCTGGCCTCCGCGGACGGTTCGGTCATCACCTCGCATACCTGTGACGGCCGTTACCGCACGTGGGTCCAGATGGCGCCCGCCGCCGACCATGCGCCCGGGACGATGCACCCGGTCCTGCGGGGGACCATGCAGACCCGGTTCCGGGGCGACACCACGGGCGTGAAGTGCATGGGCGAAATCCCCGAAGCGGCCCATACGTATGCCTATCTCAACACGGCGTACCCCTGTTTCAACGAGAAGCAGCTCGCCATCGGCGAGACAACGTTCGGCGGACCCGATACGCTCGTCAACGACAAAGGCTGGTTCACCATCGAAGAACTCGAGCGGGTGGCCCTCCAGCGCTGCGACAATGCCCGGGATGCCATCCGGCTCATGGGTTCCCTGGCGGAGCAGTACGGCTATGGCGACGGCGGGGAATGCCTGACCGTGGCGGACAAGAACGAGGTCTGGCAGTTTGAAATCGTCGGAATCGGGAAGGACAGGATCGGCGCCGCCTGGGTTGCCAAACGGGTGCCGGACGACCATGTGGCCATTTCGGCCAACATCCCCCGCATCGGCGCAATCGACCGGAAGGACAAGGACATGATGGCCTCCGCCAATGTCGAGCAGGTGGCCATCGACAACGGCCTGTGGGACGGAAAGGGAACGTTCATTTTCTGGAAGTCATTCAATACGGACTATGCCAAAGGAAAGAATTTCAACGACCGGGAGTATTTCCTGCTGAACCATTTCGCCCCGTCGCTGGGTCTTACCTATGACATGGAGGAACTCCCTTTCTCCGTCAAGCCGGAGAAAAAGGTGGATGTCCGCGAGGTGATGGCGCTCTATCGGGAAACGTACGAGGGGACGGATTTCGACATGACCAAGGGTGTCAAAATGGCCCGGGCAGCGACCAAGACGCATCCGGCGGATACCATCGTCAGCCCCGTCGCGAATCCCTGGCTCTCGACGAACCTGCGGAATACCCTGAATACCCTGGCTCCCGGAACGGTTGAATTCCGCCGTACCGTCGCCGTCGCCTGGTGCGCCTACTCCCACATCACGCAGCTCCGGGGCTGGCTGCCGGACAGCATCGGCGGAATCTGCTGGATTTCCGTGGACAATCCCGCGCAAAGTCCCCGGATCCCCGTATTCTCGGGGACTACGGCCCTTCCGGCGAACTTTGAGACGTGCGGACAGAAGCAATATGTCCCGGACAGCTATCTCTGGCAGTTCCGCAGGGCCAACAAGCTTGCCACCCTTTCCTGGCAGTCCACCAAAGAAGGCTTCAACAAGGAAGTCCTCCGGCTCGAGCAACTGGCGGTCGACGGACTCCCGACGGCTCCCCAGCCCGCACCCGTGCTGAACGCCTATACGGAGTACATTTACAATGAAGGTGTCCGTGCCTGGAAAGCCCTGGAAGAGAAGTACTGGCTCCAGTTCGGAACCGGATTCTGATGTATCCCTGCCCGGTCCTGCGGGGAATCGCTACTTCCGGTACTCCCAAGTCTCGCGCTTGAGGGAAGCCATCTCGTCGAAGAATGCATCTCCGGTATGGACCGTGGTGGTCTTGTCATTGAAAACGACCATGGGTTTCGTGTCCGGGTCATAGACCTGCCATTTGAACTTCTTGGTGTTGGGAACCCCGTCTTTGGCGAAGGAGACCCAGACGTCGCTCATGAAATCAGCCAGTTTGTAGGCGCTCTTGTCACAGCCCACCATGAACCGGCCCAGCCAGATGTTGTTGAAGACGAAAGGCATCTCCGTACAATGGTTGGTGCCGAAGGTCCCGTCCATGTGCGGCGAAGGCTTGGCGAAGACATACAGGTACTGTTTCGTGTCTCCCATCTTGTAGCGCATGTCCGCATTGGCGTAGACGGCGGGAAGCATGCTGTTCTCCGAGAAGTTGCAGCCGATGATGGTGGGCAGCCCCTTTGAAATATCGGCTACGCGCGGATCATCCAGCGGGAACGGGATGACCTCGCCGTCCAGGACCGGGGAGAACCACATGCCGGCGCCGTACAGGCGGTAGAAGACATTGCGCGGGTTCTGCTCGACGATGGCATCCGTGGCCGCGGCCAGCAATTCTGAATAGGGGATCGACTGGATCTTGTCGATGGTCTTTTCATCCAATCCCAGTTTGCCGACGATGGCGCGGGCCATGTCGCGGGAGGTCTGCGGCGCCATCAGTGAAGTCATGGATCCGCTCTCGATGATGCCCCGGTGGAAGAGGCCTTTGGCCGAAGGCGTCCCCAGCAGGATGTTGACCTTTCCACCGCCGCCGGACTGGCCGAAGATGGTCACGTTGTCCGGGTCGCCGCCGAAACCGGCGATATTCTTTTTCACCCACTCCAGGGCCTTGACCATGTCCATCACGCCTGCGACGCCGGAGTATTTATACTTCTCGCCGAATTCGGAGAGATCCATGTAACCCAGGATGTTGAGGCGGTGGTTGATGCTGACCAGGACTACGTCTTTCTTGGCCAGGTTGGTGCCGTCGTAGAAGGGAAGTTCGCTGCTGGCGCCCATGGCGTATCCGCCACCATGCAGCCAGACCATCACCGGACGTTTCTTGCCGTCGTTGATGCCGGCCGTCCAGACATTCAGGTTGAGGCAGTCATCCGACTGGACACCGTCGTCCCACTGATACAGGAAGGCCTCGCAGTCGTCCTTCCAGGTGAACCGGGGGGCCTGGTGGCATTGATTACCGTAATAGAGGGCCGTCTGGACGCCTTCCCACGGATCCGGATCCTGCGGCGCTTCGAATCGGTCCGCCTTGGCGTAGTCAATACCTTTGAACGTGTAGATGCCATCTTCGATGTAGCCGCAGACGGTGCCGTAAACGGTCTGGACAAGGGCATCTTTGCTGTTGACGATCACGGAATGTTCCGGGTAACGGTTGCCACAAGCCGACAAAACCAGGACGGCGGTGACAGCAAGGAGGATTCTTCTGGACATAGGGAAATCTTTTATGACCAAAGATAAGAATAATCCGGCAATGTACGGTAAGGTGCGGCTTCGCGGTTCCCTGGTTTTTTATATCTTTGTGATATGAAAACCCAGTTGATGATGAAAAAGATATTTTTGCTGGCCATGATGGCCCTGACCGTCCTTTCTTGTGCCAACCGGCCGAAATCCGCCGAGATCACCGTTTCCGATGACCTGGATCCGGAATATGCCGTGAACCTGGTGAAGGCGGGGGAGAAGGCACCGGATTTCGTCCTGACGGACCTGGACGGGAAGACCTATACCCTGAAGGATTTCCGGGGAAAGACCGTCGTGGTGGATTTCTGGGCGACATGGTGCCCGGATTGCCGCGAGGAGATCGATGACCTGGTCCGGATCCACAAGGAGCATCCGGAAGTGGAGTTCCTCGGCATTTCCTTCGATACGGACGCGGAGCAGTTGCGCAAATATACGGCGGAGCACGGAATGGACTGGCTTCAGCTTTCCGAGGGCTTCAAGAAATGGAAGGAGACACAGGTCTCCGAGGCGTATGGCGTGAAGTGGATCCCGACCAAATACGTCATCAGCCCGAAGGGCAAAGTCCTGCTCTCCACGGTCATGACCGAGAAAGTCGAACTTTTCCTTAACCAATAACGATGAAAACCTTTACCCAGATTGTCGCCGCCGCCCTCTGCCTGATGGCGGTCGCCTGCGGCCAGCCGTCCAAGAATAAGGATACCGAACCGGCCGATCAAAGCAAACAGACCGTCGATGCGGCCGGGAACTATATTTCGCAGCGTCCGGCCGAAGCGGACCGGCTGTTCCGCAGTGAGGCCGTCGAGGCGAAAATCAACGAAGTGGCGGCCCTCCTGCAGAATCCCAAGCTCCGCTGGATGTTCGTGAACTGTTTCCCGAACACCCTCGATACGACGGTCCATTTCCGGGACGGTGAGACGCCCGAAACCTTTGTCTATACGGGTGATATCCATGCCATGTGGCTCCGTGATTCCGGGGCGCAGGTCTGGCCCTATGTCCAGCTGGCCGGTGGCGATGAGTACCTCCGGAGGATGCTCGCGGGCGTGATCAATACGCAGTTGCGCCTGATTACCATCGATCCGTATGCCAATGCGTTCAATGACGGTCCGACCGGGGAAGGTGCCAAGGACGAAACCGGTGCGCCCCAGAACCCGAACGTGTTCGAACGCAAGTGGGAGATTGACTCGCATTGCTACCCGGTCCGCCTGGCCCACCACTATTGGAAGACGACCGGAGACACCTCCGTTTTCGGGGAGACCTGGCTGAAGGCCGTCCGGACCATCCTTGATACCTTCCGGACCCAGCAGCGCAAAGACGGCGACGGGCCGTACTATTTCCTGCGCGTCACGGACCGGCAGCTCGACACCAAGGACCGGGTCGGACGCGGCAATCCCGTCAAGCCGGTCGGACTGATCGCCTCTTCCTTCCGTCCGTCCGACGATGCGACCCAGTTCGAGTTCCTGATTCCGTCCAACTTCTTCGCCGTCAGTATCCTGCGCAAAGCCGCCGAGATCCTCGAGACGGTCAACCACGAGGCCGGCCTCGCCGGAGATTGCCGCGCCCTGGCCGATGAAGTCGCCGCCGCCCTGCAGGAGTATGCCGTCAACCGCACGACCTCCTTCGGTCCCATCTATGCCTTCGAGGCCGACGGTTTCGGCAACCAGTACCTGATGGACGATGCCAACGTTCCGAGCCTCCTTTCCCTGGCCTATCTGGATGAGAGTCTGGCGGAGGATTCCATCTACCAGAATACCCGGCGATTCGTCTGGAGCGACAGCAATCCCTATTTCTGGCGCGGCAAGGCGGCCGAGGGCATCGGCGGGCCGCACATCGGGACCGAGGTCATCTGGCCGATGAGCATCATGATGCGCGCCTTCACGGCGAAGGACGATGCAGAGATCAAATGGTGCATGGAAACGCTGCTGGCCACGGACGCCGGCACCGGTTTCATCCATGAGTCCTTCCACCGGGACGACGCCTCCAATTTCACCCGTCCCTGGTTTGCCTGGCAGAATACCCTTTTCGGCGAGCTGGTTATCAAGCTGATTGGCGACGGTAAGTTGGACCTGCTCAACAGCATCCGGTAGCACTTACTCTTTTTCAGTCATACGGGCGACGAGTTCTTCCGGCGTAAATACCGGAAGGCCCGTTGATGTCCGGTCGCGACGGAAAGACCGGTCGGAGGTAACGAGGATGTCGCACCCTTCGCTGTCTGCCAGTGCGTACTGGGCATTGTCTTCCAGATCTCCGGACGGGAGGATCAGCGCTTCGCGCAAATGGGCGGAGTCGATGCTTCGGACATTGAGATGATTGAGGAGATATAGGATTTGTCGGGTAAATAGTTCCGGAGTATATCCATCTTCTTTGGATAGGATATAAGCGGCATCCAGAATGCTTTGCGTAGAAAGGACTGCTTCCATCTTGTCGTTGCGTACCGCCTCAAAGATGATGAGAGACGCCTTTACCGAAGGACGCTCTATGGTAGAGATGATATCCAGCAGAACATTCGTGTCGAGATATACTTTCAGGCTATTTCTTCCCATACTTTTCCCACAAATAAGCTAGTTTCGGGTCTGCTGCAAGTTCTTCTGCACTGGGCTCTTCCAGTCGGAACTGTCGTAGTCCGAGAACTTCTTCGGAGATTGTAAAGTCTTCAGGCAGTTTTGGGAAACACAAACTTGTTTCCCGTTCAAGCAACAGCTCGACGTACCGGTTAAAGGATTTCTTTTCTTTTCGGGCGCGCCGTTTTACCCTTTCGAGCAGTTCTGGCTCCAATCGGAGGACGGTCTGTATGCGTGTGGTTTCCATAACTCTTTTTTGCAAAGATATAAAAACTGACATCATTTTAAAATTATGATAGCATATTTGCTGGGAATACGAAAAAAACCGCCGGAAGGGGCGAATTATTCGTCCTTTTGGCCATTTTCGGCAATGCGGAAGCGTATGGAGAGCGTCCGGCCTTCTCCATCGACCACTGTCAGGGCATGGTCGCCGGGATCAGGCTGGAGGGAAAGCTGGTGCAGGAAACGGGTTTGTCCCAGGTAGGTCCCGTCCATGTGCCAGAAGACGGTGGCGGAGGGATCCCGGTGGGCCAGCTGGAAGACGGCGCCTTTGACCTGGCCGTCCAATTGGCGGGGCAGCCAGATGATGCTGCCGGGCTCCGGATAGATGAATTCCATGACGGCCTGCTCGCCCCGGACCGTCGGTTGGTACTCCGGGTGGTGCTGGCGGTAATACCATTCCATGGCCGGCGGCAGGAGGAAGGATCCGTCCGGTTGGTGGTAGGGGCAGGCCTCGCTTTCGAGAGCGGCCTTGGGAAGCAGGAGGGTGTCGGTCTGCGCGCAATACATCCCTTTCAGGTGGCCGGAGTCTTTGCAGGTTTCCGCCCGGATACCGTCCGAAGCGAACGGCTCCGCGAACCAGGCCCCTTCCGCATACGGGGAATCCGCCGCCTGCACCGGGAGCAGGCCGAAGAGCTCGAACAGCACCGGTCCGGCCGTCCGGGCCCCGGTCAGTCCCGGGACGCCCTGACCGGCTGCATTCCCGGCCCAGACGCCGACCGTGTAGTCCGGCGTCACGCCGACGGCCCACGCATCCCGGAATCCGTAGCTGGTGCCGGTTTTCCAGGCGGTTTTCCGGATGGAGCGGACGAGATGCCAGTCGATTTCATCGGGTCGGTTGACTTCGGAAAGGGCTTCGAACGTGTGCCAGAGTGCCACTTTGTCATGCAATGGCCCCCCGGTATCGTACAGGTAGCTGCGGGCCATCGAGGCATAGGCCCGGGTGATGTCCATGAGCGTCACTTCGCCGCCGCCGAGGATCAGCGACAGCCCGTAATCTGCCGGTTCACGGGTCAGGGTCGTGAGTCCGGCTTCGCGCAGGAGATGGTGGAATTTGGGGACGCCATAACGGCGCAGCATGTGGACGGCAGGTACGTTGAGGGAACGGGCGAGCGCATTGTCCGCCGGAACGGCTCCATAGAATTGCAGGTCAAAGTTTTGCGGGGAAAATCCGCCGATGTTGACCGGAATGTCCGGGAGCAGGGTCCGGGGCAGGATCTGGCCTTCCTGGAGGAGGGCGCAGTACAGGAACGGCTTGAGGATACTGCCGGTGCTCCGGGGGGAGCGGGCGATATCGACTTGCCGTCCGGGCCTTTCCCGAAGGGGATCGGCGTTGCCGACATAGGCCAGGACTTCTCCGGTCCGGTTGTCCAGGACGATGGCGCTCAGGTCCGCGATGCCGTTGCGGTCCAGTTCGCGCGACCACCGGTCCGTGATGGCTTCGACCCGGTCCTGCAGGGACAGGGAAACCGAAGTCCGGCTGCGGATGCCTTTGGGCTGGATTTCCACCCAATGCGGTGCATGGGCGGGGAGGGCTTTCGGGGCCTGCGGGAGCGGCTCGCTGCAGGCCAGTTCATGATCGAGGGAGTCCAGGTAACCTCGCTTGAGCAACTTGTCCAGCAGGCGGTTTCGCTTGGCCAGCAATTGCTCCCGCGCTTTCCCGGGATGGATGCTGGCGGGCGCGTTCGGAAGCACGGCCAAGGTGGCGGCTTCGCCCCAGGACAGTTCGTCGGCGGGGCGCCCGAAATAGCGCCAGGCCGCTGCTTCCAGCCCGACGACATTCCCACCGAACGGGGCATGGGCGGCATACAGGGCGAGGATTTCATCTTTGCTGCAGCGCGCCTCCAGGCGGGTTGCCTGGACGGCTTCGATGGCTTTCTGCCAAAGGGTCCTTTCCTTGCCGCGCGACAGGCGGATGACCTGCATGGTCAGCGTGCTGCCGCCGCTGGTGACGTGTCCCGCCTGGATATTCCCGATCAAGGCCCTTCCGATGGCTACCGGATTGATGCCGGGGTGCCATCGGAAATACCGGTCTTCAAACTGGATGAGGGCCGTGGCGAATTTCTCTGGAACCGTGTCCCGCGGCGGAAACCGCCACTGTCCGTCCGTCGCGATCCGGGCCCCGAGCAAATTGCCGTCCCGGTCTTCGACGACGGTGGAATACGGAACGTCCCGAAAGAGCGTCCGTGGCAGGCAGCAGAGCCAGGCCAGCAGCACCAGCGCGGCCGAAACGGCCAGGATGCGCTTTCGGGACGGTTTTTTCATCGGGTCACGACGGCGGTGCCGGAAGCGGTATTGGCGGCTACCAGGCTGTTATACATGGCTTCGCAGGTGACCGGAGGCAGCAGGAACGATCCTTCGTACGCCGCCCGCAGCCGGAGTTTGAAGGCCTTCGAAGTACCCAGCGGCAGGTCAAAGTACCAGATGCAGGCGTCGTCCCGGATGTCCTGATGATCATACGCGTTCTGGGCGGCAACCTGTCCGGCGAAGAGCCGGTCGTTGTAGATTTCCCAGCCGCTGGCGATCGGGAAGGTCAGGGCGAGGTGCTCCAGGTCCTGGAGGCTGTTCTCGGAGGTGACTTTGATGGTGGCCGTGAATTCC
>ONQC01000030.1 GCA_900319855.1 uncultured Bacteroidales bacterium
AGTATCATAGCCGGAAAGAAGATCCTGCTGATCGACGATGTCTATACGACGGGCAGCACGCTCGACGCCTGCGCCGCGGTGCTGAAAGAGGCAGGCGCAGCCCGTGTCGATGTGCTGACATTTGCGGCCGGCGCAGATGTCCATCCGGCATTTGAAGAGGCTGCAGAATAATGTACGAGAATTTGCACAGAATGCCACATGAAAGGGCGATTCCGTGTTAGAATATTATCAAACAAAAGCATATGGCAGTCGGCTGGGTCTGTGGTTGAAAGGCCATGCCAGCTGCGGGCGAAAGGTCCCACGTAAGCCGTGCGCAGGAAGCCGCGGTGATCATGGCGCAGTTTAGAAGTAAGTCCTCCGGGAAACCCGGGTCAAGGCAAGTGTGGGGGCAAAGACCAGGTCAGCCAGGCGACTGTTGTATATAGAAGTTACTGCTGCGAATATTGTTTTATCAAACAATAAGGAGGTCGCACTATGAGAGTGAACATCACAGGCAAAAATTGCAAAGTCAGTGACCATCTGAAAGACACGATCGAGAAGAAGGTCCAGAAACTGGGCAAGTATTTCTCTGATGATATCGATGCCGACGTCATGCTGACGGAGGAGAAGAAATATAAAAAGACAGAGGTTACCATCAAAGCACGCAACATGATCTTCCGTGCGGAAGACCGCGCGGACGAGTTCTACGATGGGATCGACAATGTCGTCAGCAAGCTCTCCAGCCAGATGTCCCGCTTCAAGCAGAAGCTCATCGCTGACAAGCAGTTCCTCGGCATCGGCTTCAAGGGAGCTTCGGCCAAGAGCTTTCTGACTTCTATCGACAGCCTTGATTCCATTGTGCTGCTGCTGATATTCTGCGCGGGACTGCTGGCGGTCATCGTGCTTTACAATCTTGCCAACATCAACATCACCGAGCGCGTCCGTGAGATAGCCACGATCAAAGTGCTGGGCTTCTTCGACGGCGAAACTTCGGCCTATATCTACCGTGAGAACATAATCTCCACACTGCTGGGAATAGCTATCGGCCTGGGACTGGGCAACCGGGGCCGCCTGCTCGGAACAGAGTTGATCGCCCTGGGCGTCTACGCTTTCCAAATCGGTTTCAGCGCCCTTTGGCTGAAGTACTTCAAATTTGGCCCCGTCGAATGGGTCTGGCGCATGCTCACCTATGGGAAATGGCTCCCTTTGCGGCAGAAAGAAAGTGTTTGAACGACAATATGATATTAAGACCCATAACGATGAAAAGGATCCTTATCGCAATGATCGCACTGGCCTGTTCGCTCGCCGCATCGGCCCAGATGTCCAAAATACCCCAGCGGCTGGAAATCATATAGATTGAGAATGAAGGAGACGCGACCTTCGTGGAACTCTTCAACTCCCCGAAAGACGGGCAGAACCATTATTTCCTTTCCGTAGGTCAACTGGGAATCGGGGACAAGGTCGTCCAGGTCTACATCGATCCCCTGTCTGAACTGTTCATCCCGCTTGGGGACACACTGGAAGAGGCGATGGAATCGCTCAAGGACCTGCAGGCCCTGTTCAAGACTTCTCCGGGGACATCGAGGGAAATCAGCGGATGCGTAGCCATCGGATTCCCGAAAGAAGACCTGGAGCCCGTAACGGTCACCTACCGGAAGGAACTGCTCAACAAGCTACTCGAATTCAGCGTCTCCCGGAACGAATACATCCGCTCAGTCCAAGTCGCCAAATCGGATCTGGGGTCCCTCGTGACCAGTCTGAAACTCCACCGGAAACTCCATCCGAAGCAGAAGTAACC
Source organism: uncultured Bacteroidales bacterium (assembly GCA_900319855.1). Classification (GTDB taxonomy): domain Bacteria; phylum Bacteroidota; class Bacteroidia; order Bacteroidales; family UBA932; genus Cryptobacteroides. Next base: position 1,778 of record ONQC01000030.1, read on the forward strand.
GGCACGTCAAAAGTGTTGACTCTCAATCATCCGCGATTTCCCAATAGCCGTTCCTGTTGGCGCCGATCCGCCGGATGATGCCTTTGGCTTTCATGTCGGCAAGCATCCGTTCAATCTGGCGGGCGCTCATGTCCAGGTCAGCGGCAATCTTGGCCGCTGTGGTATGTCTGTCAGCGCGCAGATATCCCAGGACTCTTTGCTGCTGGTAGTTGAGGCCTTTCTCATCGGCAATGTCGGCATTGGATTTCCCTTGATGGTCAACGAGTGCGTTCAGGATTTCTTCCAGCATGAAGTCGATGAAAGGGCCACTGTCGCCGAGGTCGGAACTCCGGTTGATGGCGTGGTAATAGGCCTGTTGGTTGGAATAGACCATGTTCTCGACAGGAAGATGCTCGAAAATCGGATTCAGCCGGCCGAGGATAAGAGATTGCCAGAGACGGCCGATTCTTCCGTTCCCGTCGGCGAAGGGGTGGATGAATTCAAACTCGTAATGGAAGACACAACTCCGGATGAGCAGATGGTCATCGGCGTTCTCCAGCCATCCGAAAAGGTCGCTCATCAGGTCCCTGACCCTGTCCGCCGGGGGAGCGATATGGATGGGCTTGTCTCCGTCAAAAACCCCGACGCCTCCTTTTCTGAACATCCCGGCTTCATCGACAAGGCCGGACATCATCGTACCATGGGCCAGCAAAAGGTCCTGGATGGAAAAGGGATTGAGTTTGGGATAGAGTTCGTAGGTCTTGATGGCGTTCTTGACTTCCTGGATCTCTTTCAACGGTGCAACCACCTTCTTGCCTTCCAAGACGGCCTGGACTTCACCTTCAGACAGGGTGTTGCCCTCGATGGCCAGGGAAGAATGGATGGTTTTGATCCGGTTGGCCCTCCTGAGCCGCAAGGTGTCCTCCTGTTCCATCCGGATTGCATATCTTTCCAGCTGACTGGAGATCATCGCAATCAGATTGATGGCCTTGGCCGATACGGTGAAAGGAGGTTTATACATGGTTTATTCCGTCATTTGTTCCGTCAGTTATCCCGACATTTATTCCGACACAAAGATACTATTTATTCCGCCACAAACAAAAAAGAAGACAAATCTTTCGATTTATCCTCACTCTGATTTTTCGCGTGAATGGTGGACCCAATCCTTGAATCCAATTACATCTGTTCTGACATCTCTCTGCCATCTGGTACCATAATGCTCATTCAGCCATTCAAATATAACACAGTTCCAGCGGGCAATCTCCTCATTTGAAAACCAAGGTAAGTCACCAAAGTCATAATAATCAATACCATATTTCTTCTTGAACTTTTCTTGACCAATAACAATTGTCGGAGAAATCCCTCCAATCAAAAGTAGTTCTGCATTCCCATCTTCCAACGCACGCTTCGCCGCTTCAACAGAAATCATGTCCTCCATGTAATCATTAGAGTTCACTTGCTCACTCACGGATTTTGTGTGCTTGATTACTGAACATGCAGAAAGAAAGACGAAAAGTGCTAAAAGAACTGGCAGTATTAAAACCTTGTGTTGCATGGAAACAAAGATAACAAAAAAGAGGAATCATCCGTTAGATAATTCCTCTTTAGTAGCGGGAGGAGGACTCGAACCTCCGACCTCCGGGTTATGAGCCCGACGAGCTACCAACTGCTCTACCCCGCGGTGTTATTGGACTGCAAATATACGGAGGTTTTCCGAATTTGCAAAATTTTTCTGCGTTTTATGCGCTCCGGTGGCCTTTTCTGCCCGAAAAGACACGAAAACAGAGAAAAAATGTAAGTGCCTTATCCCAGGAAGGCCAGGATGCCTTCCAGGTCGTCCTTGGCAAACTGACGCTGGTCTCCCGTCGAGAGATTCTTGATGCCGATCGTACCGGCAGCCGCCTCGTCCGTACCGTTGATCGAGATGAACGGGATGGCCTTGCGGTCGGCATAGTCAAACTGCTTCTTCAGCTTACCGGCATCGGGATAGATCTCACAGGCCACTCCCGCCTCGCGGAGCGTACGGGCGACCGGAATCAGATACGGCAGCACGGAAGCGTCCATGTTGGCAAAGAGCAGCCGGGTCGAGGAGCGCAGGCCGGCCGGGAACTTGTCCAGCCCTTTCAGCACATCGTAGATTCGGTCGGCACCGAAGGAAATCCCCACGCCGGACATGTCCGGAAGGCCGAAGATACCGGTCAGGTTGTCATAACGACCGCCGCCGCAGATGCTGCCGATGGCGAAGTCGAGCGCTTTCACCTCAAAGATGGCGCCGGTATAATAGTTCAGGCCGCGGGCCAGGGACAGGTCGATCTCGACCGCCTGGCGCACACCCGCCGCCTCGAGATAGCCAAACAGTTCTTCCAGTTCATCCAGGCCTTTCAGGCCCGTCTCAGAGACCAGTCCGGAAGCCGAACCTCCGTTCATCAGCGAGCGCATGGTCGCCAGTTTCTCGGCCGTCGAACCTTCCAGCAGCAAGATCGGCTCGATGACTGCGACCGCCTCCGGGGTCAAGCCCTTGGCCAGCATCTCCTCCTTGACGGCATCCAGGCCGATCTTATCTAGTTTGTCGATGGCGACCGTGATGTCCACGACCTTGTCCGGGCAGCCGGCGATCTCGGCGAATCCCGTCAGGACCTTCCGGTTGTTGATCTTGATCAGCACCCGGATCCCGAGCTTGCCAAAGACGGCATCCACGATCTGCACCAGTTCCAGTTCGTTCAGCTGGGACTTGCTGCCGATTACATCGGCGTCGCACTGGTAAAACTCGCGGTAGCGTCCCTTCTGCGGACGGTCGGCACGCCAGACCGGCTGGACCTGGAAGCGGCGGAACGGGAAGGAAATCTCGTTCTGGTGCTGGACGACGTAGCGGGCGAACGGGACGGTCAGGTCATAGCGCAATCCTTTCTCGCAGACGGCCTTGACCAGACCGGCATCGTCGGTCCCGGCTTCGCTGAGATAGGAAGCCACATCGACCTTGGAGAACGGTTCGCCGGAATTGATGATCCGGAACAGGAGCTTATCCCCCTCATCCCCGTATTTACCCAGCAGCGTGGACAGGTTTTCCATCGCAGGGGTCTCGATCTGGGCATAGCCATAGGTCCGGAAAACGCTGCGGATGGTGTCGAATATATAATTGCGCTCGGCCATTTCCTGGGTGCCGAAGTCGCGGGTCCCTTTCGGGATGGAGGGTTTCTGTGCCATGTTTGCAATCTTATAGGATGCAAATATAGGAAAAATCCATATATTTGTGAGATAGAAAATACAATAGACGCCATATGAAAGAATTTGTCAAAATGGTCTGCGCCGTCATCTGCGGTCTGATCGTCATGAGTTTCCTCGGCTTTTTCTTCTTCGCCGGGTGTGTCGGGAGCATGGCCCTGGCAGGCAGCGGCAGCGAGCCGGTCCTTCCCCGTTCCGGAATCCTGAAAATGGACATGTCCACCTTCGCCCTTTCCGAGCAGGGGAACCAGAACTTCGATCCGACCAGCCTGCTGATGGGCGGTGGCACGATGGCTACGCCCCTCGGCCTGTGGAATGCCGTCCAGGCCATCAACGCCGCAGCCGCCGACCCGGCTGTCAAGCTGATCTACCTCAAACCGGACGGAGCGACCGCCGGAATGTCCCAGATGGAAGAACTCCGCCAGGCCCTGCTGAATTTCCGGCAGAGCGGGAAACCGGTCATCGCCTGGACGGAAATGCCCTCGACCGGCAGCTATTACCTCGCTTCCGCGGCCGACAAGGTCTATATGTCCGCCAACGCGGGTGCCAGCCCGATGATCACTGGCGTCGGGACCCAGATGATCTTCCTGGGCGACTTGCTCAAGGAACTGGGCGTCAATGTCCAGCTGATCCGCCACGGCAAATATAAATCCGCCGGTGAGATGTATATCAAGGGAGAGCCGAGCCCGGAGAACCTGGAACAGAACCAGGTCATGATCAATTCCATCTGGAACGCCTTCGCCGCCGATATCGAGAAGAGTCGCGACCTGCCTGCCGGCAAGCTGAGCGAACTGGTTGACAACCTTTCCCTGGTCAATGCCCAGGACATGGTCGACAACGGACTGGTCGACGAACTGATGACCCGCAGCCAGCTGCAGGACAAGCTCGCCACCCTCGCCGTCGTCGAGAACTTTGACAAAGTCAAGATGATTCCCTTTACCGACTATGTGACGGCAAAGGCCAAACCGAATACCAAAGCCAAGAAAAAGATCGCCATCCTCTATGCGGAAGGCAATATCGTAGAAGGCAATAGCAAGCAGCAGGTTGCCGGCGACTATTTCGCCGCCCAGATCGCCAAGATCCGCAAGGATGAAAGCATCAAGGCCGTGGTCTTCCGCGTCGCCTCCCCCGGCGGCAGCGTCCTTGCTTCCGACAAGATCAAGACGGAAATCGACCTGCTCCGGGCCGAGAAACCGGTCATCGCCTCCTATGGCGAATATGCAGCTTCCGGCGGATACTGGATTTCCAACAGCTGCGACCGGATCTATACCGACCGCACGACCCTCACCGGCTCCATCGGTGTCTTCAGCATGATCCCGGACGCGAGCAAGACCCTGAAAGAGAAGCTGAAAGTCGGCGTCTACACCGTCGGTTCCAGCAAGCACAGCGGCATGATGTCCCTCTTCGCCCCGCTGGATGATTCGGAGAAAGCGTTCATGCAGCAGTCCATCGAAGAGATCTATGGCGCCTTCCTGAACAACGTCGCCGAAGGCCGTGACATGACTCCCGAGCAGGTGGATGAGATCGCCCAGGGCCGTGTATGGACCGGTTCCGACGCCCTCGGCATCGGTCTCGTCGACGAGATCGGCACCCTCGAAGATGCCATCAAGTTCGCTGCCCAGGCCGGTGGCGAGACCGACCTGACCCAGTGGCAGGTCGTCGGTTATCCGAAAGTCCCGTCGCCTTTCGAGACGATTCTCGAGAGCTTCGGCCAGAGCCTGGAGAAGGACAATGATGTCCTGGCCGGCACGCCGTTCGCCCCCATCGGAAAGGCGTTCAAGGACTGGAACGCAGCCTCCAGCGACCGGTTCATGGCACGGATGCCGTACGAAATGGTTATCGGATTCTGATCCGGAGCACGTTTGCGGTCTGCTCCGTCACCCTGACGGATTCGTCGGTCCGCAAGCCCAGTAAAGAATACACATGGGAGCCTTCGCCCGAAAGGACGAGGGCTTTCTCTTTTTTCAGGCGGTCGAAATGCAGGTCCACGAACAGGTCGCTCAGTTTCTTGCTGCCGTTCAGGCCGATGGGACGGAGCCAGTCGCCGGCCTGCCAGCGACGGACCTGCAGCGGGAACGATAACAGATCCGCGTCGAACAGCGACTCTCCTTCCGGGCAACGGACCGGCATGCCGGGAGAGAAGGGCTCCAGCGAAACGGCCAGCGTGTATCCACCGCATGCATACGAACCGGGAGCCGGGATTTCCCAAGGGCCCGGATCCTGAACCGCGACCGGTTCAAACACCAGGGCATCCGCCGTCAGCGCCAGGCGCCACAGCCTGCCGGTAAACAGATGGCCTGCGGTCTGCCGTCCGCTGGAAAGCATATCCGCGACCTGCTCCTGCACCGAAGGATCGAATCCCCGGTCGCGCAGCAGACGGTACAGCAGATACCGCCACTCCCCTGCTGCAAATAATTCCGCGAACGGAATCCTGTCGCCGGAGGGCAGATGTTCCCGGTACCATGCATCCACGATCCGGGCGGCCTCGTCAAAACGAGCCATATCATGCCCCAATGTCTGGAGGAAAGAGGGATTGATCTCCCGGAAGACCGGAAGGACCTGGTGCCGGACCTTGTTGCGCAAATACCGGTCTTCGGCATTGGTCCGGTCTTCCCGGAACGGGATCTTGTTCGAGGCGGCATATTCTTCGATTTCCGCACGGGTGAAGCCCAGGAGCGGACGGATCAGCATGCCCCCCTGCGCCAAAGGACGCGCCGGGCTCATGCCCCGGACGCCCTCCAGTCCCGTGCCACGCAACAGATTCAACACCAAGGTTTCAGCATTGTCATCCGCATGGTGCGCCACGGCCACGGGAGCATTTCCGCGAGAAGCACTTTCCAGCGCAAACCACGCGTAACGCAGGTCACGCGCGGCCATTTCAATGCTGACGCCCTGCTCAGCCGCATACCAGGAGGTATCAAAATGACGGACATGGAACGGGACGCCGGCCTCTACGCACCATTCCCGTACCAGCACCTCATCCGCATCGCTGTCCGCGCCCCGGAGCCCGAAGTTGCAATGCAGAACCTCGAAGGGACGCCCGGTCCGCAGGAACAGGTCGGCCATGCACATGGAGTCCATGCCGCCGCTGACAGCCAGAAGGACCACCCTGTCAGGTTGGCAGGGCAGTCCTTCCAGTGTATGGATCAATCGCTCCAGCATGGCAGGAAGCGGTTTCAGGATTTATTTCTTCGAAGAGAAGGTATAGGTAAAGCCGAAGAGCAGGCCCTCGAAGAACTGGACAGCCTTGTGTCCGTTGGGATGATCGATATCGACGATCAGAATGGTATCGTCGTAGATCAGGTTGGTGTTCATGGTCAGGGCAAAGTACTTGGCCAGCTTCCAGGACAGGGTGTTGTCCCAGTAGACGCGGATGTTCTGCGGGTTCTTCAGGTAGTTGGAGAAACCGATGAACTTGGTCGAGGCTTCGAAGTTGTCGTTGATCTTGACCTTCGCACCGACAGTCAGCTGGGCACCGAATTCGAAGCGGGCGCCACGGTAATACTCCGGATGCACGGCCGCTTCCTTCACGTCGACATCCTCATATTCCTTCTTGAGGGCCATACCGTAGTTCTTGCGGAGGTTCTCACCCCAGAGACCCAGTTCCTTCTCGGAAACGATGGTGAAACCGCCGGTCAGCGGGGCGAAGTTGACGGTCAGCCAGTTGTTCGGGACCCAGTCGACACCAAGACCGAGGGTCACGATACCCGGGGACAGGAATCCGGACTTGAGCTCGCGCGCATCCTTCCAATCCTTCTTGGTCGGTTCTTCGACGGAAGGAGCCTTGTACGTATAGCCGTTGGTAAACTGGTTCAGGAAGGTGAACTTGGCGGAATAGCTCAGGGTCGGGGTGGCCTTGTAACCGAGCGTGCTTTCCAGCAGCATCTGGTCGATGTTCTTCTGGTAGATCGGCTTGTCCTCGGAATAGAGGAATCCGTATTTGAGCAGCATGTGGTTCTTCCAGACCACCTTATCCTTCGCATAATCGGCGCTGCCGTCGATCGTGGCATTGAGGGAGACGTTGTTGTTGCCGCCCTTGGCCCAGTTCCAATAGGAGTTCTGGCCAAAGCTGATGTTGGTCATCAGGGAACGGGTCCAATAGTTCGGCTTCGGGGCCGGGACTTCCGCCTGCGGGGTGCCGGCGATAGCGGCAGCGGCGGCAGCAGCGGCTTCCTGGGCGTTATTCTGGGCAAAGGCGGCCACGCTCAGGGCCGAACCTGCCAGAATGGCAAATAACTTTTTCATAATCTCTTGTTTAATTCGTTAGTATGCAATACCGAATACGACACGCTGCTTCGACGGTTTTCCGGAATAGATGTCGACGCCTTCCTCTTCGCAGACGAAACTGTCCACAGGGATGCAGCGGATCGTCGCCTTGGTCTCGTCCTTGATGGCCTGCTCGGTCTCGGCCGTCCCGTCCCAGTGGCAGAGCAGGAACTTGCCGGTGTCGATCTTGGCCTTGAACTCTTCCCAGCTGTCGCATTTCTCGACATGGGCGGCACGGAAATCAAAGGCTTTCTGGTAGATATTGGCCTGGATATCGTCGAGAAGGCCGTGGATATGCTCCGCAATGCCTTCGAGGGCCATCGTCTCCTTGGTCAGGGTATCGCGGCGGGCCACTTCGACGGTGCCGTTCTGCAGGTCGCGCGGACCCATGGCGATACGCACCGGCACGCCCTTGAGCTCCCATTCGGCGAACTTGAAGCCCGGACGGAGGGTATCGCGGCTGTCGATCTTCACGCTGTGGCCGAGGGCCTCCAGCTGCTTTTTCACCTCATACATTTTCTCCAGGACGGCATCCAGCTCTTCCGGCTTGCGGTAGATCGGGACCATCACGACCTGGATCGGGGCGAGGGCCGGCGGCAGCACCAGGCCGTTGTCATCGCCGTGAGCCATGATCAGGGCGCCCATCAGACGGGTCGAAACGCCCCAGGAAGTCGCCCAGACATATTCGAGCTGGCTGTCCTTGTTGGTGAACTGCACGTCGAAGGACTTGGCGAAGTTCTGCCCGAGGAAGTGGGACGTACCGGCCTGGAGGGCCTTTCCGTCCTGCATCATGGCCTCGATCGTCAGGGTATCGAGGGCGCCGGCAAAGCGCTCGTTCGGGCTCTTGTGGCCGATGATGACCGGCAGGGCCATGGTGTTCCGGGCGAAGTCGGCATAGACATGGACCATGCGCTCGGCTTCTTCCTGGGCCTCCTGGGAAGTGGCATGGGCGGTATGGCCTTCCTGCCACAGGAACTCGGCGGTCCGGAGGAACAGGCGGGTACGCATTTCCCAACGGACGACATTGCACCACTGGTTGCACAGGATCGGCAGGTCGCGCCAGGAAGTGATCCAATTCTTATAGGTATTCCAGATAATGGTCTCGGAAGTCGGGCGGACGATCAGTTCTTCCTCAAGCTTGGCGGAAGGATCGACCACGACGCCGTTCCCGTTGGGATCGTTCATCAGGCGGTGATGCGTCACGACGGCGCATTCCTTGGCGAACCCGGCGACATGCTCGGCTTCACGGCTGAAGAAGGATTTCGGGATAAAGAGCGGGAAATAGGCGTTCTGGACGCCTGTGGCCTTGAATTTCTCGTCGAGGATATGCTGCATTTTCTCCCAGATCGCATATCCGTAGGGTTTGATGACCATACAGCCGCGGACTGCGCTCTGCTCGGCAAGGTCGGCTTTCACCACCAGGTCATTGTACCATTGGGAGTAGTTTTCCGACCGTTTCGTAATCTGATCTGCCATTATTTTTGTTTTTATCGATTTATTTAGTAACCTTGCACCTGATGAAAAAGGTATGAAGTTTGCAATACCCCTTTCAAACGTCCGGTTCCGCACAGGATTCCGGGCGCACAAAGATACAAATTTTATATTACATTTATAGTTGATACGGATATGAAAACAAGACTCATTCCCCTGTTTGCAGCGCTGATCGCCTTCACCGCGTGTGGGTCTTCCGCGCAGTTCGCTTCCTCTGGACAGCAGTTCCAGGACGGTATCTACTATAGGCCTGAAACCGCGACCATGGAAACTGTTCCTGCTTCCGACGAAGAAATCGCTTCCCTCGTCGAGCAGACCAAAGGCTCTGAAGTTTACCTGCGGAGCGGGCAGGGTGCCGACACCCTGTTCGTCCCGGAGAACATGTCCGCGACGGTCCGCTTCGACCGCAATGCGAACACTACCACTGTCACCCTGGCTGAAACCCCGACCGTCGACATCTGGCTCGGCTACGGTCCCCGCTGGCACTACAGTTCCGCCTGGTATTGGGGACGTCCCTGGCATTACGGCGGATTCTACCGTCCCTGGCGCTACAGCGCATGGGCATGGGATCCCTGGTACTGGGATTTCTACGATCCCTGGTACTATGGCAGCTACTGGCATGATCCCTGGTATTACGGCTCTTACTGGTACGATCCGTGGTACTACGGTTCCTACTGGTACGGCAGCCCCTGGTACTACAGCGGCTGGTATGGCAATCCCTACTGGGGCTGGCATACTCCTTATTACTATGCGTGGGGCGGCTACCACTATGGCTGGGGCCATGGCCATCCTTACGCCGGTACAGGCCTGCATGGCAACCGCTACTTCGGCACCAGCAACCTGACGCACCAGCGCAGGACCGACGCCATCGGCGGACGTTCCAGCCGGAGCAGCTCCGCATCCCGGAGCAGCAGCGGCCTGTCGACCCGCAGCAGCAGTGCGACATCTTCCCGTGCCGCCACCCGGCCTTCCGCCGCAGCGACCCGGTCTTCCTCCTCCGCCGCTACCCGCACCAGTTCCTCGGCCGCCCGTTCGGCTGCAGCGACCCGCACCCGCTCCTCCGCGAGCAGCGTAGCGCGCAGCGCCTCTGCCGGCCAGGTCTCCGGAAACGGTGTCGTCCGTTCCTCCTCTGCCAGCGGCCGCAGCACGACTGCGACAGCACCCCGGACCTCCGGTTCTTCCACGACGTACCGCTCCTCCGGTGCGACCCGCAGCTCCAGTTCCGCGGCCAGCCGTCCGAGCACGCAGAGCCGCAGCAGCAGCTCCGCGACCTATCGCAGCAGCAGTTCTTCCTCCAATTCCGGCAGCTACCGTAGCAGCAGCTCTTCCGCCACCCGGTCTTCCAGCAGCTATTCTGGCGGCAGTTATTCCGGCGGCAGTTCCCGCAGTTCCTCTTCCGGCAGCTATTCCGGCGGCGGTTATTCCGGCGGCAGCTCCCGCAGCAGCTCCTCCGGCGGCGGTTACTCCGGCGGCGGATCTTCCCGCAGCAGCAGCGGTGGCGGCAGACGATAGTCCCGTCACAGCCTGCATCATCAGTATTTCTTAATCAAAAACGAAAAGACCATGAAAAAGATAGCCCTTGTATCCCTGCTCGCCTTCGCGGCGGCTGGCGCCGGTGCCCAGACCATCGGCGACGCCCTCCAGTTCAGCGAGTACAACTACTACGGCACCGCCCGTACCATTGCAATGGGCAATGCCTTCACCGCCCTGGGCGGAGACCTCGGTTCGATCGGGATCAACCCGGCCGGCTCTGCGGTCGCACGGTATTCCCAGTTCACCATCACCCCGAACGTCAGTATCGTCTCGACCGGGTCCCAATACAGTTCCAACCCGGGCACCAGTCCGCTTGAAACGGCCATGAACAGCAACCACGCCCGGTTTACCGTTCCGAATTTCGGCGTGAATATCTATACCGACCTCCACAAGCGTTCCGGCCTGAAAGGCCTCTCCTTCGGCTTTACCGGGAACATGACCTCCAGCCTGCTGGACCAGGTGGCTTCGGCCGGCGAGAATCCGCACACTTCCTACCTCGGTGACATGGCGGCCGGCCTGAAGGGCATCTCCTCGGCCAATTTCGAGAACAATCCCTATGACAACGCCAACGTTTACTGGAACGAAGTCATCGGCTGGCGGACCGGCATGATCTACAATGAGGATGGGACGGAAGATGCGTATATCGGCTCCACCGAGCGGGTCTTCGAAGACGGAAGCATCGGTACCGGCGGGCCGCTGGTCCAGCGCTGGGGCCGCCAGACCCGTGGCAACCGGATGGACCTCGTCATGAACCTGGGCATGAACATCTCGGACCAGCTCTTCCTGGGCTTCAACCTCGGCATGGTGTCCCTCGATATGGAGCGCGACATGTACATTGCGGAAGAGGCCAAGGATCCGAAGGATTTCCCGAACTGGTTTGAGACCGGCGATACTTATTTCTCCACCATGCGCATGCGCAACTTCCTGGAAGTGGACGGCAGCGGCATCTACGGCAAATTCGGTCTCATCTATGTTCCGACCCCGGAAGTGAGGCTGGGTGCGGCCATCCAGACCCCGACCGCCATGCACATCCACGAGTACTATTCCACGGCCGGTGACATTTCCTTCACCGACAGCAAGTACAACGCCAACGAGACGTCCCCGAAGGGTGAAGGTGAATACCGCCTGATCTCTCCGTACCGCTTCAACATCGGCGCCGCCTACAACTTCGGCATGGGTGTGATCAGCGCAGACTATGAGATGACCGATTTCAGCACCATGCAGTTCCGCTCCGCCTTTGACAGCTATTCCGATAGCTTCAGCGCAGAGAACGAGGACATCCGCCAGGCCTATGGAAAGTCCCACGCCATGCGGCTGGGCTTCGAGCTCAAGCCGATGCCGGAATTCGCGGTCCGCGCCGGTTATTCCCTGACCACGGTGCCCGACAAGGTGGCGGACCAGGGAGCCAAGAACCGCCAGTCCGCTTCGCTGGGCATGGGCTACAGCTCCGGCGGCTCGTTCTTCTTCGACCTGGCGCTGCGCGGCAACTTCTACCCGGATGAGTACCACACGCTTTACGGCGACAACGCCAATCCCTATGGTGGAAACATCCTGAACCCGGAAGTCAAGATCACCAAGAACCTTTGGGATCTCGTCGCCACCTTCGGCTGGCGGTTCTAGAGATTCTTCAGATACAAGATACTGTCCGGACCTTCATTGAACAGAAGGTCGACCGCGGACAGATTCGACTGGAAGCCATATTTCCCGGCAAAGACCTGGAAATATGGCTTTTCCAATGCCAGGTCGCGCAAGACCGTATCGGGACGCTTGGGATGGATGACCTCCCGGAAATCCTCTGCGCCTCCTGACTCATAAGCCGTTGTCGGCTGCAGGTCCACGGCCAGGTGCAGCCGGTCCAGCAGGAACTGGATCAGCGAAAGGTTGAGCGTCCACAATGTCTCCGGCCGGGATTCCAGGATGGAAAACAATCCGTCCCGGTAGTCCTCGAAAAATGCGGCGCTCTCATAGGCGGACGCAAGGGCGCGTTCCATTTTCGGGATCCAGGGTGTCGAATAATCGACCCGGACCTCCGTGACGGGCAGCCGGTACAGTCCCTCGTCGTGGATGACCGGGACCTGCAGGTTCTCGACCCCGTTCGCCGTAAGGATACGGCAGCGGTTGCGATACGTCTGCTTGACAAAATGTTCGCAGGCTTCCAGCCGGACCACAGACGGAAAAACCCTGTCCGGAGACAGGGTAAAATCCTTGGCCGCAGCCGCAAACCAGCTCAGCGGCGGAAGAAAGGCCGTCGACAGGAGCATTATTCAATGGGGCCGCGCTCCTTGCCGTCGCTGGCGCGGACGATGCCGCGTTTCGAGGCCCGGATGAAACGGAGGATGGTGTCACGCTCCTCGGATTCCGGGAAGCCGGCCTCAACCTTCGCACAACCGTCGGAGATGTTGTAGCCCTGATAATAGATCGTGTCGTAAATGTCCTTGATGTTGCGGATCACGTCGGAAGAGAATCCGCGGCGGCGCAGGCCGACGATGTTGACACCAGCAAAGCTGATCGGCTCACGGCCGCACAGGGAATACGGCGGGATGTCCTTGTTGATCTTGCAGGCGCCACCGACCATGGCATGGCAGCCGATCTTGGTGAACTGGTGGGCTTTGGAGCCGCCGCCGACAATGGCCCAGTCATCTACGTCCGTCTCGCCGGCCAGGCCGACATAACTGACGAGGATGCAGTGCTTGCCGATGCAGCAGTCATGGGCGATGTGGGCATAGCTCATCACCAGGGTATCGTCCCCGACGCGGGTCACCCCCTTGCCGCTGGCCTTGGTGCCCCGGTTAATGGTAGCGCACTCGCGGATGGTGACACGGTCGCCGATTTCGACATAGGTCACTTCCCCGTCAAACTTGAGGTCCTGGGGAATGGCTCCTACGACGGCGCCCGGGAAGACTTCGCTGTCTTTCCCGATCCGGACATAGTTATAAATGACGGCATGGGGATGGATCTTGGAACCATCGCCGATTTCAACTTCATCATCGATGTAGGCATACGGTCCGATCTCGACGTTTTCGCCGATCTTGGCTTTCGGGCTGACGCAGGCCAACGGGTGAATCTTGTTCATGGTAGCTTTATATTTTGGCACCCCCGAGCTGCGCAAGGACAGCGCGGGCCGCCAGATTATTGATCGTATGTCCGGGCTTGAACGCCGTGATGCGGGCATTCAGCCAACCAGCCAGGCGCATGTCGCCGATGAGGTCCAGCAGTTTGTGCCGTCCGCACTCATTGTCGAAATGCAGTTTCAAATTGTTCAGGTATCCCCCGCCGACGACCTGGAGTTTGGGCAATCCCATCGAGGCGGACATCCGGTCCAGCTGCTCGTCGGAAACCGGGTGCTCGACGATGACGATCGCGTTGTCCACATCCCCGCCCTTGATCAGGTTGTTGGCGAACAGGTACTCGATTTCGTGGAAGAAAACGAAGGTCCGGCAGATACCGATCTGGTGTGCATAATCCTGCCCCGGCTCCCAAGAGGCGGTCTGGACACCCAGAACGCGGGAGGAGAAATCCACCGTAATCTCATAGGAAGGCTTGTCGGCCGGTTCGATCCGGACCCAGGATCCGGACTTTTCGTCATGGACCTCAACAGGCTCGCTCAGAGCCAGATACTTGCGCTCCGCATCCTGCTCCACAAGGGGATCACCCCCGAAGGCTTCGACATAATAGCGGGCGCTGCCGTCCAGGATCGGCACCTCGATGTTGTCGATGTCGATGACGGCATTGTCGATCCCCATGCCCGTCAGGGCGGACAGGATATGCTCTACCGTATTCACATCCCCGCAAGGGCCGGAGAGACGGGTACTGCGGGCGGTGGAGGTAACGGCATCCGCACGGGCGGAAATCCAGGCATCCTCACCCACGTCGATCCGACGGAATCGGATACCGGTATCGGCAGGCGCAGGGCTGACGGTCATCCGGGCAATCTGTCCGGTGTGCAGTCCTTTTCCTTCGAAGACGTATGATTGGGAAAGCGTATGTTGGCGCATGCGGATCTTTGTCGGTTTTTATTGGCCGGCAAAGATAAGAAAAATAATTGGATATTCCGCTATTCCTGGCCCGCCATCTTGAACTTGGCGTAGCTCTTCATGTAATTGTTGATCTCAATCGCCGGGGATCCGACCAGTTTCAGCCCGGATTTCCGGATGCTCTTGGTCACACCGGCTTGCGCCGCGATGATGGTGCCGTCCGCGATGGTCAGGTGTCCCACGATACCGACCTGGCCGGCGAGGATGCAGTTCTTGCCGATCTTGGTCGACCCGGCGATGCCGCACTGGGCCGCCATGACGGTGTTGTCCCCGATCTCAACATTGTGGGCGATCTGGCAGAGGTTGTCGATCTTCACGCCGTTGCCGATGATGGTCGACTCCATCTCGGCCCGGTCGATCGTCGTGCCCGCACCGATTTCGACATTGTTGCCGATGACCACGTTGCCCAGGTGCTCGATCTTCTCCCAGGTTCCGTCTTCCTGCGGGGCGTTCCCGAAGCCGTCGGAGCCGATCACGGCGCTGGCATGGATGATGACGTTGTCGCCGATGACCATGCCGGGATAGATCACCACGCCCGGATACAGGATGCAGTTCTTTCCGATACGAGTATGGTCGCCGATATAGACATTCTCATAAATCTTGGTGTAGTCCCCCACCTCGGTGTGATGGCCGACATAGGAGAAATTGCCCAGATAGACCTTCTTGCCGAATTTCGTGGTCAGGAAACGGCGGCTGAACAGTCCCCGGTGCCGGCGGTCCTTGCGTTTCTGGGCGGTAACGTACTTGAGCAGTTCGGCGACGGCCGTATACGCGTTTTCGACCCGGATCATCGTCGGGGTGACCGGCTCCTTGGGTTGGAAATCCTTGTCGACCAGCAAGACGGAAGCCTTGCAGGTATAGACATACTGTTCGTATTTAGGATTGGCGTAGAAACAAAGCTTCCCGGGCTTCCCATGCTCGATCTTGGCGAAACCCGTCACGATGGCTTGCGGATCTCCTTCAACAGTCCCCTTCAGCACCTTGGCAAGCTGGCCGGCGGTATATTCCATACAAAAGTCAAGTTTTATTATTTTGCAAAGTAACGATTTTTCACGGAAACAACGAAATAAAACTGCCATTTCCATGCCGAAAACCCATGTTTTTCTACCATTATTTGCCATTATCGGGATTTCTTCCTATCTTTGCAAAGTGAAGTTGAGATAGGGGCCAGGACGGTTCCTGTCTTTTTTATATTTGACAGCAGATATGAACGCTCAGGATATCCGGGAAAAGATCGCGCAGGCCGTCTCTGAAAGAGGCTGTTTCATCGTGGATGTCAAGGTCAGCGCCGACAACGACATCGAACTGGCCATTGAATCCGAAGAAGGTACGGTGGTCATGGAAGATTGCGTCGCCATCGACAAAGCCTTCCACGAAATCTGGGACCAAGACGTGGAAGACTACGCCCTGACGGTCACCTCCGCCGGCCTGGACCAGCCTTTCAAGGTCCTCAAGCAGTTCCGTAAGGCCATCGGTTCCCAGGTGGAAGTCCGTCTCAAGGGCGGCCGCAAGTTCGTCGCCGAGCTGACGGATGCCACGGAAGATACCGTCACCCTGCGCTACAGCGCCAGGGAGGCGGTGGAAGGCTCCAAGAAGAAAGTCCTGGTCGAGCATACCGACACGGTCGCGATGGACCAGGTCAACAGCGTCACGCCCCACATAACATTTGAATAACAAGAAAAGAAAACATAACAATGGCAGAAGAAAAGATTGACCTCAAAACCGCATTTGCGATTTTCAAGGATGAGAAGCATATCGACCGTCCGGTCATGATGGGTGTGCTCAAAGACGTGTTCATCACCCAGATTGCGAAGACCTTCGGCAGCGCCGACAATTTCGACGTGATCATCAACGTCGACAAGGGAGACTGCGAAATCTACCAGAACCTCGACGTCGTCGAGAAGGTGGAGAACCCGAACACGGAAATCTCCCTGGAGGAGCTCAAGGCCATGGGCGAAGACGACTACGAACTCGGTGAGACCTTCACCAAGAAAGTAGAGCTCAAGGACTTCGGCCGCCGCGGCATCCTCAACATCCGGCAGAACCTGCAGGGCCGCATCATGGACATCGAGAAGGCCAACCTCTTCAACAAGTACTCCGAGAAGATCGGCGACATCTTCACCGGTGAGGTCTACCAGACCTGGTCCAAGGAAGTCCTGATCCTCGACGAGGACGGCAACGAACTCCGTCTCCCGAAGAGCGAGCAGATCCCGGGCGAGCGTTTCAAGAAGAACGAGACCGTCCGCGCGATCATCAAGAGCGTGGAGATGAAGAACAACACCACGCCGTACATCGTCCTTTCCCGCACCTCCGACGAGTTCCTCGTCAAGCTGTTCGAGCAGGAAGTTCCGGAAATCTATGACGGACTGATCACCATCAAGAAGGTGGTCCGTGTCCCCGGCGAGCGCGCCAAGGTGGCCGTCGAATCCTATGACGACCGCATCGACCCATCGGCATCGTCCGCGAGCTCCGCAACGAGAACATCGACGTCCTCCAGTGGACTTCCAATACCCAGCTGCTGATCCAGCGCGCCCTCAACCCGGCCAAGATCTCCGGCATCGACATGGGCGAAGGTCCGGATGACAAGATCAAGGTCTACATGCACCCGGACGAGGTCAAGAAGGGCATCGGCAAGGGCGGCTGCAACATCAAGCTCGCCGGCATGCTCGTCGGACGCGAAATCGAGGTCTGGCGCGAGCTGCCGAAGGATGAATACGATGATGAGGAAGACGTGCTGCTGGCCGATTTCAGCAACGAGATCGATCCTTGGATCATCGAGCGCCTGCAGGCCATCGGCTGCGACACCGCCAAGAGTGTCCTCGCCCTGAGCGAAGCCGACATCGAGAAGCGGGCCGACCTGGAAGAAGAGACCGTCAAGGAGGTCTTCCAGATCCTGCGTTCCGAATTTGAATAGAAGTTTCATTACGATAAAAAAGGGGTAATTAATGGCGGAAATCAGACTTAACAAACTGACAAGACAATTCAACATCGGTCTTCAGACCCTCGTGGACTTCCTCAACGAGAAGGGAGCCGGCGTGGACCTGAACCCGAACGCAAAGGTTTCGGACGAATTCCTTCCGGCTATCGAGAAGAAATTCGGTGACGACCTCAAGGCCAAGCAGGAAGCGGAGAAGCGCGACATCAAGATGAAGGAAATCATCGAGCGCAACACCCGCAAGCAGCAGGACGAAGAGGACGAATTCGAGCCGGTGCGTGAAACCATCATCAAGAACACCAGCCTGGCCGGGTCGTTCACGCGTCCCGAGCCGAAGCCGGAACCGGTCGCTGAGCCGGAACCCGTTGCAGAGCCCGAGCCCGTTGTGGAGCCCGAACCTGTCGCGGAACCCGAACCGCAGCCGGTCGTGGCACCCGAGCCGGTCGCAGAGCCCGAGCCCGTCGTGGAGCCCGAGCCGCAGCCGGAACCCGTAGCCCAGCCTGAACCCGAGCCGCAGCCGGAAGAAGAACCGGAAGCTCCAGCCGCCCCTGCCCCTGTGGAGCCTACCGTCGAGCCTGTCTCCGAGCCGCAGCCGGAAGTCCCGGCCGCTGCCACGCAACCCGCCGAAGCCGCCGGCCTCAAGGTTCTTGGCAAGGTGGACCTCAGCCAGTTCGCGCCCAAGAAGAAAGGCAAGCGCGAGCGCATCAAGGGCGGCAGCCAGAAGGTCGACGTGACCAAGGTGGCCGCCGATGACAAGAACCGCGTCAAGGGCGGCGATGCCCAGAAGAAGGGTGGCAAGCCGGAGAACAACAAGGCCCGCGAGCAGCAGGCCGCCGGCAAGGGCCGCAAGCGCGACCGCTTCAAGCCCGCCATGACCGAGGCCGAAGAGGAAGAGATGCAGAAGGAGATCCAGAAGCAGGTCAAGGAGACCTACGCCCGGATGAACGATACCAAGAAGAACAACTTCGGCGCTAAGTACCGCAAGGAGAAGCGCGAAGCCGCCGCTTCCCGTGCGATGGAGGAGATGGAGCAGGAGATGGCCGAAAAGAAGGTGCTGAAAGTCACCGAGTTCGTTACGGTCAACGACCTGGCGACCCTGATGAACAACACCCCGGTCAACAAGGTGATTTCCGCTTGCTTCAATCTGGGTATGATGGTTTCCATCAACCAGCGCCTCGATGCCGAGACCCTCGTCATCGTCGCCGAGGAATTCGGCTACAAGGTCGAGTTCGTCACGGCTGAGCTGACCCAGGAGATCGAGCAGGAGCAGGAAGTGGACAATGAGGCCGATATGGTTACCCGTCCGCCGATCATCACGGTGATGGGCCACGTCGACCACGGTAAGACTTCCCTGCTGGACTACATCCGCAAGACCAACGTCATCGCCGGCGAGGCGGGCGGTATCACCCAGCACATCGGCGCCTACCATGTCGAACTGCCGGGCGGCCGCCAGATCACCTTCCTCGATACCCCTGGCCATGAGGCCTTCACGGCCATGCGTGCCCGTGGTGCCCAGCTGACCGACCTGGCGATCATCATCATCGCGGCGGACGACGCCGTCATGCCGCAGACGGTCGAGGCCATCAACCATGCCCAGGCCGCCGGTGTCCCGATGGTCTTCGCCATCAACAAAATTGACAAGCCGGGCGCCCAGCCGGAGAAGATCTACCAGCAGCTCGCCCAGATGAACATCCTGACGGAAGCCTGGGGCGGCAAGTACCAGTGCCAGGAAATCTCCGCCAAGAAGGGTATCAATGTCGACAAACTCCTCGACAAGGTGTTGCTGGAGACCGACATGATGGACCTCAAGGCCAATCCGAAGAAACAGGCCGTCGGCGCCGTCATCGAGTCCTCCCTGGACAAGGGCCGCGGCTATCTGGCTACCGTTCTGGTACAGGCCGGTACCCTGCACAAGGGCGATATGATGATCAGCGGATGCTTCTACGGCCGCATCAAGGCCATGCTCAACGAGCGCGGCCAGATGGTCAAGGAGGCCGGTCCGTCCACCCCGGTATCCGTACTGGGCCTGAACGGTGCGCCGACCGCCGGTGAGAAGTTCAACGTCATGTCCGACGAGAAGGAGGCCAAGGCCATCGCCAACAAGCGCGAGCAGCTGATCCGCATCCAGGGCATCAAGACGCAGAAGCACCTGACCCTCGAAGAGATCGGACGCCGTATCGCGATCGGCAACTTCAAGGAACTCAATGTCATTGTCAAGGGCGATGTGGACGGTTCCGTCGAGGCGCTGTCCGACTCCCTGATCAAGCTCTCCACCGAGGAAGTGCATGTCAATGTCATCCACAAGGCCGTCGGTGCGATTTCCGAGTCCGATATCATGCTGGCTACGGCTTCCGACGCCATCATCATCGGCTTCCAGGTGCGTCCTTCCGCGGATGCCCGCAACATGGCCGAGAAGGAAGGTATCGAAATCCGCCTGTACTCCGTTATCTATGATGCGATCAACGAGGTGAAGGATGGTATCGAGGGTATGCTCGAGCCGGAGAAGAAGGAAGAGGTGGTCTCCACCGCCCTGGTCAAGCAGCCGTTCAAGATCCCGAAGGTCGGCACGATCGCCGGTTCCCTGGTGAAGGAAGGCAAGATGACCAAGGGTGTCAAGGTCCGCCTGATCCGCGACGGCATCGTGGTCTATACCGGTGTGGTTTCTTCACTCCGCAGGGGCAAGGACGACGCCAAGGAGGTGCCGGCCGGCATGGAGTGCGGTATCGGTATCGAGAACTACAATGACATCAAGGAAGGCGACGTCATCGAGGCCTTCCAGATCACCGAGATCAAGCGCACGCTGTAAAGCTACATGAAGAAGAGGACGGTAAAACTGTAAAGGAAGAATCCCCAGAAAGTCTGCCGTCCCTTCGTACTGGCGCTCAGTTCAACTTCGGTCGCATTGTTCCGTACAATGCGGCCGAGTTTGCTTTCGGAAGGGAGGGCACGGCGGGCCCATTTTTCGATGAGGCTTCCGTTGTGGAAATAGGAGGCGCCGCCGTTGGAGCGGTTCAGGGAGACAAGGGTCTTGTAGTCCGAGAAATAGGTCGAGGCCTGCAGGGCCTGGCGTTCCTGTGCCGGGATGCTTTCCGGGATCCGGAGGGTCTGGGGCGAAGCGGCAACCAGCAGCAGCGGAGTCAGGCCCGCCTCGCCGGCGGAGGCGATAAAACGGCCCAATTCGGCCCAGCGGGCTTCCGACAGCCGGTCAGGACGGTAGACGGACACGGCCATGACGAACGGTCCCACCGCCAGGGAATCTTGCAGATTGCCCTCGGCGTCGGTCAAGGTCAGGATCGGGTAATTGTCGGTCGGCAGGTTATCTTCCTTCTGCAGCGTTTCGGCGCGGACGAAGGTCCAGGTAGAATCCGGCAGGTTGTTCAGGGTAAAGGTCCCTTCCTGGCCGTTCTTCTCGTAGATGTAGGTAGAGACGAACTCCGGTTCTTCCGCCACCTCGTCCTTCACCGACTCATACAGCCGGCTGGACAGGTCGAAGGGGGTGAAATCCACCGGCGGGATATAGCGCCAGGTATAGACGAACAGGCAGACCAGCGAGGCGGCTGCCACCCAGAAGGACACGGCCCGGTGCTTGCGGGGACGGCCCAGGCTTCCCAACGGGAAGAAAGCTACGTCTTCCAGCGCAAGCAGGATGATATTCTTCGCAAAGGTCTGGAAATGGGTCAGATGGATTGCCTCCCCGAAACAGCCGCAATCCATGGCCGGGTTAGCCAGCCACAGGATCAGGGTGATGACGGTGAAGAATAGGGTCAGACAGAAGGTGATCCATGCCGTCAGCCTGCGGTAGGCACCCGTAATCATGGCCGCACCCAGCAAGGCTTCCAGCAGCGCCAGGGCGGCGGCAAGCGGCTTTGCGGCAAAGGTCAGGAAATCCGTGTGGAAGAAATGGAAATATTCTTCCATGACCAGTCCGGCGCCGACCGGATCCATGAGCTTGAGCACACCGGCAACAAAAAATACGATACCGACCAGGGTGGCGCAACTGCGGCGCAGGTAATAGTGGAGGCGTTTCATGAACGGGAGAGGACGTCGTCTACGGCTTGTTTGATTTTCACAAAGATATCATCGGGAGGAAGCATGGAGCCGTCCGGCGCCGAGCAATCGATCCGCTGGAACCGGGGATCCACTTCACACTGGCGGAGGTAAACTTCCCGGACCCGCATCTGGAAACGGATATCCGCTTCATGGATATCCCGGCCGCCGTCAAGGTAATTGCGGTCGCTCCCCTGCCGCTGGGCGGAGAGTTTCTGCTCGACGAAACCGATCGGGACGTCCAGGAAGAGATTCAGGTCCGGCCGGGGCAGGTCGAAGGCGCCGAATTCGGTGTTGATGATCCACTCGCGCAATTCCTCCCGGTCTTCGGTCCGGTCCAGTTTGGCACACTGGTAGGCGATGTTGGAATAAACGTAGCGGTCCAGCAGGAGCGTGCATCCCGCACGAAGGCTTTCGCGCATCTGCGGTGCTGCACCATGCCGGTCTTCCGCATACAGGAGGGCGACCAGCCGGGGATGCACGGCATCGAGGGTGCCGAAACCACCCCGCAGGAATGTACTGATGAGTTCTCCATAGACGGGCGCGTCATACCGCGGGAAATGGATGTATTCCAGCGCGCCGAGACGTTCTTCCAGATATTGCTTCAGCCGGCGGACCTGGGTCGATTTCCCAGCCCCATCCAGGCCTTCGATGACAAACAGCATGGTGTAAGTAGCTTGCTTTGGGATACAAAGATAGTTAAAAAAACAGAACAATGTATTTCAATTATTTGTAACTTTGAGGCCGGTTTTGAGAGAATCCAATAAATAATAGCTTTATGAAAAAAGTACTCTATGTCGTGATGGCTCTCAGCATGATGATGGCCGTCAGTTGCAAGAATGGAAACAAGAACACCCCGAAGCCGGTAGACGGCGAGGCGATCGACCAGGCCGTCGAGGCTGTTGAGAACGCGGCAGGCCAGGCCGCCCAGGAAGCGCAGAATGCCGGTGGCGCCGCCCGTGACCTCGCCCTCGAGGCCCTCGATGAGATCAAGGGAACCGCTGAAGAAGCTGCCGCCAAGGCGCTGGCCGAGGCTGCCGGAGCCATCCCGTTTGTCTCCGTGGAAGAGAAGCCGACCTTCAACGGCGGCGATGCCAACGACTTCTCCAAGTGGGTCAACCAGAATATCCAGTATCCGGCCGTCGCCCAGGAGAAGGGTGTCGAAGGCCGTGTCGTCCTCGGTTTCGTCGTCGATGAGAACGGCCAGGTCAAGGACGTGAAGGTACTCAAGGGCGTAGATCCTGCCCTGGACGCCGAAGCTGTCCGCGTCGTCTCCGCTTCCCCGAAGTGGGCCGCCGGCAAGCAGAACGGTCAGGCCGCCAAGGTTTCCTACACCTTCCCGGTTGTGTTCAAGCTCAACTAATTCTTCTGGACAGAAGAACATTTGAGCCGGTCCGCATGGACCGGCTCATTTCTTTATTTTCGGATGTCGATGACGTATTTCCCGTCGAAATAGGCATCTTCCAGCCAGCGGTCGATCCGCCAGGTCCCGACCGATCCGGCGCGGAGCCGGAAACGTCCCATCAGGCGGGCCGTTTCTTCCGCCACATCCCCGCCCCGAAGGTACAGGATGGCCCGCGAAAACTTGCCCTTCACCCAGGGATAGAAATCATCCAGCGAGGCCACCGCACGGGAGACGATGTAATCATAGGTATCGGGCAGCGACTCCGCCCGCGCGTTGACCACCTGCACATTTCCCAGCGCCAGGGCCTTGGACACTTCCGAGGCGACCAACGTCTTCTTACCGACGGAATCACACAGCGTAAACGATACCTCCGGCCAGAGGATGGCTAGCGGAATGCCCGGGAAACCACCGCCCGTCCCGACATCCAGCACCTTCCGGCCGGGAAGCGCCGCATACTCGTCCGGTTTCTCCGTTTTCAGATAAGCGGCGATGGCCAGGGAATGCAGGACATGGTGCAGGTACAGCCCGTCGATGTCCTTGCGGGAAATCACGTTGATCTTGGCGTTCCAGTCCCGGTAGAGGGCATCCAGGGCCGCGAAACGGTCCCACTGCTCGGCCGTCAGTTCCGGGAAGACCGTCAGTACGGTCTCTTTGAATCCTTCGAAATCCATCTTTACTCCTCCAGGTCCAGCATCATCTGGACGATTATGTTCTTGGCACGGCTGATCCGGGTCTTGACCGTATTCATCGGCAGGCCGGTCTTTTCGGCGATCGTCTTGTATTCCAGGTTTTCGATGAAACACATCTTCGCGACGTCGCGGTACAGGTCGGGAAGGCCTTCCAGACAGGCCAGGAAATGCTCATGGTCCTGGCTGCTGATGATCTCCTCTTCCGGACTCTCGCTGTCGGACGGGACGTCCACGGGCTCCAGGTCGGAATAATCAATCGTCATTTTCTCGATTTTCTGCCCGCGCACTTTCTCTTTGTCCATGTGGTCGAAGGCCGTATTCCGGGCGATCCGGTAGATCCAGGTCGAGAAACGGTTTTCCGGCTTATAGGAGGCCAGCTGCTTGAACGCCTTTTCGAAGGTTTCCATGCAGATATCCTCCACCTCATCCGGGTCGGTGACGTATTTGGTGATATGCGCCGACACCCCGGCATGATAACGGGTATAAAGGTGGAAAAACGCGGCTTCCGCCTCCGGGGCACCAAGGGCCATCCGGATCAGTTCGAGATCCGTTTTGTCAGTGTGCTTCGAGCCAGTTCTTGCCATGGTTGCATTCTACGGTTAACGGGACGGAAAGGGTGATGACATGTTCCATTTCTTCGACGACCAGCTTCGAAAGGGCCTCCACCTCGTCCGGGAAGGTATCGAAGACGAGTTCGTCGTGGATCTGCAGGACCATGCGGCTGCGCAGCCCTTCTGCCTCCAGCCGGCGCTGGACGCTGATCATGGCCAGTTTGATGATGTCGGCGGACGTCCCCTGGATCGGGGCGTTGACGGCATTGCGCTCGGCCAGGGCGCGGATGGTCTGGTTGCGGGAAGTGATGTCCGGCAGGTAGCGCCGACGGCCGAACAGGGTCTCCACATAGCCTTTTTCGCGGGCGGTCGCGGTCGTCCGGTCGATAAAGGTCCGGATGGACGGGAAGGCGGCGAAATAGTCGTCGATGATCTGTTTGGCGGCCGTTCGGGAAAGTTGCAGCCGCTGGGCCAGTCCGAAGGAAGAAATGCCGTACATGATGCCGAAATTGGCCGTTTTCGCGATCCCGCGCTGTTCGCGGGTCACCTCGGACACCGGGATCCCGAAAATCTTGGCAGCCGTGGCGGCATGGACGTCCACCCCGTCACGGAAGGCCTGCAGCAGGTGGGCGTCACCACAGAGGTGCGCCATGATCCGCAGTTCGATCTGGGAATAGTCGGCCGACAGGATCAGTCCATCCGGCGTAGAAGGGACGAAAGCTTTGCGGATCTGCATGCCCCGTTCGGTGCGGATCGGGATGTTCTGCAGGTTGGGGCCCGAGGAACTCAGCCGGCCGGTCGCCGTAAGCGCCTGGTTGAAGGTCGTATGAATCTTTCCGTCGGAAGGCGAGACATAGCCCGGGAAGGGTTCGATATAGGTACTGAGCAGTTTTTTCACCGCCCTGAATTCCAGAATCTTGCCGACAATCGGATGCCGGTCGGCCAGGGATTGGAGAATGGTCTCATCGGTGGAATAGCTGCCGTTCTTGTTCTTCTTGGCCTTGGTGTCCAGCTTTAACTTATCGAACAAGACATCGCCAATCTGTTTGGGCGAGGAGACGTTCAGGCCGGGTTCGCCGGCCATTTCCCGGACCTCCGCTTCCAGGGCTTCCGTTTCCCGGCGAAGTCCCTCGGCATAGCTGCGGAGCTGGGCCAGGTCCACCCGGACGCCATTACGTTCCATCCGGGCCAGCACGCGGATAAGTGGCTCTTCGATCTCCTCGTACAGCGTGGTCACCCCCTTCCCTTTCATATCGGTCCGGATCGCCGGACCGAGCTGCAGCAGGATCGCGGCTTCGCGTTCACGGCCGGGCTCGGTCTCGTCAGGAACGTCGAAAAGGGAGACGGGCGCATCCTGCGATTCCTCTTCCAGGCTGATCCCCAAATAGGTTGGGGACAGGATATCCGGTTTGTGGCTGGTCTCCGGATTGATCAGGTAATGCATCAGGCCGATGTCCAGCAAACGGCCTGCCAGCGCGATGCCGGCATGGTCCAGGAGATTCGCCTGGAGCTTCAGGTCATACCCGTACTTTTCGATGGAGGAATCCTCCAGGACGGCCTTGAAGTCGGCGGCGGTGCCGCTGGCGACCCGGCAAGGGTCTCCGGCAGCGACAGTCACGCGGCGGATGGGGGCAAAGATTCCCTCTCCGTCCGCTTCCACGACCAGTGCCATGTTTCCCGTCCGCACGGCAGCCTCCAACACCTGGGAAACGGCGCCCGTTTCGAACGACAGTTCCGGCTTTTCCGCGGAAGGCGCGGCGGCAGGAGCGATGTGGGCGATGTATTTCCGCAGGGAATTGAATTCATATTTCTCAAACAGATCCGCGATCCGGGGGCTGTAGGCCCGGGTCAGCCGCATCCGGTCCAGGTCGGTTTCCACAGGAACATCGGTCTTGATGGTCACCAGTTCATGGCTCAGGGCGATGTGGTCCCGGGCCTCGGCGAACATCGCCTGCTGGCGCGCGCTGAGCTCTTCCAGATGGGCGTAGATATTCTTCACGGTCCCATATTTCGCGATGAGCTTGGCAGCACCGACTTCTCCGACGCCCTTGACGCCCGGAACGTTGTCGGCCGTATCGCCGCAGAGGGTCAGCATCTCGATGACCTGGGACGGATCGGAGATTCCGTATTTCCCGCAGACGGCGGCCTTGTCGACCACTTCGTCCTCGCCCCCGCTTTTTCCGGGTTTGACCTGAAAGACATGGTCTGCAATCAATTGACCGTAATCCTTGTCCGGGGTCACCATGTAGACATCCGTTCCCTCGGCGCCGTATCGGCGGGCGACCGTACCGATGACATCGTCGGCCTCGTAGCCGCGCTGCATCAGGACCGGGATGTCCAGCGCCTCGCAGAGCTCCGTCAACGGTTCCAGCGCATCGATGACCAGCTGGGGCGTCTCGCTCCGGTTGGCCTTGTAGGCCGGGTACATTTCGTTGCGGAAGGTTCCGCCCGGCGGGTCGAAGGCCACGGCCAGGTGGGTGGGCTGTTCCCGCTCAATCAATTCGAGGAGGTATTTGGTGAATCCGAACAGGATGGACATGTCCATTCCCTTGGAATTGATCATCGGACGGCGCGCGAACGCGTAGTACATCTTGAATATCAACGCATGGCCGTCGATGAGGTAGAGTTTGTCAGGCATCATTCATCAAAGGTAAAAAAAAATTTGCAAATCCATGCAAAATCACTACCTTTGCAATCCATTTCGCAAAAGACGATAATAATAAAAACGACATACAATGAAAAGAACATTCCAACCTTCCCGCCGCAAGCGTGTCAACAAGCACGGTTTCCGCGAGCGTATGGCTTCCGCCAACGGTCGCCGCGTGCTGGCTTCCCGCCGCCGTCATGGCCGCAAGAAGCTGACCGTTTCTTCCGAAGACCGGTTCTAGGAACCGTACCTGAAGAAGGAGAATGAGGGTTGACGGAATGTCAACCTTTTTTCGTATAAGGAAATGCCCCGGAAAAAATTCCGGGGCATTCTCTTTATTTCTTGATCGGATAAAGGCGAAGCAGGAAGACGATGAGCAGCGCGATCGCGGCCGGGAAGAGGGAGAACAGTGACCAGATCATGTGCTGGACCGAGGCCTCGTTCGTGATGGTCACGACCGTCTGTCCCGTGGCGGGATCGGTGCCGGAGACGAAGCCGGAAAGGCCCAGGAGCAGCGCGACGAGGGCACCGGAGATGGCGGAACCGAACTTCTGGGACATCGTGCCGGAAGAGAAGATGAGGCCGGTCGAAGACGTACCGTTCTGCTCGGTGGCATAGTCGGCGACGTCGGCATACATGGACCACAGCAGCGGGGAGAAAAGGCCGATGCCGATGGAAGTGATGATGACCACGGCGACCATCATCCAGATGTATTTCGGGTCCATCGGGATGAAGAAGAAGGCCACGGACGAGACAGCGCACAGCAGGGCCGCCCAGGAGAAAGCCTTCCGCTTGGATCCGACCCACTTGGTAAACTTCGGGGAAACGCCGCCGAAGATCATGCAGGTCACCTCCCCGAAGGTCATGAACACCGTATAGTTGATGATCAGGCCGGAAACGGTCACATCCCCGTGCAGGCAGTATTCCAGCAGGTAGCCGGCCACGGCGTAGCGGAACCCGTTGAAAAAGTTCATGCAGATACCGACCAGCGTCAGGTAGATCCACGGTTTGTTGCGGAACAGGTCGGCGAACGGCTTGAGGGAGAATTTCTCCGCACGGACGGGTTTCAGGCGCTCCTTGGTCAGCAGGCCGCAGGCCAGCGTTCCCAGTGCCGCCAGGCCGCCCAGCAGGACACCCAGGACCGCATACTGATGCGCGGGCGTGCCGCCGACCATCTTCTGCAGGTACGGGAAGGAGAGCAGGGTGACGAAGCCCATGGCGTAGGCGCCCACCATCCGGTAGGAAGAGAACTCGTTCTTCTCGTTGTCATCGTCCGTCATCACGCCCAGCAGCGAGCCGTACGGGACGTTGACGGCGGTGTAGACCGCCATCATGAGCAGGTACAGCGTATAGGCGTAGATGCGCTTGCCCACGGGACCGAAGTCCGGGGTGAAGAGCAGCAAGGCAAAAACGACACCCAGCGGGATGGCTCCGAAGATGATCCACGGCCGGTACGTTCCCCAGCGCGACTGCGTCCGGTCCGCCAGCGAGCCCATCAGCGGGTCCGTGACGACATCGAAGAGGCGCGCAACCAACATCAGGGTCGCCGTATCGGCAACGGTGAGGCCGAAGATGTTGGTAAAGAACAGCGGGAATGCGATCGACATCACCTTCCAGGTAATACCGCCGGCGGCGGCATCTCCCAGGGCATAGCCGATTTTTTCTTTCAGGGTCGGTTTATCTGTCGTTTGAGCCATTGTAGATGTGGTTAAATTTTCGCGAATATACGATTATTTTGCGAGATTCCGGTCGATCAGCCGGTTCAAACGGCGCACCGTGTCGGTGGTCGTGAAGCCGTCCGGCTCCGTCTGCAGGCAGTAATCGACCAGCCGGTCCACGTCGGAAGTCGCCACATGCATCCGCGTATCGCAGGAGGCATAGTAGATATAGACCTTCCCGTCCGGATCCGCGACCCAGCCGTTGGTAAAGAGGACATTCATCACGTCACCGACGTACTCCTCCCCTTCCGGGACCATGAAGAAACCGGCCGGTTCCGCAATGACGCGGGACGGATCGTCCAATGCGGTCATATACAGGTACAAGACATAGCGCAGGCCGCTCGCACAACCGCGGACACCATGGGCCAGGTGCAGCCAGCCCTTCGGGGTCTTGATCGGCGCCGGACCTTCTCCATTCTTGCACTCCTTGATGGTATGGTAATGGCGCAGGTTGATGATCTTTTCCTCCCGGATCACGGCACCGTCCATGGTATCCACCAGGGCCCAGCCAATGCCGCCGCCGTTGCCGGCGTCGATGAAGCCGTCCTGCGGGCGGGTATACAGGGCATATTTCCCGTCAATGAATTCCGGATGCAGCACGACATTGCGCTGCTGGCTGCCGCTGACGATGTCCGGCAGGCGGTCCCAGTGGATGAAATCCTTCGTGCGGACCACGCCGGCGCAGGCAACGGCAGAAGAGAGGTCGCCCTTCGGCGCAGCGGGATCCTTCCGCTCCACGCAGAAGATGCCGTACACCCAGCCGTCCTCGTGCGGGGTCAAGCGCATGTCATAGACATTCGTTGCCGGCTCCCCATAGTCCGGAAGGGTCACCGGACGGTCCCAGAAGCGGAAGTTGTCGATGCCGTTCGGGCTCTCGGCCATGGCGAAGAAGGACTTGCGGTCGGCCGCCTCCACCCGCACGCACAGCAGGTATTTGTCCCCCCATTTGATGGCAC
This sequence comes from uncultured Bacteroidales bacterium, assembly GCA_900319855.1. Lineage (GTDB taxonomy): Bacteria > Bacteroidota > Bacteroidia > Bacteroidales > UBA932 > Cryptobacteroides. The sequence goes on from ONQC01000030.1 coordinate 31,251, forward strand.
CGGAGTTGAACGCGGCATGGATGCCGAACCGCTCCAGCAGGAAAGGATTCGTCTCCTTGTTCAGGTCATATCGCCAGAAAAGCGGGGCATGTTCCGCCGTCAGGATGGGGTTGCGATACCGCTCATAAACACCATTCACATAGACCGGCTCATTCTTTTTTGCCAAAAGGGCCGCATGGGCCTGTTCCAGGCAGGCCAGTCTTTCTTCAAACGTCATATGTCAGTAAGATTTCGGTTTACTCGTTCAACATCAATATGTTATCACTCTCGGCGAACGCCTTGAAATCCGCCGCGTCACCCGATTCGGGCCAGGCAGCATAGAAATGACCGGGCTTGTCGTGGGCATTGCGCCAGGTCAGCACATAGGCGATCGGGAAATCCTGGATGGCAGGAAGCAAGGTACTGGTCCACCAGGACGGATCCGGGATGCCTTCGAAGCCGGTCTCGGACAGGCACATCAGTTTCTCATGTTCCTGCGCCAGCGCGTTCATGAAGGTCAAGCTCTCTTTCATCCCCGCGATATAGCCCGCTTCCGCATCCGCAAGGGACTGGCCGCCACCGACAGACTGATAATCGTCACTCCCGAGCATGTCTACGAACTCATCGCCCGGATAGCGGCTCATGTACCGCTGCGGCGTGATCCCGGAACCCGGCGAGTAGACCCAGACGAGATTCGTCAGCCCCCGGGTGCCGGTCAGATAGCCATAGGTCATCCGGAACAGGTCCTTGTATTGCTGCTCCGAGCACAGGTTTTCGCCCCACCAGAACCAGCTGCCGGTATGTTCGTGCCAAGGGCGGAACAGTACCGCGACCGGCTGGCCATCAGCATCCTTGAGGGTCTCCAGGAAATCGGCCGCCCGACCGAGCCATTGCAGGAAGAGGTCATGCTTCTCCCCTCCCTCGAGGATAGACGCGACGACCTGGTCGGAGGACACGTCCCAGGCGTCCCCGCCGGTCAGCGGGTTGCGCGGATGCCAGGAGAAGGTCACCACGCCGCCCCGGGCCGCATGGGTCACGGCCGCACGGCGCATCAGGTCGAAGGAAACACCGTCCAGGTTGGCTTCCCAGCCCATCTCGATGCCGCCCAGGTCAAAACCCACGATGGCCGGGAAAGCACCGGTCACCGCCTTGACATCCGAGCGTTCGAGCGGATCGTTTTTGACATCCTCAACTTTCCAGGCATGGCCGTACACCAGGTCATCCTGATGGCCGTACAGGATCTTGCCGGACTTGACGACGTCGAACAGTTGCGCCACCAGGCGGTCCTTCGGGGTCTCCATCGGTTTCACTTCTTTATTCCCGCAGGCGGCCAGGGCAACGGCCGAAGCCGCCGACAGGAGGATGATCGAGAGCTTGTTCATGTTCATTTACTTAAAAGGTGGGTGCGCTGTCGTAGACGCTCTGCAGGGTATAGGAGGCATCCGTAGAGGTCATGCCTTTGACCAGCAGGTCGACGACCTCCTTGGAATTGCCGATGTAAGCACCGGTCCCGTGGTTGATATAGCCATGCTGTTCCTTTCCCGTGTCAGCGGCGCCATTGTCCCACAGGAAGCCCGGCAGGCCGAAGGCATGGGCCGCTTTGGCCACATATTCCATGTAGTAGCAATAGAACTTCCAGGCCCGGGTGTCGCTCTTGGCCCGCATGGAGCAGCCGAACTCGCCGACATAGACCGGGACGTTCTTCTTTACATACTTGGTAAACAGGTTGTTGAAGACTTCCTTGACATGTTCCTCATCTCCGCCGCTGGACTTCTTGCCGGCCGCGCCGGTATGGCCCCAATCGGACCACTGCTCGTCACCGATGGTGTAGTCGGACGGATCATAGAAATGGACGGACAGCATGATCTTGTTCGCGCTGTCAGTCGGGAGCTTGGCATATTGCTCGAAGGAAGGATTCGCCGCATAGGTCGGAACGCCCAGCCAGCGGGTGGCGTTGTTGCCGCCGGTCGCGCGGACCGCGTCCACGAAGACCTGGTTCCATTCGTTCAGGATGTTGCACTGTTTGGTCGGATCGGCCCGGAAGGCCTCGCTCCAGCCCCAGCCGCCGTCATTGAGCTCATTGAAAGACTCGAAAATCAGCCAGTCGCCGCAGTCCTTGAACTTATTGGCAATCTGGGTCCAGACCGCCTTTATTTCTTCTTTGATCTGCGCATTCAGCGTGGAATTGGTCGCCGCATTCTTGATGTCCAGCCACTGATAGGTGTTGTCCACGCCATGGTTCTCATCATGGTGGGTGTTGACAATCACGGTCAGGCCGGCATTGTGGGCGTACTGCACCACCTCATACACGCGGTTCAGCCAGGTCTCGTCGATCTTGTAGTCCGGAGCAGGTCCGATCATCTTCAGCCAGGAAACCGGGATGCGGGCACTGGTGAATCCGGCGGCCTTCACGCCATCGAACGTAGCCTGGGTGGCCAGCTTGGCGCCATCGGGCTGCCAGACGCCTTCATCCGGGTACCCTTCCTTCTCGCCGGCCCAGCTGCCATTGTAGTAGCCGTCGAACTGGTTGCCCATGTTCCAGCCCAGGCCGAGTTTCCGGGCCAGCTTGACAGCGTCGTTGTCCGGCAGGACCGGATCCGGAATGACTTCCTTCCCCGCCTGGCTGATGGCAAAGGCCGCGGAGACGGCGCCGGCCTTGAAGGTCAGGGTCGCGGTACGGGTCTCATACGTTGGGTTGGCCGCCACCGTGATCTTGACGCCGGTCATCTTGAAGGTTTGGGCATCGTAGATGCCGAGCTTGACCGTCACCCAGTCCGGTGCGCCGGAGACTTCCGGGCGGGACGGAGCGGTGATATCAAGGGTGATTTCTTCTCCGGCTTGTGCGACATTCGCGGAGGCGGAGGACAACGTCACGGTCGTCGGGGCCACCGGGGTCGGATCAGGATTATCGGTATTTTCCTTCCCGCAGGCAAAGGCCATCAGCAAGGCAAAGGCAAAAGCAAAATATTTTTTCATCATTTCAAAGATGGCATGTTTTCTCTGGTAAATACTTGATCAGATGACATCAGTCTCTTCCAATAGGTTTCCGTGTTAAGAGGATAGCTCTCCAGGTCCCAGGCCAGGAACCAGTTCCAGGTTTCGTTGTCGGCAAGACACTTGGCTGGGTCCGGAATGTTTCCGCACTCGCTGACGGTTACCAGTTTCCGTCCGCCGGACAGATCTACGGCCGCCTTATATTGGCGCGCCTTTGCCGCCGTATCGTCGGCATAGATGTCCACGCCGACCATGTCCACCAGGTCATTCCCGGGATACCAGGCCGCATAGTCTTTTTCCGCGTTAGGGGTCGCATCCAACGTCCACACCCAAATCAGGTTGTCCAATCCATATTCCCCTTCCAACTTATCGCGCAGGAGTTTCCAAAGCTTCTTGCAAGCCTCGGCTCCTCCCCGTCCCCACCAGAACCAGGCGCCATTTGAACCATACAGGGTATAATTGCCGGCCGCTTCGTGCAGCGGCCGCCACAGGACCGGGATTCCCTCCTGCTGCAGCAGTTTCAGATAACCGGCCACTTTCTCGATATCCTGAAGAATAAAGTCGTTTTCCCAGGTCCCCGCCGTCAAGGCTCGGTTGATATCGAAGGACGTCTTGTCGCAGTAGAAATTATACCCTTCAAAATTGTATTCTTCTTTGCCTTTCTTCCAGGCAGCCTCACTGGAAGGGACGTTCCAATGCCACATGAAAGAGACCAGTCCATTCTTCTCCCACTGCTCTTTTGCAGCAGAGATATCGTCATAGTTGACCACCCAGGACCAACCTTCCGGTGTAGGAGAATACTGGAGGAAAATATAGTCATACCCCGCCAAGGCAGGATGTTTTCCCGTCATCGAGTAAATGGTCTCCAGGCGGTCATTGTTGTTGGCGGTCCCACCGGACTGGACGCCGCTCAGCATCTTTTTCCCGGCCTGATCCTTCAGGAATGCATACACTTTCTTTGCAGCGGCACTGGCCTTGGCATTGGTCAGGTCCGCATCCGGGTCCGCAGGCTTCTCGGCAGCAACCTGAGTCACTTGGAAGGTAGCGGAAGCTGTTCCGGCCGTAACGGTCAGGGTGGCGGTGCGGGTCTCATAGGTCGGATTGGCCGCGACCGTCAGTTTCACACCGGTCATGACATAGGTCTGGCTGTTGTAGATGCCCTCACGCACCGAGATCCAGTCCGGAGCACCCGAAATAGCCGGGCGGGACGGGGCCGTGATATCCAACACGATTTCATCCCCTGTCTGCGCCACATTGGCGGAAGTGGAAGAGAGGGTGACGGTCTTCGGAGCGGCCGGAGTCGGATCCGGGTCCGGGTCGGCATTGCCGCCGCAGGACCAGAGCAAGGCTGCGGAGGCGGTTGCCAGCATCAAAGAAAATATCCGTTTCATCGTTTATTAATTGGATCCCGGAGGGAGGGTCAGCCCCCTCCGGAATAAATAGTTACTTCAGGGAGACGGCGGTAATCGTCACCATGTATCCCTGGATGACGAGACCGTTGTTGTTGTTCAGGTCGTCGACCATCTCCTGGGTGAGCTTGATACCCAGCGGACTTTCAGGGTTGTCAATCTGTCCGGGGCCGCCGGCCAGGTCGTCCCACTTCGTTCCACTCTTGAGCGTATAGCAATACCACTCACCTTCGGCCACGTTGGGGGTGGAATGGATATACAGGGTCTGTCCGGCCTTGACCGTGCTCCAGTCATAGCCGCCCCAGGCCAACGCCTGCAGGCCGCCCCAGTTGCCCAGTTCCTGGGAACCCGACCAGATGGTCGTTCCGTAACGAAGGTCGTCGACGATGCAGACCCGCTTGATGATTCCCATGTAACCCTGGATGACAAGGCCGTTGTTGGCGATGAGGTCATCGATCATTTCCTGAGTCAGGACAATATCGTACGGGTTCGTCGGGTTGTCGATCTGTCCGGGCGCACCGGCCAGCGGATCCCACTTCGTTCCGCTCTTGAGGGTGTAGCACCACCACTCACCTTCGGCAAGTGCGCTCTCGGCCTCGATGCGGAGGATCTGGCCGGGCTTGACCGTACTCCAGTCATAGCCGTCCCAAGCCAACGCCTGCAGGCCGCCCCAGCTGCCCAGTTCGAAGGAACCGGTCCAGATCGGCGTGACGATGAAGTCACCCGGATCAATGTTCATCGTGTAGGTCACGCTGCCGTTATCGGAGACCAGGGTCAGCTGGCTGCCGCGGGTCGCATCGGCCGGGATGGAGAAGTACAGGGTGCTGCCGTTGAGGATGTAGTTCACATCCACGCCGTCAACCTGGACGCCGGTCAGATGGTCGGCGTTCTCGATGTCGACGATGAACATGGTTCCCGGTGCATACAGGTCTTCCGGGAAGACGGCGATGTAGGCGCCGGCCGGCTTGTCGATGGCAAGCTCGGGAGCCTCGACCTGCGTGCCGTTGGCCAGGGACAGGAGGATCTTGCCCGTCTCAGCAGCCGTCGGGACGGCCACGGTCAGGGCATCGGCGGCAGGATCCTTTACCTCCACGACAAGGTCCGGGGCGAAGGTCACGGCGGTCACCAGATCCAGGTCGGTACCGTTAAGAGTCACGTCGGAGCCGGCAGCGGCCGGGTTGGCGCTGTAGCTCTTCACGACCGGCTTGACCAGGGTGTAAGCCACGGTCACGGAAAGGCCGTTGGCCATGTGCAGGATAGCATCGCCTTCCTGGGCGGCAGCAGGCATCTCGAAGGTGATGGCCTCGCCGTTCTGGAATTCCACCCAGCCGGCATTCGGCAGTTCGACACCCGTCACGAGGTCGAGGTCCTTGCCGGTGACGGTGAGGGTCTGGCCGGCCTTGACCGGAGCCGGAGCGGCCTTAAGTTCAGACGGTTTGACGGTCTCCAGCTTGCCGGCGGAGACTTCCACGCCGGAAGCCATGACCATCAGCACGTCCTCGTCGGCGGCTTCGGCCGGGAGGGTGAAGGTCAGCTGGGAAGCAGAAGCCTTAAAGTCTTCGATTTCAACATTGCCAATCTTGACCGCGGTGACCAGGTCGAAGTGCGAACCCTTGACGGTCGCGGTCTCGCCGGCCTTGAGGGTCGTCTTGACGAGGGAACCCTCGGCGGTGCCGACCACGGTCTCCTCTTCAAAGAAGATCTGGTTGGCAATCACCTTGGAATCCTCCGGAAGGTTGATTTCGTCGACATCGCCCACGCCGACGGCGCCGGTCCGGGCCTCGGCCGGGACCTTGACCACGATCTTGTAACGGTCGTGGCTGACAAAGTCGTTCTCGGACACGAAGACATCCTTCTCGAAGATGACCTCGTGCATGAGGTTCAGGTAGTCACCCTCGATCGTCAGTTCGTCGCCCGGATACACGGTCGCCGGGGTGACGGACTCGATGGAAATCGGCTCGGTATAGCAGATCGGGGTAACGGCATTGATGGTCTTGCCGTCCTTGGTGGTAATGGAGACGGTACCCGGCTCCGGGCCGTCCTTCGGGAGGGTCACGGTGATTTCGCTCGGCACGCCGGACTTGACGACCGTGATATTGGTCAGGGAGCCCACGCCCGGGATGTTGACCGCCGTCACCTGGTCCAGGTTGGAACCGATGAAGCGGAGGACACCGCCGCGTGCGACAGGCAGCGGACCATAGGCATTCAGGGTCACTTCCTTGCTGGAGAACTGGTCGGTGTCCAGCTCCTTGTGGGAGCAGGAAGCCAGGCCGAGCGCGAGCAGGCAGGAAGCGATGATTGCGGAGAATTTGATTATCTTTTTCATGGTCTTCATCAATTATTTGACAGGAACGGCACGGATGTTATCGATCTTGATGACCGGATGGCATTCCGTACCCTTGTTGCCGCCGCTCCATACGAAGATGGTCAGCGAAGTGAAGTCGGAAGCGGAGAGCTTACCGGAGGCCGGAACACCGGATGCGCCATAGATAAAGTTGGCATACGGCACGGTCACGGTGATCCACTCGTCGTTGGTATCGAAGGAACCGGTGGTTACCCAAGGCGTATACAGGCCGCGCGGGAGTTCGTCGTTGTTGAAGTAGGTGTTGTTGGCACCGGCGACGATCGTTCCATCGATATCCGGGATACCGGATGCAGCGCCTGTAATCTTGTCCACGCCGCCCACAATCAGCTGCATGGAACCGGCGCTCCAAGGATTGGCCTTCGGGACGTACAGCTCGAACTTGAGGGCCATGTTCTCCCAATCGGAGAAGTCCACGAAGTCGGTCAGCCGCTTGCCGGTGGCATAGTCCTCCACGTCGCCCCAGCCGTCACCCGGCCAGTACTCGAAGGAGAAGTTGCCGTCGTTCCAGCCACCGTCAGCATCCATCAGGACATCCACGCCGCCGAGGCGGAGGAAGTTGCCGTCCAGGGCCGTTTCGTCGGTCTCGATGACCTGGCCGTGCCAGCCGTGGTTGGTCGGATGCGGGTCGCTGTCGAAATTGAACAGGCTGCCGCGGGAATCCTTGTAATGGAAGACGGATGTCGTCTCGCCGTAAACGGTCTTCACGGAGACCTCGCCTTCTTCCGCTCCCTCCGGAACGGTGAACCGGATATAGCCCTTGCTGATCTCCTTGATATCAGTGACCGGCGTATCGCCGATCGCCATGGTCAGCGGGATGTTCGGGTCATCGATGAAGTAGTCGCCGTACAGGGTGGCGACGGAGCCCGGAAGCGCGAATTCGTTGGACATCGACGCGATGGTCGGTCCCGGCACGAGGACACTGAAATCGTAGTCCACCATGTCGCCCTTCTTGTTGTAGAAATAGATCTTGTTGGACACCTCGCCCGGAATCGTGCTCGGGACGTCGACCAGCAGGGTATGGTCGGTGATGTAGCTGTTGTTCAGCACGGCCTCCTGGTCGTTGAACACCAGTTTGTAGACGCTGCGCAGGTTGTCACCCACGATGCAGATGCCGTTGCCCATGTAGGCGCTGGTCAGCAGGGAATCCTTCACCGCCACGTCAATCGGACGGACGTAGTGGATGGTCGGGAGTCCGTCGGTCAGTTCGAACCGGTCCGGTTCATCCTCGCAGGCGGTAAAACCCATTGCGAGGCCGAACAGCGCGACCGTCATCAAACCAAACTTCATTATGTATTTTTTCATATTCGTTGGCCGGTTAAATTAGAAAGTAATGGTGGAGAGATCGAACGGCTGTGCCGGCTCGTCCAGGTGCGGGTTGTAGACCACATCCTCAGACGGGAACGGAAGTGCAGCGATCTTGGCAAGGATGGCGGACTCGGACGGAACCGGGTTCTCATTCTCGTTATACGTGATGCCCGTACCGTTCCAGACACCGGTCTCGTAATAAGCCTTCGCAACGTCATTGAGGCTTCCGCTGAAGTTGTTGCGACGCTGGGCCTGGATGTCGGCCACGGCGAAACTCGGGTTGTAATAACCGACGCGGACGTAGTCGTACCAGCGGTCGCCTTCGAGGGCCAGTTCCAGGTTGCGTTCCTTCCAGACCTGTTCGAAGGTGATGGAAGAGACCTCGCTCCAACTGCCCGGGATGGCGCGGTTGCGGATGTCGTTGTAGCACTGGACGGCGAGGGCGTCGCTCGTAGAGGATCCCGGACCGTGCAGTTTGGCCTCGCAATAGACCAGATAGATATCGGCCAGGCGGAGGATATGGGTGGAAAGACCATAGGCCATACGGCTTGCGGAAACGCCCAGGGCAGCCTGGTGGTCAGCACCGTCGCCATAGAGGAACTTGACGCAGCCAGCACCGGTCGGCGAGTTCAGGGCGCCGTCGGAAGCATTCGTCGAACCGCTCGGGCCATAGTTCTTGTCATAGAAGAACCGCAGGTAGTCGAAACCGCCCCAGTCAGTCCAGAAGTAATCATAGGTATCGCCCGGGAGCATCATGGTCGCCTTGCGGAACTCGGCCATGACCTCACGGCCGGAGAAGCCGTCCTCAGCGCCACAGGGATCTTCCATATAGGCCAGAATTTTAAGCATCATTCTTTC
>ONQC01000048.1 GCA_900319855.1 uncultured Bacteroidales bacterium
TCTCATCTACCTTGGAAATCTTTTCCTCCAGGAGGGCTCGGGAACGCGCCTCGCACAGGAAGCGGAGGTACGGTTCCGTATTGGAAGGACGGATGTTGAACCACCATTCGGGGAACTCCACCCGGTAACCGTCAAAGTCCATGTAAGCCGTCGGCTTCTCCTGCCCGGTGAAATAATCGCGGACCGCATCCATCGCACCCTGCTTGTCCGCCACGCGATAGTTGATTTCGCCGGAATTCTCATACTTGGCGATCCGGGCGATGGCCTCGCTCAGGGAAATGCCCTTCGTCCGCATCTTGGCGACGACCCGCAATACGAGCAGGGACGCCAGCAGACCGCTGTCGGAATAGAAGAAGTCACGGAAATAATAATGTCCGGCCAGTTCGCCGCCCCATACGCCGTCCAGTTCGCGAAGTTTGAGCGCCGCGTTGGCACGGCCTACTTTCCAGGTCACCACCTTCGCGCCCATAGGCTCGAGGTACTCGCTGATGGCCTTGGAACTGCGGATATCCTGCAGGACGATCCCCTTCAGGCCGCGCTCCTCGATGAAATAATGGCCCAGGAGGGCGATCATCAGGTCCGGAGCGATGAAATGGGATTTCTCGTCCACGAACATGACCCGGTCGGCATCGCCGTCATAGATCACGCCCACATCGGCACCAGTCTGGTGGACCAAGTCTTCCAGGGCGACCACATTATCGTGCACCAATGGATTGGGCTCATGGTTCGGGAAGGTCCCGTCCATGTCGTCAAAGATATACTCATGTTCGTCGCCGAACAGTTCATGGGCGAACAGGGTCGCCATGCCGTTGGACAGGTCGAAGGCGATCTTCAGGCCGGAAAGATCCGTCATGAAACCGCGCAGGAAAGTCAGATAGTCCTCCCGGATATCCATCGGGAAAACCTCTCCCCGCTTGCTGAGGACCGGGGTCTCACGGCCGGATTCAATCCATTCCTTAATCTGTCCGAGACCGGTTTCCAGTCCGACCGGGAGGGCGTTCTCCCGGGAAACTTTCATGCCGTTGTACTCCCGCGGATTGTGCGAAGCGGTAATCTGGACAGACGCCTTGAAGCCGTAGTTGGCCGTTCCGAAATACACCATCGGCGTGGAACTCAGGCCGATATCATAGACATCGGCACCGGCATCCAGGATGCCTTTGATCAGCCAGTCATGGATTTCGTGGGAAGAGACACGGCAGTCACGTCCAACCAGGACCTTGTCGGCCTGGAGGAGTTCGGGAAGGAAATACCCCACCTTGTAAGCGGTGGTCTTATCGAAATCCACATTGTAGATTCCGCGTATGTCATATGCGTGGAATGCGCCCATGGTTTATTTGATTTTAGTATTGTAACGTGCGCCGACCCGCCCGTGGGCGATATTGGCCAGCTTCTTGGTAATCATTTTCTTGCGGATCGGGGCGACATGGTCGACGAACATGTCCCCGTCCAGGTGGGAGAGTTCGTGCTGGATCATGCGGCAGCCGAAACGGTCGAAGGTTTCCGTCACCTTCTCCAGATTCTCGTCATAGTACTCCACGGTCATCGTGGCGGGACGGCGGACATCCGCGTAGATCCCGGGGATGCTCAGACAGCCTTCATTGTATTCGCAGAGCTGTTCGCTCTGGGAAACGATGACCGGGTTGATGAGCACGCGGCGGAACCCCTTCAGATAGTCATACATATCTTCCATCCCCTCCGCATCGACGATGACGACCCGCTTGCTCACCCCGATCTGGGGCGCGGCCAGTCCGCAGCCCTCGGCGTTGGCCAGGGTATCCTTCAGGTCCTGGACCAGTTTGGCGATCTCATCTTTCTGCGCGAGGTCCACAGGTTCCGCTTTTTTGCGAAGCACTTCTGATCCATATAGATAGATCGGTTGTATCATAATTTCTTCCTCTTTTTTTTCGTAACGTTCAACGACCTCGATTCAGGGACGGAATCCAAATTCGCTGCAAAAGATGTACCACCGCCAGACGTCCGGTCCAGATAACCTTGCAGGATAATCGCGGCGCTGATCCGGTCCACGGAAGCCTTGTCCCGCCGGTCGGAGGCCTTCATCCCGCCATCAATCATGGCACGGTGCGCCAGCACGGAAGTAAAGCGCTCGTCCTCCCGGGTCACCGGGATATCCGGGAATGCGTGCGAAAGCGTCCGGAGGAAAACATCCACATCCGCCGCAGCCTCCGACGGACGTCCGTCCAGGTTGCGCGGATACCCCACGACGAAACGGATTATCGTCTCGGAAGCGGCGTAATTTTTGATATAATCTATTATCTTTGCAGAATGGACCGTATCCAAGGCGGATGCAAAAACGCCCAGCGGGTCGCTGACCGCAAGTCCTGTGCGTTTCCGTCCGAAATCTATGCCGATGATTCTGTCCATAAAACGCAAAGATAACAAAAATCTATGGCAAAAGAAAATAAAGCACGCCGATTCCGCCTGACCCTGGTGAACAACGACACCCATAAGCACTTGTGGATGTTGCATTTCCAGCGTTCCGGCCTGCTGCTGACCATCTTGTCCGTCATCCTGGTCTTCCTGCTGGCTGCCTTCTGCCTGATTGCCTTTACGCCCCTGAAAACCTTCATCCCGGGATACCCGGATGCCACCGTCCAGCGGGCGGCCATCCGCAACGCCATGACGGTTGATTCCCTCGAGCACATCGTGGACCGCTGGGAGTTCTACGCCGAAAGCCTCCGGCGCATCGTTGAAGGCGAAGATCCGGTCCGGATCGACAGCCTGGTTCGCGCGCAGGCAGCCCGCCCGATGGATGCCGCAGAAAAGGCCCGCCTGGACGCCCGGGATTCCGTCCTCCGCCAGCAAGTCATGGAAGCCGAACAATTCGGGCTGGACAGCCGGACGCGCAAGCTCCCCATCGAGGGGATGCATTTTTTCCCGCCGCTGAAAGGCGTCGTTTCGCAAGCCTACGATCCCACCCTCCATCCGGCCGTGGATATCACGGCGCCGGCGAATTCCGTGGTCATGGCTGCCCTGGACGGGACGGTCATCTATGCCGGCTGGAGCGATGAATCCGGGTATTCCCTGGCCATCCAACATGACAACGACCTCGTTTCCCTCTATAAGCATAACCAGCGGCTGTTGCGCGCATCCGGCGACAGAGTGACCGCCGGGACCCCGGTGGCCATCGTCGGCAACACCGGCACGCTGACTACGGGAGAGCACCTGCACTTTGAGCTCTGGTACAAAGGGGAAGCCGTCGATCCCGCCAAGTATATCGGTTTTTAATGGAAAAGAGAAACATTGCCATCCTCGGTTCGACCGGATCCATCGGCCAGCAGGCCCTGGATGTGGTCCGCCAGCATCCGGACCGGTTCAGCGTCGACCTGCTGACCGCCCACCGGAATACGGACCTGCTTATCCGGCAAGCCCGGGAATTTGAGCCCAACGCCGTCGTCATCCGCGACGAATCCCTCTACAAAACGGTGGCGGACGCCCTGCAGCCGCTCGGCATCAAGGTTTTCGCCGGAATGGATTCCATCTGCAGCCTGGCCGCCGCGGACTCCGTCGACATAGTGCTGACCGCCCTGGTCGGCTACAGCGGGCTCAAACCGACGATCGCCGCCATCAAGGCGGGCAAACCGATCGCCCTGGCCAACAAAGAGACCCTCGTGGCCGGAGGCCCCGTGGTCATGGACCTGGTCCGGCAGTACAATGTTCCCCTGCTTCCGGTCGACTCCGAGCACTCCGCGATTTTCCAGTGCCTGCTCGGCGCCGCCGGCAATCGCATCCGCAAGATCCACCTGACCGCTTCCGGCGGTCCGTTCCGCACCTGGCGGCGCGAAGACATCGAAAAAGCCACTTTCCGCGAAGCCTTGCAGCATCCCCAATGGAACATGGGCGCCAAGATCACCATCGACTCCGCCACCATGATGAACAAGGGTTTCGAGATGATCGAGGCCCGGTGGCTCTTCGACACGGCCCCGGAAGACATCCGCATCGTCGTCCACCCGCAATCCATCATCCACTCGATGGTCGAATTCGAAGACGGCGCCGTCCTGGCCCAAATGGGACATCCGGACATGCGGGAACCCATCCAGTTCGCCCTCAGTTTCCCGGACCGGCTGACGCTGAACAACCGGAAACTGGATTTCCCCGCCATCGGAAGCCTGACATTCGAAGAACCCGATTTTGAGAAATTCCCCTGCCTCGGCCTGGCGTTCGAGGCCATCCGCCGGGGAGGCAATCTCCCTTGCGCGATGAATGCCGCCAATGAGGCGGCCGTAGCGGCCTACCTGCACGAGAAGATCGCGTTTTATGACATCCCGCGGATCATATCCGAGATCATGGGCCGCACCGCCTTCATTGAGAAGCCTTCCCTCGAGGATATCCTCCAGACCAACAAAGAGGCCTTCGACAGGGCCAACCTGTTAATTGATAACAAATGACCGCCGTCCTCATCAAAATAGCACAGGTGATCCTCGCCTTGTCGGTCCTGATCGCATTCCACGAGCTCGGGCACTTTTTCTTTGCCAGGCTCTTCGGTATCCGGGTCGACAAGTTCTTCCTGTTCTTCGACGCCGGGGACGTCAAGCTGCTCAGCACCAAGAGCGGCTGGTTTTCCCGCCTGTTCCCGCGGCTGAAAGACAAGGAGACAGAGTACGGCATCGGATGGCTGCCGATCGGCGGCTACTGCAAGATCGCCGGGATGATTGATGAATCCATGGACATCGAATCCATGAAAAAAGAGCCCCAAAGCTGGGAGTTCCGGTCGAAACCGGCCTGGCAGCGGCTGCTGGTCATGGCAGGCGGCGTCCTGTTCAATTTCCTCTTCGCCATCCTGATGTACATCCTCGTCCTGGGCGTCTGGGGCACCCAGTACCTCAGCAACGACGAGAACCAGATCTACGCCAGCGACCTGGCCCGGGAGATGGGGTTCCGCACCGGTGACCGCATCCTCAGTTTCGATGACTATGTCCCGGAGAACTTCGGGACCCTGCAGGCGGACCTGGCCCGCCGCAACGTCCGCACCGCCCGCGTCCTGCGGGACGGAGATACGCTGACGCTGTACATCGACCAGGCCATGCTCCCGGAGATCCTCAACACCCCGGGCATGTTCGAAGTCGCCGTTCCTTTCGTCGTCGACACCATCCCGCCGCAATCCCCGAACTGGGGCGGCGGACTGGTCCGGGACGACCGGATCATCGCCGTGGTGTGTGACGAACTCATCGCTCCGGTGGTCAAGAGCGGCCAGACCAGCCGGGCGGTACTCCGGCTGATCTGCAGTGCCACCAGCGGCAGCCATACCCTGATGATCTCCTTTCCGGAGCTGGACCGGGACCCGCTGGAGGAGCCCTTCCTGGACGACCTCAACCGCACCCTGCTGGAGCATTACGCCAGCTTCGTCTTCAGCCGCAAGGGCAGCGAGGGCGGCTGGGAGGTCTGCGTGCAGATGTGACCCGGGGACGCGCTTGTGCGGCATGCGCGTGCGCAACACGCGGATTCCCAAATGAAAGCTTTTCATTTGGGAATCGTATCAGAACAGAGACATCCATTTTTGGCCCCGTCCGCTGGCGGCGGCGCTGGCTCGGGACATGGTATTGACAAAGCTGCGGGGATCAAACCCCGGTATGGTGGTAAAAATGTCATCTAAGCGCTTTCCCAAACAGAGGCCGAATTCCTCTGCCAGCGCTTCGCCCTTTCCCTCCAGATGGATGATCCAGGACCGTCGGTCATTCTCATCCATCCTTGTGGTCAGGTATCCTTTCCGACGAAGTACTTGCGGAGTACAAGAACCCGTCCAGTCGCATCAACAGCCTCCGTTATCCCGACGTAAACTGGCTGTCGGAGCTTACGAACACCTTCGCATCCACTTATAATGCCAACTTCAACATCC
>ONQC01000031.1 GCA_900319855.1 uncultured Bacteroidales bacterium
GAAACATACGGGGCTCCGTCCGGCAGAAATGTCAGGAACAGGGCTAGGAAAAGTGTCAGGATCTTCATTATCTTTATTTACAGCAATAACTATTCCGCAACATCATCCCATCACGACATCGAGTATCATCATCAAGGCGAAACCCAGTGCGAAACCGATGGTACCCATATTGGAATGCTCGCCTTGGGACATCTCCGGAATCAGCTCTTCCACAACCACATAAAGCATCGCACCTGCAGCAAAGGACAGCATGTATGGCATGATTCCGAGCACGGAAGACGCCAGCAGCAGGACCAGGGCGCCGCCGATCGGTTCAACGATTCCGCTCAAAGATCCGATCAGGAAGGAGCGCATCCGGCTGTTTCCCGCCGCGCGCAGCGGCATGGCGATGATTGCGCCTTCCGGGATGTTCTGGATCGCGATTCCCAAGGAAAGCGCCAAGGCTCCGGCCATATTGAAATCAGCCGTCATGGCGCCCGCAATGGCGACACCGACCGCCATCCCTTCCGGGAAGTTGTGGATGGTCACGGCCAATGACAGCATCGCCGTCCGGGAGAGTTTGCTCCGCGGTCCCTCCGGTCCGCCCAGCGGATGGATGTGCGGAGTCACATAGTCGATCAGCAGCAAGAAGGCAAAACCGCCCAGCAGGCCGACGACGGCCGGGACAACGCTGCCCGTCCCCTCTCCCATTTCCAACGAAGGGATCAGCAGCGACCAAACCGAAGCCGCCACCATC
This sequence comes from uncultured Bacteroidales bacterium, assembly GCA_900319855.1. Classification (GTDB taxonomy): domain Bacteria; phylum Bacteroidota; class Bacteroidia; order Bacteroidales; family UBA932; genus Cryptobacteroides. The sequence goes on from ONQC01000031.1 coordinate 737, forward strand.
ACGCCGGAAGCGAAGCCCATCAGGACTTTCTGGACCAGGGCCGGCATCTCCTTTTTCATAAAAAAGACGAAGGCCGAGCCAAGGGCCGTACCCAGGAAAGGTATCAAAAGCGCTGTCAGGATGGCGTTCATGGATGAGTTCGAAAATTCAGATTGCAAAGATAATTTTTTTTCCCTATTTTTACGAACGAACACTGAAACGGACACATTTAAAACAGCTTTTATCATGGGACACATGGATATCCGGGAAGAAGCCGGAAGATGCCTTTTATGCGCCGATGCACCTTGTAGCAAAGCCTGCGGTCAGGGAGACCCCGCCCGCGCCATCCGCGCCATCCGGTTTGACAACACTACGCTGGCATCCCGCTGGGTTGCCGGCTGCACGCCAGAAGACTTGGAAGCGGCGGAAAAGGCCTGCATCCATTATGACCGTCCCATCCGGATCCGGGAAATGCTCAGCGGTCTGCCTGCGGCAGCCGACCGGAAAATGCCGGACCTGGGCATCGAGTTCTGCGGAATCCGGTGCGAGAATCCGTTCTTCCTGGCATCCTCTGCGGTCTGCACCAATTATGACATGGTCGCCCGGGCGTTCGACGCCGGGTGGGCCGGTGTCTTTTACAAGACCATCTGCCTGCAGGAAATCCGTGAGGTCTCTCCCCGTTTCGATGCCGTTGGCGAAGGGCGGAAAGGCGATTTCGCCGGATTCAGAAACATGGAACAACTATCTGAGAATCCAGCAGATGTCGACTTTGACATCTTGCATCGCTTGAAGCAGAACTATCCCACCAAGATTGTCGTTGCCTCGATCATGGGGCAGGAAGAGGAAGATTGGATCAACCTGGCGAAAATGGCCGAGAAAGCCGGTGTTGACGCCATCGAGCTCAATTTCTCCTGCCCGCAGATGCGGCTGGCCGGAATGGGCTCCGACGTAGGACAGAATCCGGAATTGGTCACGTTCTACACCGCCTATGTCAAACGGACCGTCAAGATTCCCGTCATCGCCAAGATGACGCCGAACATCACCACCATGAACCAGCCGGCGATGGGCGCCTATTTCGCCGGAGCCGACGGCATCTCCGCCATCAATACCATCAAGTCCTTGACCATGAATGAACGGGGCAGCGTATCAGACAAGAAGACGATTTCCGGATACTCCGGCCGGGCCGTGAAACCCATCGCCCAGCGTTTCATCCTGGAAATGGCGTCCAACCCCCTCATGAAGACGGTCCACCTCAGCGGCATCGGTGGAATCGAGACCTGGCGGGATGCCCTGGAATACATCCAGCTGGGTTGTCGCAACGTTCAGGTATGCACGGCCGTCATGCAATACGGATACCGCATCGTCGACGACCTGGTCAGCGGACTGCAGGCCTATATGGCAGAGCGTGGCACCCAGAATCTGGAAGAACTGGTCGGAGAACAGGTTACGCGTTTCGTCCGGCCGACGGACCTGGACCGCGATACGGTCGTTTATCCCAAGATCGACCGTGAAGTCTGCATCGGCTGCGGACGCTGCTATACCTCCTGTATGGACGGCGGCCACCAGGCCATCGAGTTTGACCTCGAGACCCGCAAACCGCGGATGATCGGTCCCAAGTGCGTCGGCTGCCTGCTGTGCAGCCTGGTCTGCCCGACCGGCGCCATCGGCATCACCCGCCGCTCTGCGAAACGTTCCTGACCGGCCTACCCCGTGCTTGGTAAATGAGGTGCGACCTGCATCCCTCCGCCGCGTCCCTCCCCGTAGCGGGAATCGCCGACGAAGTCAACCGTATGCTTGCCAGGCAGCCGCGCCTCGTCGTGACCGCATCCCCAGGTGCGGGCAAATCCACCTTGCTTCCCCTGACCATCCTGGAATCCATGCCGCCGGGAAGCAGGATCCTGATGCTGGAGCCCCGGCGCCTGGCTGCCAGACAGGTAGCGCAGCGCATGTCCTTCCTGCTGGGAGAACCGGTCGGTAAAACCGCCGGCTACCGGATCCGCTTCGAGCAACGGGTGTCAAAGGATACCCGCATCGAAGTGATGACGGAAGGGATCCTGACCCGGATGCTGGTGGACGATCCGACCCTCGAGGGCGTTTCCGCCGTCCTTTTCGACGAATTCCATGAACGCAGCCTGGACAGCGACGTTGCACTGGCCCTGACCCGCCAGGCGCAGGAAGTCCTCCGTCCCGACCTGCGGATCGTCATCTTGTCCGCGACCCTGGACACGCAGGCCGTCTGCCGGGACCTGCAGGCGAAGGCGCTGTCCTGCCAAGGGCGGATGTTTCCGGTACGCACCCTCCATATCCCTGAATCCGAAGACGTTGTCGACCAAGTCGTCCGGACGGTCCGCCAGGCCCACCGGGACGAAGAGGGCGACATTCTGGCGTTCCTGCCCGGTGAAGCGGAAATCCGCCGCTGTGCCGAGAGACTCGCCACCGGCCTGGGAGACACCCGCATCCGACCTTTGTATGGAATGTTATCCAACGCGGAACAGCAGGAGGCCCTCTCTCCCGGCCGTCCGGGAGAGCGGAGGATCGTCCTGGCCACCCCGATCGCAGAGACGTCCCTTACCATCGAAGGCGTCCGGATCGTCGTGGATGCAGGGCTGTGCCGCCGGCCGGTTTTCGATGCCCGCAGCGGCCTGAGCCACCTTGACACCGTCCGCATCAGCCGGGATATGGCCGATCAGCGTACCGGACGCGCCGGACGTGTCGCTCCCGGGACCTGCTACCGGCTCTGGAGCATGGCCACGGAGGCCCGGATGGCCGCCAACCGGACTCCCGAAATCCAGGATGCAGACCTCTCCCCCATGGTGCTGGACATTGCTGCATGGGGGGAAAACCATCCGGAACGGCTTCCCTGGCTGACCCCGCCGCCGGCCACCTCATTGCGCCAGGCCCGGCAACTGCTGGAAAGCCTGCAAGCCATTGATGACAAAGGTTCGATCACCCCGGACGGCAGGCGGCTGGCCGCCCTTCCCTGCCATCCCCGCATCGCCCGGATGCTCCTCGGAGCCTCCACGCCCGCCCTGCAGGCGCTCGCGGCGGACATCGCCGCCGTCCTCGAAGAAAAAGACCCGCTGTCCGAGGCGGGACAATGCGGATTGGACCTGCGCATCCAGGCGCTTCGCACCGCCCGGGACGGCAAAGATAGCGGGCGCTGGTCCCGTCAGCTCCGCATCGCGGCCCAGTACCGGTCCATGACCGGTGCTCCCCCGGACAACGCCGTTCCGGACCCCTACGAAATCGGAGCGCTGCTCGCCAGCGCTTATCCGGAACGCATCGGCCAGGCATGGCCGGAAGGATATGGCCGGTTCCGGCTCGCCAACGGCGAAACGGCCGCCGTCGGGCAGAATGATCCGATGGCAGGCAGTCCATGGATCGTCGCAGCCAACCTGACCAGCCGGAAAGACGGTATCGGCAGCATCTTCCTGGCCGCTCCCGTCGCCCCGGAAGACCTGAAAGGGCTGTCCCGGGAACGGGACAACATCTTCTGGGACAGCAAGGCAGGAAAAGTGACCGCACGCCGAGAATCCCGCATCGGCGTCCTCCTGCTGGAAGAGAAACCGCTTTCCGGCAACGCCCGGGAACGGATTACGGAAGTCCTCTGCGAAGCGGCCATCAAGGAAGGAACCTCCATGCTGGATTTCAATGAAGACGTCCAGAACCTGCAGCGGCGTGTCGCGACGGCGGCCGCCTGGCACCCGGAGTTGGACCTGCCCGACCTCGGGACGGATGCCGTACTGGCGCGGGCGCGGGAATGGCTCCCGGCTTTCGCCGGCGAAGCGACATCCGCCGCACAACTCAAGAAGACAGACCTGTGCGCAGCCCTGTGGAGCCTGCTGGACTACAGGCAGCAGCAAGCGGTCGACAGGATCGCACCGACACACCTGGGCGTACCGACCGGCAGCCGGATCCGGCTGGAATACCGGGCCGGAGCGGAAGTCCCGGTCCTGCGGGTACGGCTCCAGGAGTGTTTCGGTCTGCTCGACACCCCACGTGTAGATGACGGAAAGAGAGCCGTCCTGATGGAACTGCTGTCCCCCGGCTACAAAAGCGTCCAGTTGACCACGGACCTGCGGAGTTTCTGGAGCGGCACCTATTTCGAAGTCCGCAAAGAATTGCGCAGACGCTATCCCAAGCACGCCTGGCCGGATGACCCGCTGGCCGCCGACCCGGTACGCGGTGTAAAGAAAAAGGTCTAGCATCCTTTCAATTTGCAACCGGGTTGCACGGAGGACATGGTACCTTTGCCTCCGGAAAGAAACAACACGTACCATGTCGCACGAACACGAACACCATCACCACGAAGAAGAAGAGGGCGCAAAGGAACGGATCATCAAGATCCTGGCAGCAACCCTGCTGCTGATCGCCGCCGTCATCATCGAGAAGAAAACGGACTGGGCCACCTGGCAATACCTGCTGCTGTATCTGGTCCCCTACCTCATCGTAGGCTGGGACACCCTGAAAGAAGCCGCCGAAGCCCTCGGCGAAGGAGAAGCGCTGGATGAGAATTTCCTGATGAGCATCGCCACCCTGGGTGCACTGGCCATCGGGTTCCTGCCGGGCGCTGCCACCCAGTTCCCGGAAGCCGTCTTCGTCATGCTGTTCTTCCAGGTCGGAGAACTCTTCGAAAGCATCGCGGAAGACCGTTCCCGCCGGTCCATCGCCCACCTGATGGACCTCAGGCCCGATGTCGCCCACGTCGAAAGAGACGGCAAATTATTGGATGTCAGTCCTGAAGAAGTAGCCGTCGGAGAGACGGTGCTGGTCCGGCCCGGAGAAATCCTTCCGATGGACGGAGTCGTCGTCGAGGGCCGGTCTTCCCTCAACACCGTCGCCCTGACCGGCGAGAGTGTTCCCCGGAGCGCCGGAGAAGGCCAGGAAGTCCTTTCCGGCTGCGTCAACCTGTCCGGCGTCCTGCGCATCCGTACCGGAAAGCCTGCCGGCGAATCCACGGCGGCGCGCATCCTTGAACTGGTGGAACATGCTGCGGAAAACAAATCCCACAGCGAACATTTCATCACCCGTTTCGCCCGCATCTATACTCCGGTCGTCGTAGGACTGGCCATCCTGCTGGCCGTCATCCCGTCGCTCATCACCGGACAATGGGCCGTCTGGATCTACCGGGCCCTGATGTTCCTGGTCGTATCCTGCCCTTGCGCCCTGGTGATTTCCATCCCGCTGACCTTCTTCGGGGGCATCGGTGGCGCGTCCCGCAAAGGCATCCTGATCAAGGGCTCCAATTACATGGACACCCTTTCCCGGATCCGGACCGTCGTCTTCGACAAGACCGGCACGCTGACGGAAGGCGTTTTCTCCGTAACCGCCGTCCATCCGGAAGAACTGGACGAGAAGGGGTTGCTGCACCTGGCCGCCCATGTCGAGCGGCATTCCACCCATCCGATCGCCGCCGCGCTGCGGGAGGCCTATCCCGACGAGCAGGACGACTGCTCCGTCGCAGACATCCGCGAATCTGCGGGGAAAGGCCTGACGGCCCGGGTCAATGGAAAGACCGTCGCCGTCGGCAATGACAAACTGATGGACGAAGTCGGTGCGGACTGGCACCCTTGCGAACTCGCAGGCACCATCATCCACGTCGCCGTCGACGGGGTGTATGCAGGCCATATCGTCATCTCCGACCGGGTCAAGGAAGATGCCGCACAGGCCGTCGCGGCCTTGCACGAAGCCGGTGTGGGTGATGTCCGCATGCTGACCGGGGACCGGGAAGAAATGGCCGCGGCGGTCGCCGGACAATTGAAACTGGATGGATGGCAGGCAGGCTTGCTCCCGGACCAGAAAGTCCGTTGCGTCGAATCGCTCCTGCGCGGCGGCCCCCTCGCCTTCGTCGGCGACGGCATCAATGATGCGCCTGTCCTGGCCCGCGCCGATGTCGGCATCGCCATGGGCGCCCTCGGTTCGGATGCCGCCATCGAAGCCGCAGACGTGGTCCTGATGGACGACAAGCCGTCCAAACTGGCGACAGCGATCCGCATCGCCCGCCGGACACTCCGGATCGCGCGGGAGAATATCTGGCTGGCCATCGGCATCAAGGTGCTGGTACTCGTACTGGCCGCCCTGGGCCTGGCCACGCTCTGGATGGCCGTCTTCGCCGACGTCGGCGTCACGGTCCTGGCCGTCCTGAACGCGATGCGTGCGCTTCGATAGTTACACTTTTTATCCAATTTCCGACACAGACGTCCAAATAATAGGCAAAAGCCCTTTGAATATGTAAAGGATTCGGAAATAATTCGTAACTTTAACCGATGTTCCCATTAAAATGGTAATGGAGAATGTCGGTTTTTTCTTTGGGAAATAAAACATAAAACACATAAACGGATTATGGACAAACTCCAGCAACTTACTGAAAAACTCTACCAGGAAGGTCTGTCCAAAGGCAAGCAGGAAGGCGAGAACCTCCTGGCCGAAGCGAAGAAACAGGCCGCCGGCATCGTTGATGAGGCGCGCGCCCAGGCTGAAGCCATCCTGGCCCAGGCCCGGAAGGACGCTTCCGATTACAAGACCAAGGTCGAAAGCGACCTGAAGATGGCCTCGGCGCAAGCCCTCCAGGCCACCCGCAAAGATCTCGAGGACATGGTCGTCTGCAAACTGACCGACACCCAGGTGTCCAAGGCCCTGTCATCCCCGGAATTCCTTAAAGGAATCATCACGGAAGTCGCCCGGAAATTCAACGCCGAGGAAGCCGTCGACCTCGACCTCGTCTTGCCGGAAAGCCTCAAGAAAGAACTGGAGCCGTTCGTCAAGAATGAACTCGGCACCTTGCTCAAGGGCGGTGTCGACGCGACCTTCTCCAAGAAGGTGGCCGGCGGTTTCAACATCGGTCCCAAGGACGGCGGTTATTTCATCAGCCTCACCGATGACACGTTCAAGAGCCTGATCGGCGAATACCTCAGACCGGCGACGAAGAAACTGCTGTTCGGCGAATAGGTATGGACAATTACGAGTATATCATCTCCTCCCTCCCCGTCCTGAGCCCGGAAGTCAAGCCGGGAGAGCCTTCCCGCGACAGCATCATGGACTTCATCCGGGAACAGCTGTCCAAGCGTGACAACGACGTGGTGGACCTGCTGCTCCGCGGCCATGACGAGACCCAGCTCGGCGAAGCGTTTTACCGGGAAGCCCTGTCCCATCCGGACCGCTTCATCCGCGAGTACTTCCGCTTCGACCTGAACCTGCGGAACGCCAAGGTGCGTTTCCTCAATAAGGCGCTGGACCGTCCGGAAAGCCAGGATATTTTCCTGGAGCCGGAAGGCGTGTTCGAAGAGGCACCGGGTGTACAGGCCGCCCTGGCGACGACCGACATCCTGGCCCGCGAGCGTGCGCTCGACGACATCCGTTGGGAGAAGATTTCCGCGCTGAATCTCTTCGATTACTTCAACCTCGACACCATCCTCGGTTTCATCGCCCGCTACCGGATCACCCGCCGCTGGGCCGTTCTCGACGAACAGGCCGGCCGGGAGCTCTTCCGCAAGCTGGTGCAAGAGGTCCGGGGAACGTTCAAGGGCGTGGAATACAATGCATAATAACAAAACAAAGATATGGCAAAAACAACAGGTATAGTAACGGGCATCGTGTCCAACCTGGTTACCGTGCAAGTGTCCGGCCCGGTGGCGGAAAATGAACTCTGCTACATCTCGCTCGGCGGCACCCGGCTCATGGCCGAGGTAATCAAGGTAAATGGCAAAAATGCCCAGGTACAGGTCTTTGAGAGCACCCGCGGCCTCAAGAACGGCGACACCGTCGAATTCGAAGGCAAGATGCTCGAGATCACCCTCGGTCCGGGCCTTCTGTCCAGCGTCTATGACGGCCTGCAGAACGACCTGACCACGATGGAGGATGTATTCCTCAAACGCGGCGAATACACGGATCCGCTCAACCGCGAGAAACTATGGGACTTCACCCCGATCGCCCAGCCGGGCGACAAGGTCATCGCCGCCGACTGGCTCGGCGAAGTCAAGGAAGGCTGGCTGCCCCATAAGATCATGGTTCCGTTCTCCTTCAAGGGAGAATATACCGTCAAATCCGTCGAAGCCGCCGGGCAATACAACGTCGACCACGTCATCGCCGTCCTCCTGGACGCAGACGGGGAAGAGGTCCCGGTGACCATGACCCAGAAATGGCCGGTCAAGGTGGCCGTCAAGGCCTATCGCGAGAAACCGCGTCCGGAGAAGATCATGGAGACGGGCGTGCGTGTCATCGACTCCTTCAATCCGATCGCGGAAGGCGGCACCGGCTTCATCCCGGGTCCGTTCGGCTGCGGAAAGACCGTTCTCCAGCACGCCATCGCCAAGCAGGGCGAAGCCGACGTTATCGTCATGGCTGCCTGCGGCGAACGTGCCAACGAGGTCGTGGAAATCTTCACGGAGTTCCCAGAACTGATCGACCCGCACACGGGCCGTCACCTGATGGAGCGTACCACCATCATCTGCAATACCTCCAACATGCCGGTCGCGGCGCGTGAAGCCTCCGTCTACACCGCCATGACCATCTGCGAATATTACCGGGCGATGGGCCTGCGCTGCCTGCTCCTCGCCGACTCCACTTCCCGCTGGGCCCAGGCCCTCCGCGAGATGTCCAACCGTATGGAGGAACTTCCGGGCGCCGACGCGTTCCCGGTCGACTTGTCCTCCATCATTTCCAACTTCTACGCCCGCGCGGGCATGGTCGTGCTGAACAACGGCCAGAAGGGCGCCGTCACCTTCATCGGAACGGTCTCCCCTGCCGGCGGTAACCTCAAGGAGCCGGTGACCGAATCCACGAAGAAGGCCGCACGCTGTTTCTATGCCCTCGAGCAGAACCGCGCCGACCAGAAGCGCTATCCGGCCGTCAACCCGATCGACTCCTATTCCAAATACCTCGAATATCCGGAAATCCAGCAGTTCCTCGACGAGACCGTCGAACCCGGCTGGGTCGCCAATATCGGAAAGGCCAAGAACATCGTCCGCCGCGGACGGGAAGCCGCCGACCAGATCAACATCCTCGGTGACGACGGCGTTCCGATGAGTTACCACATCACGTTCTGGAAATCCGAGCTGATCGATTTCTGCTTCCTGCAGCAGGACGCCTTCGATCCCATCGACAGCCTCTGCCCGATCGAGCGCCAGAAATACATGCTCGACCTGGTCCTGGGCATCTGCGACCGCTCCTTCACGTTCGATGATTACGAGAAATGCCGCGAGTATTTCAAGAACATGATCAACCTGATCCGGCAGATGAACTACTCCGAGTTCGAAAGCGAAGCCTTCAACTCTTATCGTTCCCAACTGAATAACCTCCTCGAAGAAAATGGCAAATAAAGCATACCAGAGAATCTACACCCAGCTGGAAGCCATCACCAAGGCCACCGTTTCCCTGAAGGCCAAGGGCGTTTCCAACGATGAGCTCGCCATCGTCCACGGCCGCCTCGCGCAGGTCGTGCGCACCAAGGGCGACATGATCACCCTGCAGGTGTTCTCCGGTACCGAGGGCATCCCGACCAATGCGGAGATCACCTTCCTCGGCGCCCCGCCGACCCTGCATGTGAGCGACCAGCTTTCCGGCCGCTTCTTCGACGCCTACGGCAACCCGATCGACGGAGGTCCGCGCGTGGAAGGAGAAGAGCGCCAGATCGGCGGTCCTTCCGTCAACCCGTACAAGCGCCGCCAGCCTTCCCAGCTGATTCCGACCGGCATTGCCGGCATCGACCTCAACAATACCCTGGTTTCCGGCCAGAAGATTCCGTTCTTCGCCGACCCGGACCAGCCGTACAACCAGGTGATGGCCGACGTGGCCCTGCGTGCCGACGTCGACAAGATCATCCTCGGCGGCATGGGTCTTTCCAATGACGACTACCTGTTCTTCCGCCACAGCTTCGAGGCGGCGGGCGCCCTGGACAAGATCATCTCCTTCGTCAACACGACCGAGGAGCCGCCGGTGGAGCGCCTGCTGATCCCGGACATGGCCCTGACGGCGGCCGAATATTTCGCCGTGGACAAGAATGAGAAGGTCCTCGTCCTGCTGACCGACATGACCCTGTATGCCGACGCCCTGTCCATCGTCTCCAACCGTATGGACCAGATCCCGTCCAAGGATTCCATGCCGGGCTCCCTGTACTCCGACCTCGCCAAGATCTACGAAAAAGCCGTGCAGCTGCCGTCCGGCGGCTCCATCACCATCATCGCCGTCACCACCCTGAACGACGGTGACATCACCCACGCCATCCCGGACAACACCGGCTATATCACGGAAGGCCAGCTCTTCCTCCGCGCCGACAGCGATTCCGGCAAGGTCATCATCGACCCGTTCCGTTCCCTGTCCCGACTCAAGCAGCTCGTCCAGGGCAAGAAGACCCGCGAAGACCACAGCCAGGTCATGAACGCCGGCGTCCGCCTCTATGCGGATGCCCAGAACGCCAAGACCAAGCTCGAGAACGGTTTCGACCTGTCCGACTATGACCACCGCTGCCTGGCCTACGCCAAGGAATATGCGACCCGCCTGCTGTCCATCGATGTCAACATCCGCATCGAAGAGATGCTGGACACCGCATGGGAACTCTTCGGAAAATACTTCTCCAAGGCAGAGACCGGCATCAAGCAGGCGCTCACCGATAAATATTGGAAAGAATAATGGCCATCAAGTTTCAGTATAACAAGACTTCGCTGAACAACCTGGGCAAGCAGCTCAAGATGCGGCAGAATGCGCTCCCCACGCTCCAGAGCAAGGAGAGTGCGCTCCGTCTTGAGGTCCGCAAGGCCAAGGACCAATCCGACAAGCTTGTTGCTGATCTTCAGGCTGCCTTGCAACGGTACGACTACCTGGCCGCCCTTTGGAACGAATTCGATCCGGGCCTGATCGCGGTGACCGACGTGGAATTGGCCACGGTCAAGGTCGCCGGCGTCAAGACCCCAGCCCTGCGGGACATCAAATATGAGATCCGTCCGTTCAACGCCTTCGTCAAGCCGGCCTGGTTCGCCGACGGCGTGGGCATCCTCAAGGAACTGACCCGGCTGGGCATCGAATCCGAGGTCTGCCTCGAAAAGAGCCGGATCCTCGAATACCAGCGGAAAAAGACCACCCAGAAGGTGAATCTCTACGAGAAGGTCCAGATCCCCGGTTACAAGGAAGCCATCCGCAAGATCAAACGGTACATGGAAGATGAGGAGAACCTCTCCAAGGCGTCTTCCAAGATCGTCAAGGGCAGGCATGCCGCAGAAGAAGAGGAGGAGCAGTCATGATTGAGAAAATGACCCGTTACAACTTCATTCTCCTGGGAGGGGAAGAAGAAAAGTTCCTCGCTGATTTGCAAGAACTTGGCGTGGTTGATATTACGCGAAGCATCAAGCCGGTGGACGACCGTTCCGCCGCTCTGCTGAAAGAAGCCGAGGCCTACGGTGAGGCCATCAGCTACCTCTCGGCCCTGGAATACCCGCTGGTCACGCCGCGGCCGGTACAATCGGACAACGCGGCAGCCGAAACCTTCGCTTTCCGCGAGCGTCTGAATGAAATAACCAAACGCCTTGCGGATGAAGACAAGGAGCTCCAGCTCCGTATTCCCTGGGGAGAATATGACCGCTCCAAACTCAAGGAACTGGAAGCGTTGGGATATACCCTCCGTTACTATAATGTAGCGAAAAAAGCCTTCAACGAGACGTGGGCCGAAGAGGTTCCGCTCCAGGTCATCTCCGATGACGGGAAAACCGTCTGGTTCGTGACGGTCAGCGATGATCCTTCCTACTCCTTCCCGGTCAAGGAAATCACCGCACCGGAGGGCACGGCAGACGATACCCGCAAAGAAATCCATGCGCTCGAGAAGGAGCAGATGGAAATCGAGGGCTACCTGGTCAGCCTGCAAGAGCAGATTCCGGAGATGGAAGAGCGTCGGGAAGCCATCCTGGCCGACCTGGACATCTACCTCGCCGGAAAGGGCTCCGAATCTGCCGTGGACGGCTACATTTCCCTTTTCGAAGGTTTCGCTCCGGTTCAGGAAGAAGAACGTCTGACCAAGGCTTTCGACGGAATGGACATCCTGTGGTACAAGGCTCCGGCCAAGACAGAGGACAATCCGCCCATCCAGCTGAAAGAGAACTGGTTCAACCGCATGTTCTCCGTCCTGACGGACATGTACGGGCGCCCGCAGTACAACGGCTTCGACCCGACGCCTTTCATCGCGGTCTTCTTCCTGCTGTTCTTCGCCTTCTGCATGGGTGACTGCGGATACGGACTCCTGCTGATCCTGGTCGGTTTCCTGCTGAAGAAGGTCAAGGGCTTCGCCGACATGGCCCCGCTCGTGGTCACCCTCGGCATCGGCACGACCGTCGTCGGCTTCCTGTTCCATACCTTCTTCTCCATCGACCTGCTGGAGGTGAGCTGGATCCCGGACAGCCTGAAGAAGATCATGCTTCCGTCCAAGATCGCCGGATATGACGGCACCATGGTGCTGGCCCTGATCGTGGGTATTATCCACCTGTGCCTGGCGATGGTCGTCAAGGCCATCAATACGACCAAGAACAACGGATTCGCCAATTCGCTCGGCACCTGGGGATGGACCCTGCTGATCGTCGGCGGCGTGATTGTCGGCGGCATCGCCCTCACCGGCGTGCTGGACAAGGCCGTCACGAAATGGATCATCATCGTACTGGGCGTCCTGTCCGGCGCGGGGATCTTCCTGCTCAACGACCTGCACCGCAATCCCCTGCTGAACATCGGCTCCGGCCTGTGGGAAACCTACAATACGGTAACCGGCCTGCTGGGCGACGTCCTGAGCTACCTGCGTCTTTACGCACTGGGCCTGGCCGGCGCCATGCTGGGATTTGCCTTCAACTCCATCGGCCTGATGGCCCGGGGCGACGGTTCCAGCATCCTCGGATGGGTCGGCTTCATCCTGATCGTCATCATCGGTCATACCCTCAACCTGGCGATGTGCGCCCTCGGCGCCTTCGTCCACCCGCTGCGACTCAACTTCCTGGAATTCTTCAAGAACTCCGGTTACGAGACCAGCCCGCGAAACTATACCCCTTTACAGAAAACAAACAATAATCAATAAACAATCCAATTATTATGCTTAGTACTTTACTTGGTTATCTCGGCCTGGGTCTGGTATTGATCCTGGGTGGTATCGGAAGCGCCATCGGCACGACTACGGTCGGCAATGCGGCGGAAGGCGCCTTGAAAATCAAACCGGAAGGCTCCGGTAACTACCTTGTCCTGTCCGCCCTTCCGGCTACGCAGGGCATCTATGGTTTCGTGGCCTTCTTCCTCATGCTCGGCAAGATGACCTCGGATCCGCAGGCCAACGGCTTCATCGTCTTTGCGATCGGCCTGTGCGTCGGTATCGTCTGTCTGATCTCCGCCATCCGCCAGGGCCAGGTCTGCGCCAACGGTGTCGTCGGCATCAGCCAGGGTCACAACGTGTTCACCAACACCCTGATCTATGCCGCCCTTCCTGAATTTTACGCGATCCTCGGTCTCGTCGGCGCCCTGATGGTCTAATCCGTCAAGGCGCCCGTGAGGGCCTTGAAACAAAAAACTCCCGCACGGCTTCGTGCGGGAGTTTTTTTCCTATCTGTAAGAAGCAAATTACTTCTGACGGTTCTTGTAGCGCTGATAGAATTTGTCGACGCGGCCGGCGGTGTCAACGAGCTTGACTTTACCGGTGTAGAACGGATGGGAGGTGTTGGAGATTTCGAGCTTGACGAGCGGATACTCAACGCCGTCCACCATCAGGGTTTCCTTCGTGGTCGCGCAGGAACGGGTCACGAACACGGTGTCGTTCGACATATCCTTGAAAGCTACAAGACGGTAGGTTTCGGGATGGATTCCTTTTTTCATTACGTAATTATTTAAGGTTTACTATATAGTTCTTGCCAAAAAGCCTGCAAATATAGAGACTTTTTCCCGCAAACCCAAAGAATTTGCGGATTATTTCATCCGTACCGGCTGATCCGGATACAAACTGAAGCGTTTGGCCTTGCGGATCCACTTCTGCTCTTCCAGTTTGACATGCTCCCGGGCATCCTGGAAACTGATCTCGCCCCGCAGGTAATCCGCCAGGACCGGATCCGCCAGCTTGCGGAAGAAACCTTCCTCCAGTTCAAACTGGGAATAGCGTCCCAGGAAATAGCGCATCAGCTGCAGCGTATGCAGCAGGGAATGGTACTCGGCGCCGGGAAGCAGCATGATCTGGTAGCCCTGACAGCGTTCCCCCGCATACCGGCCGGCGGCCGGGGTAAAGGAACAGGTCCGCATCAGCACGCCCTCCGGAACCGGGATCGCCTCCATCTGTGGTTTGATGAACGGCGCGCCGAAATACTCATACGGACGGGCCGTACCGATAGCCGGGGTGATGGTGGTGTTGTTCCAGAGCGCTCCCCCGCTGTACATATAACAAGTGAACATTCCCGGAATATCGGAGGCCGGGGCGATGGTCCACGGTAGCAGCTGGATGTTGGCCTGGGTCGCCAGGGCGGAAATCACATGGAGCGGGAAACGGGCGCCGATCTCCGTATAGTAAAGGTTGCACAACTCGCCCAGGGTCAGGCCGTGACGGTGCGCTACCTTCGGAACATATTCTTCCTGGGGTCCGGTCGGGATCGATCCTTCCACGACCCGGCCGGCCGGATTCATATGGTCGACGATATACAGGGACGGAGCCTCGTCTCCCAGGTCGCGGAGCATCTCCATCAGCCGGAAAACGTCCTTGGTATAGTTGAAATAGCGGGAACCGACATCCTGGATCTCGACGACGACCGCCGTCAGGTTCCGGACCGATTCCAGGTCGAAGGCAATATGGTTGGTACCCGGGGTCAGTTCGGTATCCCGGGGATTGAAAACGACTTCCAGGTTGCCCCGGTCTTGGAACAACTGGTACATATAGCGGTCCTTGACCGTATCCCAGCAGTTCTGGGTGCAGAAACAGCCGACCTTGCCGCTGAGCAAGGCCTTGTCCAGCTGGTCCTCCAGGGGTGTGGTGCGGAAAGAGAACATGGCTACGATGTCATTCTGAACGAAGTGAAGAATCTATCCGATCATGGACTTGGCGACAACGATGATCTGGTTGGCCAGGGCCTCCGCCTCCTCGGGCGTCTGGGCCTCGGCATAGATACGGATGATCGGTTCGGTATTGGATTTACGCAGGTGGACCCACTGCTTCGTGGATTCGAAACTGATCTTCACGCCGTCGATCGTGTTGACATCCTCGTTGGCATACAGCTCTTTCAGCCGGTTCAGGATCTTGTCAATCAAGGCCTTGTCGGAAAGTTCGATCTTGTTCTTGGCGATATGGTACTGCGGATAGGTCTTCTTCAGTTCGGACACCGTCAGGCCGCGGTAGGCTAGGTTGCTGAGGAAGAGGCCGACGCCGACCATGGCATCGCGGCCGTAATGGCTGGCCGGGTAGATGACGCCGCCATTGCCTTCTCCGCCGATCAGGGCCATCTGCTCATGCATCTTGGTCGTAACATTGACTTCGCCGACGGCAGCTGCCTCATAGCGGCCGCCATGCTGCTCGGCGACATCGCGCAGCGCACGGGAAGAAGACAGGTTGGACACGGCGACGGGTTTGTAAGGAGCCGTGGCCTCTTCCAGGGAAATGCCCTGTACTTCAGCCAGTTTTGCAGCCTTTGCGAAGAGGTATTCGGCAACGCTGACGAGCGTGTATTCTTCCACGAAAGGCTCCCCGTTCTCACAGATGAATGCCAGACGGTCCACATCGGGATCAACGGAGATGCCGAGGTCGGCATGCTCCCGGACAACCGTCTCACTGAGTTCAACCAGGTTCTTCGGCAGCGGTTCCGGGTTGTGGGCGAAATTCCCGTCCGGCGTCCCGTTGATCAGGATGCATTCCACACCCAGCCGCTCAAGCAGACGGGGCATGATGATGGCGCCGACCGAATTCACCGGATCCAGGACCACCTTGAAATGGGCATCCCGGATGGCTTCCTCATCCACGGCCTTCAGGTCGATGACCGCCTGGATATGCTCGTCCGTGAAATCATGGTCCTCGACATGGCCCAGTTCATCCACGCCGCTGAAATCGAAATTCTCCTGCGCGGCGCAGTCCAGGATGGCCTGGCCTTCGGCCGCATTCAGGAACTCTCCGTATTCGTTGAGCAATTTGAGGGCATTCCACTGGCGCGGATTGTGGGAGGCGGTCAGGATGATACCGCCATCGGCCTTGGCAAACGTCACGGCCATTTCCGTCGTCGGCGTCGAGGCATAGCCGGCCCTGACGACATCGACGCCGCAGGAGACCAGCGTTCCAACGACCAGATTCTCAACCATTTCACCCGAGAGACGGGCATCCTTGCCGACAACGACTTTGTAGCGTTCGCCTTCCGGTTTGGGCAGGCGATCCCGCAGCTTGGCCGCATAGGCATAGGTAAATTTGACAATGTCGATCGGGGTCAGGGACTCGCCCGGTGCGCCACCGATGGTGCCGCGGATACCGGAAATGGATTTGATAAGGGTCATATCTTAATCGGTTGCTATTCTTGATGGAATACAAATGTACGATTATTTTCCCGGAAATCGGTCGAAAAATTTGGAAGTTCGGATTTTTGTCGTACCTTTGCAATCCCGATACATGCTGGGTTCGTATAACGGTTAGTACTCGAGATTCTCAATCTCGCAATAGGAGTTCGATTCTCCTACCCAGTACTCCTTGACAGACTTCCACCGAAGTCTGTTTTTTTTGTTATCTTTGTACCGGCAGGCCAGTCCTGCCGTCCTTAATTTTATAGAAATATGGCAATGAAAGGAAAGGTTATCGGCATCGTTTCCCTTGTCGTCGTGGTGGCCCTGGCCATCTTCTGTTATGTCCGCTTCTATTTCGTCTTTGGGGACGGGGTCAAGGCGGGAGAACTTAACCAATTCACCCTCAAGGGATACGTCTTCAAGACCTACGAAGGACGCATCATCCAGGCCGGTTTCCGCGGCGGTGTCAACGGCGGCATGGTCGACTCCACCATGGGGTCCTATGTCTTTGATTTCTCCTGCGAGAACAAGACCGTCGCCGACTCCCTGATGCGCTGCAGCGGCAAGATCGTGGAAGTCCATTACAAGGAATACCTCGGCGCCCTGCCCTGGCGCGGCATGCAGAAGCATGTGGTAGACAAGATCATTTCAGTTTCAGATGCGAAATAACATGAAAAGACTGCTGACCGCAGGCCTGCTCCTGGCAGGCCTTGCCGTTTATGCCCAGCCGGGCGTATACGACATCCATCCCGCCGGCGACCCGTCCGGCAAGATCCTGACCATGGAAGAAGCCATCTACCGCGGCGTAGGCTATGCCCGCGGTGCCGGCGCCCGCTGGGATGCCAATGACGCCTTCCGGTTCAACCGGGACGGACAGACGCTGGTCCAGCGCATCCAAAACGGGAAACTCACCCAGGCCCGGCCGCAGGAAGGGGAACCCGCACCCGCCGCGGCACCGCAGCGACCCATCCTCGGGAACGCCACCTCCGCGTTCAGCCGTGACGGCAGTCTCTACATCCACCAGGGCGGCCGCGACGTCGCCATCGCGGTTTCCGAAGGACCCGGCATCGCCTATGGCGAAAGCGTCAGCCGCAACGAAATGGGCATCGGCGAAGGCATCTACTGGTCACCCAGCCGCAACAAACTGGCTTTCTACCGCAAGGATGAAAGCCGGGTCACCCTTTTCCCGCTGCTGGACATCACCACCCGCACCGGCACCCTGAAGGAACTCCGTTACCCCATGAACGGGATGGCCTCCGAGCACATCACCCTCGGCGTCTATGACCTTGAAACCGCCAGGACCGTCTATATGGACGTCACCGATTTCAGTGAAGAACGCTATCTGACCAACATTTCCTGGTCTCCGGACGACCGATATGTTTATATCCAGGTCGTCGACCGCGCGCAGCATCACGTCCATCTCAACCAGTATTCCGCCGCCACCGGCGCCTATATCCGCACCCTGCTGACCGAAGAGAACGACGCCTGGGTCGAGCCGCTGGACCATATCCATTTCCTGGAAGGCCGCACGGACCTCTTCCTCTACCGGACCGACAACCGGGATGGTTTCCGCAATCTCTACCTGGTTGACACCCTCGGCACCCTGCGCCGGCTCACAGCCGTCGACGCCGATGTGGAATACGTCGCGAATAACGGAAAATCCGTGTTTTACACCTCCGCTGAGGTTTCCCCCGTCGAGAACCACCTCTACCGCATCGACCTGACCCTTCCGAAGAAGAATACCCTGCAGAAGGCCAAATTCAGCAAACCGGTGGCCCTGACCCCGGAGCGGGGTTGGCACACGGTCAGCCTCAACGAGGACAAGACCTGGTTCCTGGACAGTTACACCAACTTCAACACGCCCAACGTCACCCTGGTCCGCAGCACCGACGGCAAGACTTCTGAAATCCTCGCCGAAGCCGCCGACCCGCTGAAGGGCTACGCCTCCTGCGAGGTGGACCTGGGAACGGTCAAGAGCGCCGATGGCCGGTTCGACAATTACTACCGGCTGTTCAAGCCCCTGAACTTCGATCCCTCCAAGAAATACCCGGTCATCGTCTATGTCTACGGCGGCCCGCATTCCCAGATGGTCCAGGATACCTGGCTGGGCGGGGTCCGCATGTGGGAAATGCTCATGGCCCAGAAAGGTTACCTGGTCTATGTCCAGGACAACCGCGGCACGTCCAACCGGGGCGCGGCCTTCGAGAAAGCCATCAACCGCCGCTGCGGCGTCGCCGAAATGGCGGACCAGATGGAAGGCATCAAGATGCTCAAATCCCTCCCCTACGTCGATGCGGACCGGATCGGCGTCCATGGATGGAGCTACGGCGGTTTCATGACCATCAGCCTGATGACGACCTATCCGGACACCTTCAAGGTCGGCGTCGCCGGCGGACCGGTCATCGACTGGAAATGGTACGAGGTCATGTACGGCGAACGTTATATGGACAATCCGGAAACGAATCCTGACGGTTTCGCCGAGACCAGCCTCATCAATAAAGCGAAGAATCTCAAAGGCAAACTGCTCATCTGCCAGGGCGCCATCGACGACACCGTCGTCTGGCAGCACAGCCTCAACTTCGTACAGAAGTGCATCGACGAGGAAGTCCAGCTGGATTACTTCCCGTATCCGGTCGATCCGCACAATGTCCGCGGATACCGGCGTATCCACCTGATGGACAAGGTCACGATGTATTTCGACGACTATCTGTAAGCCACCCGCCGTTACCCGGAAAGACACCGAAGGGCCTCTGGAACGATTCAGAGGCCCTTTTCGTATAGTTATACGCAATATTCCACCGATTTTCTTTTGAATATTCAAATTTATGCATATATTTGCCCCGTAAAACGAATATAAATACAAATGGACATCCAAGTCATGGTGGCGGAGGAATGCCACAAGAAATATGCGGAGCAGATCTTCGAGAGCCGACTTATAGACTGGAGCAGTATAGAGATCGGTTAGATATTTGTTTTTCAAAGATAAATCTTTTGGACATTGAATCTATTA
>ONQC01000032.1 GCA_900319855.1 uncultured Bacteroidales bacterium
GCAGATGAATCCCAACATCTACGAAGCAGCCATGGACCTCGGCGCCACGCCCACGCAGGCGCTCTGGAAGGTGCTCATCCCGCAGCTCAAGCCCGGCATGGTCTCCGGATTCATCCTCGCGTTCACGATGTCGCTGGACGACTTCGCCGTGACCTTCTTCACCCGCGGCACCATCGGCCTCGAGACCCTTTCCACCTATATTTATACGGATGCCCGCAAAGGCGGCCTTACGCCGGAGTTGCGTCCGCTGATGACCCTGATCTTCCTCATCATCCTGATCCTGCTGGTCATCATCAATGTCCGCCAGGACCGTCTGAACAACAAAAAAACCGAATAAATGAAAAGAATCCTTACCTTGCTGGCCGCCGCGGCCGTGCTGCTGGGCTGCTCCGAAGACCGGAGCCAGATCCTCAAGGTCTACAACTGGTCCGACTACATCGACGAAGCGGTGATCCCCGAATTCGAGCAGTGGTACGAAGAACAGACCGGAGAAAAGGTCCACGTAATCTACCAGACCTTCGATATCAACGAGACGATGCTTTCGAAAATCGAGAAGGGACATGAAGACTATGATGTCGTGTGCCCGTCCGACTATATCATCGAGCGCATGCTCCAGAATGACCTCCTGCTTCCGATCGACCGGGATTTCGGCCAGACGCCGAACTACATCGACGAGAACCTTTCCCCTTATATCCGGGAGTGCTTCAACAAGATCCAGGGCGGCGGCAAGAATGCCAACGACTATTCCGTGGGTTATATGTGGGGAACCACCGGCATCCTGTACAACGCCAAGTATGTCACCGAGGAAGAGGCCGCGACCTGGGAGGTCATCCGCAACCCGAAATTCGCGAACCGGATCCTGATCAAGGATTCCGCCCGTGACGTCTATTCCCAGATCATCCTGAAACTCAAGGAGAAGGATATCGCCGAAGGGAAATATACCCTGGACAAACTGATGAATTACACTTCCGACGCAGATATCGCCGCCGTGGAGGCTTACATGAAGGAAGTCAAGGAACTGGTCGCCGGCTGGGAAGCCGATTTCGGAAAGGACCAGATGGTCCAGGAGCAGGCTTGGGTCAGCCTGAACTGGAGCGGAGACGGCGTATGGGCAATCGAAGAAGCCAAGGAAGTGGGCGTTGACCTGCGGTACACCCTCCCGAAGGAAGGATTCACCGTCTGGTTTGACGGCTGGGTCATCCCGAAATTCGCCCAGAATGTCAAGGCTGCCAAATACTGGATCAACTTCATGAGCCGTCCGGATATCGTCATCCGCAACGTGGAGGTCACTGGTTATGTCTCCGTCAGCGGAGCTCCGGAGGTGATGGAAGCCTTCACGGATGAGGAATTCGAGCCGATCGACCTGTCCTACTTCTTCGGTCCGCAGGCGGACTCCGTGTGCGCCAATCCGGTTCTCTACCCGGCGAAAGCGGATATCGAGCGTTCCACGCAGGAACATGACTGGGGTGAGAATACCCCTAAGCTGATCGAAATGTGGTCCCGCATCAAGGGCGACAATGCCAGCGCATTCACGTACATCCTGATCGGCGCCCTGCTGGCCGCGGCCATCTGCGCGGTGATCATCTCCCGCAACAAGAAGAAATCCCGTCACGGCAAGAAGCGTCGTTAAACGGACTTCTATTTCATATCAAGCCGGTCCCTGTAGATTACGGGACCGGCTTTTTTATCCTTTCCCTCCATGACTAGCCCAGCCTAGTCTTGCCATGCCTGGCCTTACCATGCCTGGTCTTACCAAGCCTGGTCTTACCAAGCAGGAAGGAGCCGGGCTCAGTCCATTCTCGCATCCTGCGTCCTCCGCGGAGGCGGAGAACTTGTCTGCTGCGGCTGAGTATCGCCCGACTCATTCCTACCTGGCAGACAATCAAACCCAGGCTATTCTCTTATCAAGCCAACCTTCTCGGATATCGAGTAGAATGGCCCTGTCTACTCTGTTTAGTCAGATTGATTCGACTCCCTAGCCTCAGTCTGGAATGTAGACTGGAAGGCACAAAAAAAGCGTCTCCGAAGAGACGCTTTGTAAGTTTGTCCTGACCGAATTACTCGATGACAACGGTACGGTTGTTAGCGATCGGCTTGGAGAACTGGTCGGTACCACCCTGGCCAACAGCCTCGAGACGGGAAGCATCGACACCGCAGTTCTTGACGAGGTAATCCTTAACCGCGTCGGCACGGGCCTGGGAGATGCGATCGTTGGTAGCGGCGGAGCCGGTAGCGGAATCAGCATAACCCTTGATGGTGTAGTTCTTGTCGGTGTTGGCGATCACCTGGCTGGCGAAGTAGTCGAGGTGGGCCTTCTCACGAGCGGAAAGTTTGCTGCTGTTCAGGTCGAAGAACGTGCGGGCAACAGGCTCGACTTCGCTCTCCTTGCCAACATACACGGTGTCCGGCTTGGCGTTCTTGAGGGCGTTGATCTCATCCTTGAGAGCAGCGTTCTCTTTCTCGAGCTCAGCAACACGGTTCTTGAGGGCGTTGTACTGGTCGGTGGTGAACGGAAGCGGAACGACGACCGGAGTGATGGAGGTGTGACGGTCGAAGTTGGTGCGGCCGAGGTTGAAGATCAAACCGGCGGTCAGGCTCGGGAGGAAGGTGTAGATCTTGTCACCAGGGATACCGAGGGACTCACGACGGGCAACGTCGGCAGCGAGGTCGAGATAGAGGTCGACATGGTTGCCAAGGCGGAAGTCGTTGAGGATACCGGCACCGGCAGCATACTCGAAGTTGTTCGAGTCATCAGCCTTGTTCCTGAAGTTGGCGAGGCCGACGAACTGGGCGTAAGGGATGATGTCCCAGAAACGGGTCTCCTTGTAGCCGCTGAAGCTGTTGGAGAGGTTCCAGAGGAAGTCAGCGTGGAACAGGTGCTGGTTGTACTCATCCTTGAAGCCAGCCTTGAGGACGTTGTTGTCCTTGAGCTCGAAGGAGTTCTTCAGACCCTTGTAACCGATACGGGCACCCACGGTCGGAGTGAACCACTTACCAAGGTTGACATCAACGGCGAGGCCGCCGAAAGGCTTGAAGTTAACATTCTCGCCGGCAACGGTGTTGGCACCAGCGCCGAGGCCGATGAACCAGTTGTCCCAGAAGCCGTTGGTCTCATAAGAACCGCGGACAATGTTGCCATTCTCGTCACGGTTGCCATTCTCCTGCGCGCTGGCGGTGAAGGAGAATCCGAGGAGTCCTGCTACTGCAAGAGTTCCAAGAATAAATTTGATACCTTTCATGTTAAAATAATATAAAATTAAATTGAATTAGTCACAACTAACCCGGCCTTCTTCAGGCCAAAATATATGCAAATATAGTAAATCTTTGAGAAATGCAAAACAATTGCAGATTATTTCCTTTTTCTCATGTCCAGCGGGAGACGGAATTGTCAGAAATGGCGTATCTTTGTCTTGGAAAGATAATAACCGCATGAAATTCAAGCTTGAATCCGCATACAAACCCGCCGGTGACCAGCCGGCAGCCATCGACGGTCTCTGTTCCGCCCTCCGGGAGGGCGTGGACGCCGTCACCCTGCTGGGCGTGACAGGCTCCGGCAAGACGTTCACCATGGCCAATGTCATCGAAAAACTGCAACGCCCGGCGCTGATCCTGAGCCACAACAAGACCCTCGCCGCGCAGCTCTATGGCGAGTTCAAGGCTTTTTTCCCGCACAATGCCGTCGAGTATTTCGTTTCCTATTATGATTACTACCAGCCGGAGGCCTACATCCCGTCGACGGATACGTATATAGAAAAAGACCTGAGTATCAACGACCAGATTGACAAACTCCGCCTGAGCGCCGCTTCGGCCCTGATGTCCGGCCGCCGGGATGTGATCGTCATTTCCAGTGTATCCTGCCTCTATGGCATCGGCAATCCGGAAGACTTCCATACCCAGACCGTTACGGTCCGGAAAGGAGAGCAGCGCAGCATGACCCGGTTGCTCTACCACCTGGTCGACGCCTTGTACAGCCGTACCGAAACCGACTTCAAGCGCGGTACATTCCGGGTGCGCGGCGATACGGTCGACGTATTCCTCGGCGGAGCGGACGAAGCCGTCCGGATCGAGTTCTTCGGAGACGAGGTGGACCGGATTGCCCTGATCGAACCGGTGACCGGCGCCATTATCGAAGACCTGACCGAGGTGCCGATCTATCCGGCCAAGAACTTCGTCACGACCAAGGAGCAAAGCATGCGCGCCGTCAGCCTGATCCAGGACGACCTGGTCCGGCAGACAGAGTATTTTGAAAGTATCGGAAAGACGCTGGAAGCCAAGCGGTTGAAGCAACGGGTCGAATACGACCTGGAGATGATCAAGGAGATGGGCTACTGTCCGGGCATCGAGAATTATTCCCGGTACCTGGACGGCCGCCAGGCCGGTCAGCGGCCGTTCTGCCTGGTCGATTATTTCCCGAAGGACTTTATCACCTTCATCGACGAGAGCCATGTCACGCTCCCGCAGATCCGGGCCATGTACGGCGGCGACCACTCCCGCAAGTCCGTCCTGATCGAATATGGTTTCCGCCTCCCGGCAGCCGCCGACAACCGGCCTTGTACCTTCGAAGAGTTCGAGGCGATCACAGGGCAGACCGTCTACGTCAGTGCGACGCCGGCCGACTATGAACTCCGTAAGTCTGAAGGACTTGTCGTGGAGCAGGTGGTCCGGCCGACCGGCCTGCTGGACCCGCCGATCGAAGTCCGGCCGACCAAGAACCAGGTGGACGACCTGCTGGAAGAGATCCGCAAACGGGCCGAAGTGGACGAACGTATCCTCGTCACGACCCTGACCAAACGGATGGCCGAGGAGTTGAACAGTTATTTCGAGCGGGTCGGCGTCCGTTGCCGGTATATCCACTCCGACGTCGATACAACCGAGCGCGTGGAAATCATCGAGGATTTCAAGAACGGCCTTTTCGACGTACTGATCGGCGTCAACCTGCTGCGTGAGGGCCTGGATATCCCAGCGGTTTCGCTGGTAGCCATCCTGGATGCCGACAAGGAGGGTTTCCTCCGCTCCGGCCGTTCCCTGACCCAGACCGCGGGACGCGCCGCGCGCAACGTCCACGGACTCGTCATCATGTATGCCGACACCATCACCCAGTCGATGCAGGAGACCATCTACGAGACCGACCGGCGGCGGTCCAAGCAAATGGAATACAACAAGCTGAACAACATTGTCCCGACCCAGGTCGAAACCAAGCACAACATCCTGCTCAGCGAGCTCGGCGGGGAGACCGGCCGGGTCAGCGCCGCCAATTCCTATGACGATCCGACTTATATCCCGAGTCCGACCGAACTGGGGAAGGGACATATCTCCGTCGGACTCGGCCACGATTCCAAACGGCAGACCAATTCCGCCTACGTCGACGGCTACCTGCAGGCCGACCTGGCCGCCGTGCTGCAGGATCCGGTCATCCGTTCCATGTCCCGCGACCAGGTGGAGAAATCCGCCGCCGAGGCCAAACGCAAGATGCAGAAAGCTGCCGCGGAACTGGACTTCACTGCCGCCGCCCGCTGGCGGGATGAGATGTGGGCTCTCCAGGAATACCTGAAAGTCTGGAAAGACTGAGCATTTGGCAAGTCCGAAATTGTTTGCTAACTTTGGGCAAACGACGGACTTTATGGATTGGATAGCACAGAAGTTTCCCCACTTCGACGAAGCCTCTCAAAGCCTTGTCAGACAGGCATATACTATAGCCGAGAAAGTACTCGCCGAAGACGTCAGGTTTGACGGGACACCCTTTATCGGACATCCGCAGAACGTAGCGCTGATCGTCTCGGACGAGATCGGCTTGCCGGCGGCCTGCGTTGCGGCCGTGTTCCTGCACGAGGCGACCCGGATGCACCCGGAGTTCTCCGTCGCCCTGCTGGGTTTCCCCGAGGAGATCCGGCTCATGGTAGACGGCCTCAACAAGATTTCCACCATCAAACCGAAGGATACCCGTCTCGAAGCGGAGAACTACAAACGCCTCATCGTCCAATACTCCACGGACCCGCGCGTGACCGTCCTCAAGATCGCAGACCGGCTGGAAGTCATGCGGAACCTTGCGATGTTCCCGAAGCTTTCCCGCGAGCGCAAGATCCTGGAGACCCTGATGCTCTACATCCCGCTCGCCCATCAGCTGGGCCTGTACAACATCAAGGCGGAGATGGAAGACATCTATTTCCGTTTCGCCGAACCGGAGCAATACAGGGCCATCACCAACAAACTCAAGGCGACGCAACGGGACCGGGAACAGCTCATGGAGGAATTCATCGAGCCGCTGAAGAAACGTCTCTCCGACGCCGGGATCCATTACAAACTGAAGATCCGCACCAAGGCAGCCTGGTCCATCTACCGGAAAATGGTGAAACAGAAGGTCCCCTTCGAGGGGGTCTACGATGTTTTCGCCATCCGGTTCATCATCGATTGCGACGGAGCGGACCACGCCACCGAGCTCAAGCTTTGCTGGGATGTATATTCCTACGTTACAGAAGAATACGAATCCGACACCAACCGCCTGCGCGACTGGCTGACCCAGCCGAAGGCGAACGGATACGAATGTCTGCACATCACCGTCAAGAACCGGCATGGGGCCTATGTCGAGGTCCAGATCCGGACCAAGCGGATGGACGATGAAGCGGAAAACGGGAATGCCGCACACTGGTCCTACAAAGGGATCCAGCATGAAGCCGCCATGGACAAATGGCTGACCTCCGTACGCTATGCCCTCGAGCATCCCTCGGAAGCCAATTCCGAAGACCTGCCGGAACCGCCCAGCCGGGAGATCTTCGTTTTCACCCCGTCCGGGGAGCTCCGCATCCTGCCCGCAGGGTCCTCCGTCCTCGATTTCGCCTTCAACATCCATTCCAACATCGGTTTGCGTTGTACGGGCGGAAAGGTTTGCGGGAAAGCGGTCCCGATCAAGCACAAGCTCCAGACCGGAGATGTCGTCGAAATCCTGACGGGAAAGAACCAGAAGCCTTCCCAGGACTGGCTGAATTTCGTGGTCTCTTCCAAGGCTCGCGGCAAGATCCGCCAGGTCCTGCATGAAGCAGAACATCAGCAGGCGACAGAAGGCAAAGAGCTGCTGCAGAGGAGGTTGAAGAACTGGAAACTGGAGTTCCCGGACGACATGGTCGGGGAATTCATGAAGAAAAACCGCTTCCCCTCCATCAAAGAGATGTATGCCGCCATCGGCGCCGGGACGCTGGATATCAATGTCATTAAAAACTTCATCCTCGAAGCGGACGCCCGGGCGGCGGAAGCCCTCGAGGCGGCCCGTGAAGCGGAGGCGGCGAAAGCCCGGTGGAAAGCGGAAGATGACGAGGCGGACGGAGACATGCTGGTCCTGGATTCGGCCCATGTCAAAGGCCTGGACTACAAGATGGCCCGTTGCTGCAACCCCGTCTTCGGAGACGATGTATTCGGGTTCGTGACCCGGGAAGGCGGCATCAAGATCCATCGGATTTCCTGCCCGAACGCCGCCCGGCTGATTGAGCTGTATCCGTATCGGATCCAGAAGGTCCGCTGGGCCCAGCATCCCGCCGGCGGGTCGTTCCAGGCGACCCTGCGGGTATCCGCCGCCATGGAATCCTGGGTCATCAACCAGATCATGGATGTCATGAATTCCTTCAAGACATCCCTGCGCTCATTCAATGTCTCGGAGAATCCGCGTTCCGGTACCTACGACATCGTCATGAAGATATCCGTACCGTCGAACATGGAGCTCGACAAAGTCGTCTCCCAACTGAGGAACCAGAAAAACGTTCTGAAAGTCAGCCGTTCCTAACGGGCGTTGCGCTGCCGCAGGGTCAGCGCACGCTGGTAGGCAGCCGCATTGCGGTTGTGCTCGGTCAGGGTCGCGGCAAAACGATGCGTCCCGTCGAACTCCGGACTGGCGCAGAAATAGAAATAGGCCCGCCGGTCCGGATTAAGCACGGCATGCAGGCAGGCACGGGAAGGCACGGCAATCGGAGCCGGCGGCAGGCCCGCATGTTTGTAGGTATTGAAAGGAGAATCCACCTCGAGATGTCTCTTCAGCACCCGGGTAATCTGATAATCAAAACAATACGCTACGGTAGGATCGGCTTGGAGCGGCATCCCGATGCGAAGGCGGTTGAGGTATACGCCCGCAATGGTCGGCATCTCAGGCTCATAATTGGTCTCTCCCCCGACGATGGAAGCCAGCACGGAAACCTCTTTCTGCGAGAGCCCGAGGAGCCGGGCTTTCTCTTTGTTGGCATCCGTCCAGAAAGCATCATAGGCTTCTTTCTGCCGGTCCAGGATATCCTTCATGGACGCCGTCCAATAGACTTCATAGGTATCCGGCACAAACAAGCCGAACACATCCTCCCGTGTAAACCCATAGCCGGCGAGGAGCGCCGAATCTCGCAGGGCGCGGATCACGTCCAGCGAATCCAGCATCATCTGGTTGGAGATCTTCCGGGCAATCGCTCCCTGCTGCCGCATGGTACCGGACAGGACCAGTTTGACCGGGGTCTGCCAGCCGCGCGAAAGCATCCGGGCCACGTACATGCTGGTATTCCCGGCGGTTACCGTATAGTGTCCCGGCTTGGGGTCCACCCCGGCAAAAGCCTCATTGAACGCCCGGCGGAAACTGACAGCGCTGCGGACCCGGCAGCTGTCCAGGATATAACGGGCCAGTTCCTCGGCACGGGTTCCGGGATACACGTACAATTCCTTCGTTTCGCTGAAATTCGGGACCTTGCGGTCATAATAAAACGTCCAGGCCTTGCGGGCGGCCAGTGTGCCCACGAGCAGGAGGCACAGGACGATGAGCAGAAGGGTTTTCTTCTTGGAGGTCATGCTTTCTTGTTTTTCTTGCCGAAGAGTCCGCCGACTTTCCCTTTGACCCTGCTGCCCAGGCTTTCACCCCGCAGGATTACGGTATCGCCCTCCCGGAGGACATCCGTCCGGGAAAGGCCGTTCATCTTTTCCAGGGATTCCAGCTTGATGGCGAAACGCTGGGCGATATCCCGGAGCTGCTCGCCGTCTTTGTCTACGATGTATTTGTCAAGTCCCTTGACGGACTGGGATTTTTTCGCCTGAAGATAGATCACGGTGCCGGGAGCGAGTTTCTCGACCATCTCCATATCGTTGAACTTCAGCACTTCCTTGACGAACAGATTGTTGGACTCGGCAATCGAAGACACGGTCTCACCCTCGACCGTATAGATGAACGGGACTCCGTTTTTGGAATACATCTGCCGGGACAGGGAGAAACGGAAAGACTCCCCTTTCCCCGGGACGAACTTGGAAGCTTCCTCCAAATGGAGGGGCGACTCCGGAATCACGGTCTGGGTATCGTCGATGAAGTCTTCGGGTACGGCAGCCGCCGCTTTTTTGTTCTTCTTCACCCTCGCTTTTTTCACCTTGGCTGCTTTCTTGCCTTCGGAGGAGGAGGGGGCCTGGACGACCTCAAGCGTCTTTTCCGCATCTTTGACACTCATCTTGTCATAGGCGGAAAGGTCGTAATCTTCAATCAGTTTGATCAGTTTGGCAGGATAGGAGGGATCGGTCGCATAGCCGGCCTTTCTCAGGCCATAGGCCCAGGCCTTGTAGTCGGTGACCTCGTAATCGAACAGGAACTTGTAGCGGTCGCGGTACCGCAGGAAATCGGAATGGTCCTGGAAACTTTCTTCGGCATTGCCATAGACCCGGAAACATTCGTTCCGCCGGTCGTCGTCCTGTTTCATGGTCTTTCCCTTCCAATCGTGGCACTTGATGCCGAAATGGTTGTTGCCTTCGGCCGCCAGCGGGGAAAGCCCGTAACGGGATTCCAGCAGGCCCTGGGCCAGGGTGATGCTGGCCGGTACGCCGGTCCGGTACATCTCGCTGACCGCCATGGCACTGTAACGGGCGATATATTGTTCCTGAGGCGTTTTCCCAGGATCGCCGGAAGGCAGCGAAAGCATTGCGGCGGCGAGCAGGAAACAGAAAACGAGTTTTTTCATAACATGCGACTGTCTGTTATCGACGCAAGTTACGAAATTATTGCAGTTTTACCAACGGCAGGTCGAAGACATCGCCATCCTGCGCTGCATACGTTTCGGGGAAAAGCGTCCGGCACTCCGTCTCATACGAAGCGGATTCCTTGCAACGGGAAGAGTAATGGCCGATGATCAGTTTGCCGGCCCCCGCTTCCAGGGCGCAGCGGGCCGCCTGCAAGGTTGTGGAATGATGCCGAAGGGCCGCCTGGTCTTCCAATTCCTGCAGATAGGTCGCTTCATGATAGAGCAGGTCCACACCCCGGACCCATTCCGGCAGTTCCGGGAAAGGGGCCGTATCGCTCACGTAGGCATAACTGCGTGGCACATAGGGCAGATAGGCGGCATCGGAAAGCGGGATGACGGTCCCGTCCGGTCGCAGGACATCCTCGCCCCTTTTCAGGGTCCCGATCTCCGTCCGCGAGAGGCCGTAACGCTCGATCGCCTCTTTGCGGACATTGTAGGGCGGCTGCTTTTCCCGGAAAAGGTAGCCGAAGGTCTCGATCCCGTGATTCAGCGGGAAGGCCAGCACTTCGACGTTTTTCGTCTGGTAGATTACTTCCGGTCCCTTCATCTTCAGGGGCGTGAAGCGGACCTCGAAGGCCAGTCCGTCTCCATAGAAAGACAGGAAGAATTTCAGGATCGGGCCCAGGTTCGCCGGGCCATAGAGATTCAGCGGTGCCGTCCGCCCCAGCATCCCGATGGTGGACAGCAGGCCGAACAGGCCGAAGACATGGTCACCATGGATGTGCGAAATGAAAATCGAATCCAGCCGCATCAGGGAGATCCCGTGCCGCTTGAGTTGGCTCTGGACGCCCTCCCCGCTGTCGATAAGGAAAGAGCGCCCGTGTACTTCCAGTACGTGGGCGCTCTGAAACCTTCCGACAACGGGCATGGCCGAAGCCGTGCCCATTATCTTCAGCGTGAAATTCATGGATTACTCACCTTTCTCGAGTTTGTCCTTGAGCGCAGCCAGCTCGGAGATGTCACCGAGGGTGGTCTTCTCGATGGTGTTGTTCACCTTCTTGATGGCCTTCTTGGTGTTGTCAGCCTCGGTAGCCACCTGGGCGGCCTTGGCCTCGGAGTAGGTGCGGAGGTGGGACACCAGGACGCGGCGGGTGCTGCGGCGGAGTTCGATCACCTTGAACGGGAGGGTCTCGCCGACAACAGCGGTCTTGCCGTCCTCACGGACGAGGTCGCGGTTGAAGCAGAAGGCCTCGGTACCGTCCTCGAGGGTGATGGTGGCACCCTTGTCAGTGGTAGCGGCAACCGTACCGTTGACAACGCTGCCGACCGGGTGCTTGGCCTCGAGCTGATCCCACGGGTTCGGGAGGAGCTGCTTGTGACCGAGGCTGAGCTTGTGGTTGGCCTCATCGAAGTCGAGGATGACGACGTCGAGCTTGTCGCCCGGCTGGACCATCTCGGACGGATGCTTGATCTTCTCCCAGCTCAGGTCGCTGATGTGGACAAGACCTTCGATGCCGTCTTCCAGCTCGGCGAAGACGCCGAAGGTGGTGATGTTACGGACGGTGGCGGTGTGCTTGGAGCCGACCGGGTAGCGGTCGCGGATGTTCTCCCAAGGATTGGCAACGAGCTGCTTCAGGCCGAGGGACATCTTGCGGGCCTCGCGGTCGAGGGAAAGGATCTGGGCTTCGACCTCGTCGCCGACCTTCAGGAAGTCCTGGGCGATGCGCAGGCGCGGGGACC
Organism: uncultured Bacteroidales bacterium; assembly: GCA_900319855.1. Taxonomy (GTDB): domain Bacteria; phylum Bacteroidota; class Bacteroidia; order Bacteroidales; family UBA932; genus Cryptobacteroides. Next base: position 11,697 of record ONQC01000032.1, read on the forward strand.
AGCTCATTTCGGAAACATGGATCAGGCCTTCGACACCCGGCATGATCTCGACGAAGGCGCCGTAGTCGGCGATGAGCACGACCTTGCCTTTCACCTTGTCACCGACCTTCAGGTCCGGATCGAGGCTGTCCCACGGGTGGGGGGTCAGCTGCTTCAGACCGAGGGCGATGCGCTTCTGCTGCTCGTTGAAGTCGAGGACGACGACCTTGATCTTCTCATCGAGGGAGACGATCTCCTCAGGGTTGTTGATACGGCCCCAGCTGAGGTCGGTGATGTGGATCAGACCGTCCACGCCGCCGAGATCGACGAATACGCCGTAGTTGGTGATGTTCTTGACGGTGCCCTCGAGGACCTGGCCCTTCTCGAGCTTGCCGATGATTTCGCTCTTCTGCTTCTCGAGTTCAGCCTCGAGGAGCGCCTTGTGGGAAACGACGACGTTGCGGAACTCCTGGTTGATCTTGACGATCTTGAAGTCCATGTTCTGGTCGACATAGGCATCGTAGTCGCGGATCGGCTTGATGTCGATCTGGGAACCCGGGAGGAAGGCCTCGATGCCGAAGACATCGACGATCATACCGCCCTTGGTGCGGGTCTTGACATAACCCTTGACGACCTCGTTGTTCTCGAACGCGGCGTTAACCATATCCCAGGAACGGAGCTGGCGGGCTTTCTTGTGGGAGAGGATGAGCTGGCCCTTGCGGTCCTCGGTGGACTCGACATAGACCTCGACCTTGTCACCGACCTTCAGGTCCGGGTTGTAACGGAACTCGGGAGCGGGGATGACGCCTTCGCTCTTGTAACCGATGTTCACGAGCACCTCTCTCTTGTTGATGGCGGAGACGGTACCTTCGACGACCTCGGCCTCATTCACCTTGGAGAGGGTCTGGTCGTAAGCGGCCGCGATCTTCTCACGGTCTTCGGCGCCGTAGATGTCCGCACCGCTCTCGAAGGAATCCCAGTCGAATTCCTCAGGAGCCACGGAAGCATTGACAGCTTTCCTGGTTTCTTTTTCAGCAGCTTCCGCTGCTACGTTTTTGAGTTCTTCTTCCATAATTTTTGATAAAAAACTAGTGGTGTAACAATATTTTTTGTGCTCCGGCCGGAAAAACAAAACGCACTCCCGGTCAAAAGAGCGCGCAAAGATAGGAAAAAAACTTGGAAATCCGCACCTTCCGGCTTGAATTTCAAAGAATTTTACAGCATTTTCCGGTTCTTGAAGAAAAACCAAACCGCAGCGAACAGCAGGACCATGAAGCCCAGGATGGCGAGCCAGGCCCAATGCCAGCCTTCAAACGGAAGATGCACGTTCATCCCGTAGAAACTGGCCACCAGGGTCGGCGGCATCAGCAGCAGGGAGACGAAGGTGAAAACCTTCATGATGTTGTTCTGGTCGAGGTTGATGATACCCAGGACCGTATCCTGGAGGTATTCAAGCCGCTCGAAACTGAAGTTGGTGTGGTTGATCAGGGAGGCGATATCCTGCTGGAGGACATTGAACCGGACATCCAGCTGCGGCGGCAGCTTGTCGCTCTTGGTCAGGTTGGTGATCAGGCGCTGCTTGTCCACGATGTTCTCTCGGACAATCATCGTATTCTCCTGCAACTGATTGATATCCAGAAGGAAGTCTTCATTAATATCCTCTTTCTGGTTGACCCGCTTGCTGTACTGGGCGATTTCCTTGGACATGAGCTCGATCATATCCGCGTCCAGGTCGACACGCTGGTCCAGGATGCTGACAAAGACCCAGTATCCGTTCGGGAACAGACGCGGGATCGCCATCATCTTACGCTGCAATTCGGTGAAACTGCGCAGCGGAACGTCGCGCAGGGTCGTGAGCACGCCTTCGACCAGCGTGAAGGATACGGCCTCCATGCTGTACTCTTCCGGGCCCGGCATCAGGAAGTTGGTATTGGCGAAGATGGCGGTGTCCGTCTCCTTGAAACGGGAGGAACTTTCAATTTCTTCCGCCGTCGCACGGCTCTGGATTTCAACACCGAGGAACTTTTCAACCGCCCGCTTCTCCTCTCCTTCCGGAGCGAAAAGATCAATCCATACCACGTCTTCGAGACGCAGGCCGGCCAGATCCGTTTCCGACTGGGAAACCAGGATCATTCCGTTGTTTCTGTAGAAGATGTCGACCATAAGGCTCTTCCTCCCATTCCGGGGCTCTCACCCGGCATCTAGCTCCCGGTCCAGTCACCGGGAAAGGTTCATAACTAAGCCTGTCATACTCTGCGCAAGACAGACATGGGGTAAACGGTGCTTCGGTTACAGAAAACCAAGCTTGCAAAGATAACAAGAACTTTCGGATATCCAATCAGATGCAGGCGTATTTCGAGCACATATCCGACATTTTTATCCGTAAAAGGCCTTGACCAGGATGTTTATGCCGATGCCGATCAGGACGACGGCGCCGACCCACCGGGCAGCCCGTCCGTAGCGGCGTCCGGCATGGCTGCCGCCCTTGATTCCCAGAATCACGGAAAGGAAGGTCACGAGGAACACGGCCGCGAACTTAAGCAACATGTCTCCGAAACTATCCAGGTCCATGGAAAGCGACATCCCCGCGGCAAAGGCGTCGATACTGGTCGCCACGGCCCCCAGGAATATGTTCCGGAGACCGTTGAGGTCGTGCGTTTCCGGGGTATCCCGCCAGGCGCCATACGCCAGCGAACCGCCCACATAGGCCAGCAGCAGGAAACCGATCACCGGCGCCACCTTGCCGACAAAACCGACAAACAGGTCCCCGACGCTCCACCCGGCCAGCAGCAGTCCCGATTGAACCACCGCAAAAACCAGGGAGACCGCCAGGATCCGCCGCCAGGAAATCTCCCGCAGGGTCACGCTGGAACAGGCCGAAACGGCGAAACAATCCGCACACAGGGAAAGCGCGAAAACCAGGGCGGCGAGGATGGCTATCATTTTTGTTACTTGTGCAAACGTTTCTGTTTCTACGGGTGGAAAGGCTGACGGCCGGTGATCGACCGTCCGAGCGTCAATTCATCGGCATACTCCAGGTCGTCGCCGAAGCCCAGTCCCCGCGCCAGCGAGGTGACAGTCACACCGAACTTACTGATCTGCCGATAGATATAGAACGCCGTCGTCTCTCCTTCCACATCTCCGCTGAGGGCCAGGATGACCTCGACCGGATCGCTGGATTCCGCCGTCAGGCGCTCCAGCCGCTCCGTCAGTTCCCGGATCGTCAGGTCGGACGGTCCGATACCGTTGATCGGTGAGATGATGCCGCCCAGCACATGGTACAGGCCATGGTACTGCCCGGTATTCTCGATGCTCATGACATCCCGCACGCTCTCCACCACGCAGATCGTCCGGCGGTCGCGGCTGTGGTCCCGGCAGATCGAACACTCCTCCCCGTCGGAGATCATCATGCAGTTGCTGCAGTAACGGACCTCGTCACGGAGCCGGTTGATGGACTCCGTGAAGTGATGGACGTGCTCCTGGGGCTGCCGCAACAGATGCAGGGCCAGCCGCAAGGCGCTGCGTTTTCCCACGCCCGGCAGGCTCCGGATCGCCTCCACGGCATCCTCAAGCAACTTGGAAGGATATTGTTCTTTGATCATGGGTGCAAAGATACGAAATCCGATTGGAATTGACGGGCCAATCTCCTATATTTGTAGATGTACCACACTGACTGAACGTATGCGTCCTTCTTTCCTGCTCGCCGGTATCGGCAGTTTCGCGGCCCTCGGCTGCACAAACGGATCCCACAACCCGGGAGATGCCTTCCTGACCCTCGACAAGAATGCGGAAAAACCCGTCAACATCGTCCTGTTCTACCTGGATGACAGCGGTTTCGCCGATTTTTCCTTCAACGGTGCCGTCGGCTATACGACCCCGAACGTCGACCGCATGGCCATGGACGGCCTGCGTTTCACCAATTATTATACGGCCCAGCCGATCAGCGGCGCATCCCGGTCCGCGCTGGTCACCGGCTGCTATTCCAACCGGATCGGCCTGACGGGCGCCCCCATGAACGGCAGCCCCATCGGACTGGCCGAAGAAGAGGAGACGATTGGCGAAATCATGCAGGCAAACGGCTACAGCACGGCCCTGATCGGGAAATGGCACATCGGCGACGCGGAGATGTTCCTGCCGCCGCACCATGGCTTCGACGAGTGGTTCGGACTTCCCTACTCCAACGACATGTGGCCCAACCACCCGACCATGAAGTTCCCGCGCCTGCCGCTGTACGACGGCCTGGAAGTCAGCAGGTACATCGACACCTATGACGACATGGACCAGTTGACCACGATGTACACGGAACGGGCGGTGGACTATATCACCCGGCAGGCCAAGGCGGACAAGCCCTTCTTCCTGTACTTTGCCGAGGCCATGCCGCACGTGCCCCTCGGCGTCTCCGACAAATTCCGGGGCAAGAGCGGGGCGGGCCTCTACAGCGATGTCATGATGGAACTGGACTGGAGCATCGGTACCGTAAGGCAGACCCTGGAGGATCTCGGCATCGCTGAAAACACGTTGATTATCATCACGTCAGACAACGGGCCCTGGAGCAACTACGGCAACCATGCCGGCTCCTCGGGCGGTTACCGGGAAGGCAAGTCCACGACCTTCAACGGCGGTCTGAGGGTCCCGTGCATCTTCTACATGCCCGGTCATATCCGGGAAGGAATCTGCAACGACCTGATCAGCAGCATCGACTTCCTGCCGACCCTGGCCAGCCTGACCGGGGCGCAACAGCCGAAACGCAAGATCGACGGCGTGGACTTCCTCCCTTACCTGACCGGACAGACAAAGGAGGCTCCCCGCAAATACCTCTGCTTCTATTTCAGGACCAACTCCCTGGAAGCCGTGACGGACGGGCAGTTCAAGATGGTCTTCCCGCATACCTACCAGTCCTATGAAGTCTATGCCCCGGGCATGGACGGCCAGCCCGGCCATCTGGGGCGCAAGGAGGTCACCGAGACCGAGTTGTACAATCTCCGGCAGGATCCCGGGGAGCGACGCAACGTCATGGGCCTGTATCCGGAGAAAGAGGCTGAACTGCTGAAAGTGGCAGACGAAATCCGCGCCGACCTGGGCGACGACCAGACCGGCGTCGAAGGGACCGGCCGGCGGGCACCGGGAAGGGATCCCGGTTCCGTTCCGCCGCAAGCACGATAAAAGAAAAGAGCTGACCAAACCGGCCAGCTCTTTTGCTTTATTCGATCCAGGTTCCCCGCCGGATCCAGTGGAAATATCCGTACACCGCGGAAACGGTATAAGCTACGTAGAGAAGCGCCATCCAGTACATCCCGACCGAGAGGCAGAGGATCGTGGACAAGGTGTCGGCCACAATCCAGACCAGCCACTGCTGCGGATAGGATTTGGCCAGCCACCAGGTGCCGATGGCACTCATGACCGCCACGACGGCATCCATCGCGGATTCCTGGTCGTGGAGCAGTCGCAGCAGGGCGATCAGCGCCAGCGAGCCGAAGATGAAAACCAGGCCGCTGACCAACAGCGTCTTCCGCGGAATCCGGCGCAGGTGGATATCGGCTGATTGCGCGCCTTCCGCCTCCCCGGCGGCCAGCATGCGGCTGTCCCGCCGCCATTGGTACAGGCCCCAGATGGAGACGAACACGTAATAGATGTTCAGTCCCATGGAGGCCCAGAGCCGCTGAACGGCGAAGGAATACGCACAGGCCACCCCGGTCAGGATCCCGATGACCCACATCGCGTTTTTCTGCGCAATCTCGAGGATCAGGTACAGGACGCCCGTGACGAAGGCAAAGATTTCAATCAGCTGCAGGATATCCATTTACAGGACCTCAAGCAATTCGACCTTGAAGACGAGGGCGGCATACGGAGGGATGGCACCGTGGGCACCCGCCTCGCCGTAGGCCAGGTTGTACGGGATATAAAGCTCCCACTCGGAGCCTTCGCTCATCAGCTGAAGGGCCTCGGTCCAGCCGGCGATCACCTGACCGACCCCGAAGACGGCGGGTTCGCCGCGCTTGTAGGAGGAGTCGAAGACCATTCCGTTGGTGAACGTGCCTTCATAGTGGCAGCGGACCCGGTCGGAACGACGCGGCTTGCGGCCGGTACCGGCCTTGAGGACCTTGTACTGCAGGCCGCTTGCCAGAGTGATGACCCCCGCCTTCTTCGCATTTTCAGCCAGGAATTCCTCCCCGTCCTTCTTCATGGCCTCGCCGATTTCCGCCTCTTCGGCGGCCTTGGCTGCCTCCAGGTCCGTGAAATACGCGTCGAGGATCTTGCCGGCCTCTTCGTACGGAACGGCAGGCTGCTCGCCTTGCAAGGTCGCCTTGACACCGGCGATGAAATCTTCGAAGGTCAGGTCTTTGACACCCGACTGCATCATGTTGTGGGCGATGCTCATGCCCAGGGAGTAACTGACTTTATCCATGTTTCTGTAATTATTTCTCGTCCGTCTGTCGGACATGCAAAGATAGGATATTTCCCGGAATCTGCGTATTTTTGCGCCAGATTGTGGTGCTCCGCCGGGATGGCTCCCGCGGACTCAAAAGGGAACCCGGTGCGAATCCGGGGCTGTGCCCGCAGCTGTATCATCCGAAACGGTTCCGAAGGATGCCATTGAAGCCTTGCTTCGAGAAGGCCGGGACCGGGAGAAGCCAGAAGACCTGCCACCGTCAAGTTGAACAGCGGAGCCCGGGGGCAGGTTCCCGTAAAACGCACATAACCTATGCTTTTATCCCTTCTTGCCGGGCTTCTCTTGGCTCCGGCAGCGGACACCCTGCAGGCGGTCACCGTCGTGGCAGACCGGGGTGTCGTGGTGTCCCGCACGGACACCGTTTCCCTTTCACCTTTGTATGACGCCGCCGGCACGCTGATGCAGGTCCCCGGCCTGTATGTCGGAGACTATGGCTTCGGCGCAGGTCTGAAATCCGTCAGCCTCCGCGGCCTGGGCAGCGCCCATACCGCCATCTACGTCGACGGGATCCGGGTCGGCAATGTCCAGTCCGGACAGAATGACCTGGGCATGCTCGGCATCGAGAATTTCGACGCCGCGGTGGTCGACTATGCCCAGAACAGCGTTTCCTTCCTCACAGCGCGGCCAGTCTTCGGCACGCGTCCGGTCGCAGGCCGCGTCCGGCTCGGCGCCGGCTCCTTCGGCACCTGGCAGCCCTACGGCCGGCTGGATTTCCGCCTCAGCGACCGGGTCAGCCTGTCCGCCAACCTGGCGGGGAATTACAGCAAGGGGGACTTCCCCCTGGAGGAAGAAGGCCGCCGGGAGAACAACGATATCAAGCAGCTGCGCGGCGGACTGGACCTATTCGGCGTCCTCCCGCGCGGAGACTGGCATGCCAAGGTGTATTATAACCAGGCGGACCGCGGTACGCCCGGTTCCCTCTCCTGGCCCTCGACGGACACCCAGTCCGACCGGAACTTCTTCATGCAGGGGAGCTTCCGCAAACAGCTGAGTGACCGCTACCAACTGCGGATCAGCGCCAAGGGGTCCTATGATGACATGGGCTACCAGAGCGAATGGGGCGACAGCGATTACTACCAGACGGAGTTCCAGCTCAACACGGCCCATGAATTCCGCCTGCAGCCCTGGTGGACCCTCACCCTGGCCGCCGACCTGCAGTGGGACGGACTCAAAGGCAATGTCTATGACGAGTCCCGTACCGGGACCGTCGTCGCCCTGGCCTCGTACGGCGGGACCTTCGAGAAAAACGGCGGAGACTGGAATGTCGTCTCCCCTTCCGCCGATATCCGGCTGAAACTCATCGAGGGCCTCGACCTGGTGGCTTTCGGACGCCGAGCCTACCGCGTCCCGACCTTCAACGAGCTCTACTATCCCGGTTATGGGAACAAGGACCTCAAACCGGAGGATGCCTGGCTGACGGACCTCGGCCTCGACTGGCGGAAATCCCTGGGCGACTGGACGCTCCAGGCCCGGGCGGACGGATTCTACAACGACCTGAAAAACAAGATTATCTCCGCGCCTTCGGAGAATCCGACGGTCTGGCTGCCGTATAATGTAGGAAAGGTGCAGGCCTGGGGCGCCGACCTGCTGGCGGAAGCGACCTGGAGCCGGGAGGACTGGAAAGCCGGAGCCAGCGCCCGCTACGGCTGGCAGAAGGCCCTGGACAAGACGCCCGACAGCTTCACTTATGACGAGCAGATTCCCTATGTCGCCCGCCACACCCTGGTCCTGACCGGGGAAACCGGTTACAAGGGCTGGGCCCTGTCCGCCCTGTTCCAGCTGCGGGATGGCCGCCGTGACGGCAGCGGCACACTCCCCGCCTGGCGCACGCTCGACCTTTCGGCCGGGAAGGAATTCTCCCTGGGCGGCGGCATGCAGCTCGCCCTGAAGGCCATCGCCCGCAACCTCCTGGACTGCCGCTACGACATCATCCGCGACTACCCGATGCCCGGCCGCAACTTCCTCGTCGCCGCCGAGTTCCGGTTCTAGGAACTGGTGACGCGGACGTATACTTCCCCGTTATCCCAGCTCCACCTGTAATCCTTGTATTCCGCCGCTTTTTCTTCATAATCCGCAGGGGCGACTTTCAAATCGAAGAAGCCGTCCCTTCCCGGATTGAAATGAATATTAAAGGTCGACGGGAAGACTGCCCGACTCATGTCCAAGCCTTCCAGTTTGTTATAGATACAGTCAAACGATTCGAGTTGATAGGCATCCTTCAAAAGTATTTGCTTGATGCCGGCACCCCTGACATCGACAAAGCGAATGGCCGGTCCCAGCTCCAATTGGGGAATCTCTCCCGCACTATTGAGCAGCCGGACTTGCTCGATTGTTTCCGGGAGCAGCAGTTCGTTGATTGTATTGGATTCACAGGAAAAATACGTCAAGCGGGTATGCCGCAAATCCAAGGACGATACACCGCAATTCCGGAGATGAAGCCAATCGAGTCCCGTAGCTTTTTGATAGTCAAATACCTTTAGGTGTCGGTTTTCAACCAGGAAAGAACGGACCCCGGGACCCAGGACGACCTCGATATCCTGATTGAGATGAGGTCCAGTGATGCTTAACCCCGCCAGATGCGGATTCTGGCTCGCATCGATACGAGCAATCGCCGTATCCTCGACATCGAGGGATTCCAGTTCCACGTTCCGGGAAATGTCCAAGGATTCGAACGAACAGTCCCTGATGGTCACCCGCTTCACTTGTGGCGCGCCGCCCAGATCTACGGCCGTACCCGTGCACTCCCAGAAAGACATGGATTCCAGATTGACCAGCAAATGTCCTCCACGGAAAGTGGGAGGTAACTGGTCTTGGGAACCAAAGCTCAGTTGCTTGCACCTGATGGCATCTCCATAGGTAATCCCACTGCGATCCTGGGTATAGTTTTTCAGCAGGAACCCGGCAAAATACGGATCGAACTGGTCCGTCAAGTCCCACTCCATCTTGCCTTGCTGGCGGACAGTGACATACGTAACGTATGAGACACCTTCCATGGCAAAAGCCAGCCGGGTCTCCCGCATATGTCCCGGGTTCTCCAATGCACGGACCTCAAACAGATGGTCTCCGCTTTCTCCAGACGTTACAGGAAGGACAAGCCAACCCTCTTCCGCCCCCAGCGGGTAACGGACATCCACGGTCCACGGGACATTGGAAGAAAGACTGAATGAGACCGCCTCTCCGGGAAAATCCAAAAAGATCTCTTTCTCGGAAACCGTTAATTCGGGAGACGGATCGCCTTCTTTCCGGCAGGATATCCCCGACGGCAGGATGACGCCCAATAGCAACATGAAAAGCAGTAAACGCCTAATCATAACTGGTTTATTTATGGAAGCGAATCCGTTTTTTTGTATTGAATGGAGCGTCCATCCCTGGTCCCGCTGACCACATAGCCATGCACGCCATCATAGGTAACACCTTCATTCACCTGGACCTCCTCGACGGAATCGGCGTAATCGACCCCGATGTCAAAAGCAGCCCCGTCGCCGCCGGCAGCATCGACCACCCCGCCGCCAATCTCGATCTTTCCCATCTTGATCTGACAGACCGACTGGTTACGGTTCCGGCCTGCACCGATGCCGGGAGCGCCTTCTCCACCGGTCGCCTGGACCTTTCCCGCCGTATGGATCCGGATATCCTTGCAATTGTAATCCTGCCAATTGTAATTGGAAGGCGCAATTCCGACCGTTCCGATACCCGCTCCTCCGAAGCTCCCCTGCGCCACAACACTCACATTCCCGTCTATCACCAGATCCCCAGGATTGGACGAAGAGCCACCATAACAAATACCCGCGCCGTTCTGCACGCCCTGGCAGATTGCATACAAGGTCCCATTGCCCTGCAGATGGAGCGAAGAAACGTAGATTGCATGAGAACTGTTGACGCCCTTGGCTATGGCCTTGCACTCCCCTTCCACCCAGATATAAAGATGATTGTTCGAAACAATCGGATCCTCACCCTCAATATGGATGTTACTCAGGTACAAATTGCTGCTTTCGCCAATGGCCTGGATGGTATGGTCCGTCGGACCTGGGATGGATTGATAGACGACGGCCCTGGGTTTTTGGATGAACACAGGTCCTGCCGACAAATCGTGAAGAGAAATGACATCCTCGTACAAACACTCGGGAATGAGTTCTACCGTTTCCTGCGACAAGGGATAAAAACGGGGTTTTATGGGGAATTTTGCCACGTCCTGCACGTCAAGCAGGGTTTCCTTCAGTTCCATGTCCTCCGGGAAGACCCATACCATATCGGCCGTCCGGGAGGTGATATCCAGACGGAAAGGTCCATACGTCCGACCACCGTTCGTCAAGTAGGCTTTTTTATCCTGACTGTCAGGGAAAGGCGTCTCGAAACACAGGCGGACGAAAAAAAACGAATTGGACAGCGAAAGACTGACGGAGGGATTCCCGAACGTGCAGGTTCCGCTCATGGCCCCATATTGGGCAATAGCCGCCGTCAGCCCACCGAGGAGTTCGTCGGGATCCGAGGATTGCGCCATGACGGGGTCCGTGGGAGGCGTTCCATCATAGGATCGGGCAGGATTGATACGGCGGATCTGGAGCGGCATGTCGGCAGGAGGATCGCCGTCGCCCTCATAATCCAGAAAGCCCGAGAAGGCAATCTCTCCGGGAAAGACATAAAAACGATCATAGGACAAGACGCCGCGAATGCCTTCTCCGGTCACTTCCATCTGATCCTGTTTGTCGAAATCGAAAGGCTGCTCATAAAGACTTCCGTCGCTCAGAGGGGTTTTCAAGGGTGGATATTTGACCCGCAACACGAACTCGACCCGACGGGATCCGCCGACGGGTTCTGCCGGGGGTTCTTCCGAAGGGGTTTCCTTCGAACAAGCCCCCACAAGGGCCAGAAACAGAACGAGCCGTGAAAGATGATTCATGAAACGTGGTTTTTTTTACAATTATACTTATTTTTTTTATTTTTGTCAATAAAACAAAAGTATCATGTTCTCGACGCTAAGACGATTCACTTTCCTGATGGCCTGCCTGTTGCTACCCCTTTCCTGCAGCAAGGAAGGGAAGGATGACGCAGGAACGGAAAAAATCATCACCCCCGAAGCCGTCGATCTGGGTCTCTCCGTCAAGTGGGCATCCTTCGATATCGGTGCAACCCAGCCCGGAGAAGTCGGATATTTTTTCGCCTGGGGCGAAACCAAGCCCAAGGACATGGGCTATAACTGGAAGAATTACACCTTGTGCAATAAAGGGTACCATTCGCTGACAAAATACAATTACGACCCGGCATATGGCGACAATCCGGACTATCGCATCGGATTGAAAGCGGAAGATGATGCTGCCCAGGTCCTGTATGGCGGCGACTGGCATGTACCGACCCTCGAAGAATTCAATGAACTGATCGGTGCTTCATTCATCACGCAATCCATTGAACGGGTAGGGTTTGTCGATTGCATGAAACTGACCAGTCTGGTAACGGGGAACAGCATCCTGCTTCCCATAGGGGGTGTCTGCTGGGAGACCGTACATCCGAAAGGACAGAACGACATGGGATACTACTGGTCCTCTCAAATCGAGTATTCCCCCGGTCTTTACGCAAACCCCAACCCTTCCAACGCCCATTTCCTCGCGGTCTCCTCCGAAGTCGGAAGCCAATCCTTCATCAGCATGAAAATGTACAAGCTGCCGCGGGCATACGGAATGAATATCCGCGCCGTTCTACGGAAATAAAAGAGGCTGGCTCCGAAGCCAGCCTCTTTCTTGTTCAGAGGTTCACTGAGTTCCAGAGATTATTCGGCTTTGCCGTTGGAACCGAGGACGTTGATGATCTTGTGCATGTAGAGCTTCTTCATCTCGTCACGGGCGGGACCGAGGTATTTGCGAGGATCGAACTCACCCGGCTTGTCGTGGAAGACTTTGCGCACGGCGGCGGTCATGGCCAGACGGCTGTCGGAGTCGATGTTGATCTTGCAAACGGCGCTCTTGGCGGCCTCGCGGAGCTGCTCCTCAGGGATGCCGACGGCGTCCGGAAGTTTGCCACCGTACTCGTTGATGATGTCGACATACTCCTGCGGGACGCTGGAGGAGCCGTGGAGGACGATCGGGAATCCCGGAAGCTTCTTCTCAATCTCGTGAAGGACGTTGAAAGCCAGCGGCGGCGGAACGAGGCGGCCGGTCTTCGGGTCACGGGTGCACTGCTCCGGGGTGAACTTATAAGCACCGTGGGAGGTACCGATGGAGATGGCGAGGGAGTCGCAGCCGGTACGGGTGGCGAAGTCGATGACCTCTTCCGGCTTGGTGTAATGGGATTCCGCAGCGGAAACCTCATCCTCGACACCGGCGAGCACGCCGAGTTCAGCCTCGACGGTCACATCGAACTGGTGCGCATACTCGACAACCTGCTTGGTCAGGGCGATGTTCTCCTCATACGGCAGGGAGGAGGCGTCGATCATGACGGAAGAGAAGCCCATGTCCACGCAGCTCTTGCAGAGCTCGAAGCTGTTGCCATGGTCCAGGTGGAGGCAGATCTGGGGATGCTCCCAACCGAGCTCCTTCGCATACGCGACAGCACCTTCCGCCATGTAACGGAGAAGGGTCTGGTTGGCATACTTACGGGCACCGCTGGAAACCTGGAGGATCACCGGGGACTTGGTCTCGGCGGCCGCCTGGATGATGGCCTGGAGCTGCTCCATGTTGTTGAAATTGAATGCCGGGATGGCATATCCGCCTGCGACAGCCTTCTTGAACATCTCTCTGGTGTTCACAAGGCCCAATTCTTTATAAGAAACCATAAATAAAATAGATATAATAATAAAATTATTTCCCGGGGCATTCCGCTGCAATATTTCTGCCATTGCACGGAAAATCACGCAAATTTAACTATTTTTGTGGAAAGATTCAACCAATGAGCCACAAAGTCATTATCTTCTCCGCTCCGTCCGGTTCCGGCAAAAGCACCATCGTCAATCATGTGCTCCCCCTGCACCCGGAAATGGAGTTTTCCATCTCCGCCACGTCCCGCGCCCCGCGCGGTACCGAGCAGGACGGCGTCGAATACCTTTTCTACAGCGCCGACATCTTCCGCAAGCTCGTCGAGATGGACAAATTCGTCGAATATGAGGAAGTCTATACGGACAAATTCTACGGGACCCTCAAATCCGAGGTCAACCGCATCTGGTCCAAAGGCCATGTCATCATCTTCGACGTGGATGTCAAAGGCGGTGTCAGCCTGAAGAAATACTTCGGGGACAACGCCATGTCCGTCTTCATCCAGGCCCCTTCCGTCGAGGTGCTCCGGGAACGGCTGATCAAGCGGGGGACCGACTCCATGGAGGCCATTGAAGACCGGGTCGCCAAGGCGGCGGAAGAAATGACCTATGCCCCGAAGTTCGACCGGATCCTGGTCAATGACGACCTCCAGACCGCGTTCACCGAGGTCGAGAAAATGGTCGATGACTTCCTGGCCGTGGAATAAGATGCGCATCGCCGTCTATTCGGGATCCTTCAATCCCCTGCACATCGGCCATCTCGCCATCATGCAGCATCTGCGGGACCGGTTCGACTGGACCTACCTCGTCGTATCCCCGAAGAACCCGCTGAAAGACAGCATCTCCGCCGATACCGGCACCGACCGCTACCGGGCCGCCGTCCAGGCCGTCTGCCGCCATCCCGAACTCAAAGTCTGGGTCGAAGACATCGAACTGGGCATGGAGCCGCCGCACTACACCATCCGCACCCTCGACGCCCTCAAGGCCCGCGAGCCCGAGCACGACTATACCCTGGTCATCGGCGCCGACAACCTGGCGGACATCCACCGGTGGCGCGACTTCGACCGCATCATGACCGAATACGGCCTGGCCGTCTATCCCCGCACCGGTTTCGACTTGGATACCCTCATCCGGGACCTGCGGGCCGAGAATCCCGCCTGGAAAATCGACGTGCTGGATGCACCGAAAGTCGATATCTCCTCCACCCAGATCCGTGACGGCCTCGCAGAAGGCCGTGACATGAGCCAATACATGATGTAACATGAACCTGGAAATCGAACGCAAATTCCTCGTCCCGGACGAGACGTACAAACAGGAGGCCGTAAAGGCCATCCGCATCCGCCAGGGATACATTGCCCACGACGCCGGACGGACCGTCCGTGTCCGCATCGCCGACGACAAAGGATTCCTGACCATCAAAGGTCCCAGCCGGGACGGCATCAGCCGCCAGGAATGGGAACGGGAAATCCCCTTGCAGGATGCCGAAGACCTCTTCCTTCTCTGCAAGGAAGGCGCCATTGACAAGGTCCGTCATATCATACCCGCACCGGGTGGCCGCAAATGGGAAGTCGATGAATTCCACGGAGACAACGAAGGTCTGGTAATGGCTGAAATCGAGCTCGGAAGCCCCGAAGAACCCTATGTGAAGCCTGCCTGGCTCGGGAAGGAAGTCACCGGAGACAAACGGTACTACAATTCCCATCTCTGCCTGCATCCCTACAAAGAATGGAAAGCATGATCCTCCTGGTTGACAGCGGTGCCACGAAAGCGGAGTGGTGCGTATTGGACGGAAGCGACGTCCGGGACCGGTTCGTCACGCCCGGCCTCAACCTCTCCACCCAGACGCAGGAAGCCACATCGGGCATCCTTCAAGAAGCCGTCACCCGGCTCAAGAGCCAGGGCGGACGGATCCGGGAGGTCCATTTCTTCGGCGCCGGTCTCCTGGACGGGGACACATCACCCCTGCAGGCCCTGTTCCCGGGGGCGGATATCGAAGCCGCCTCTGACTTACTGGCCGCGGCGCGGGCCGTCTGCGGACGGGAGCCCGGCATCGCCTGCATCCTCGGCACCGGATCCAACAGCTGCCTCTATGACGGGAAACAGATCGTAAGGAACGTCCATCCCTGCGGATTCATCCTCGGGGACGAAGGCAGCGCAGCCTGCCTGGGCAAGCGGTTTCTGGGCGCCTTCCTCAAAGGCTGGGTTCCCGAGGCTGTCGCGAAAGCGTTCTCTGCCGTCCATGAAGCTGACTACCAAACGGTTGTCCAGCATGTATACCGGGGAGAAGCCCCCTCACGCTACCTGGGATCTTTCGCCCCCTGGATCCTCCAATGGTACGGCGGCGATCCCTGGATGACGAAGCTGATCGAGGACAACCTGAGGGATTTTGTCGAAGGGTTCCTCCGCCAATATGATCCCGCACGGTATCCCGTCGGCGTTGTCGGCGGTTTCGGCGCAGCCTGCGAGCCCATCCTGAGGGCCCTTGCACCGGACTTGACGTTCAGCCGGTTCCTTGCCCGCCCGATGGACGGGCTCATCGCCTATTATTCGAAATAACTACCGCCTCAGCCGCAGGCTGTTGGTCACCACCAGCACGGAGCTGAGGGCCATGGCCGCCGCCGCGATCATCGGATTCAGCACGAAACCGCTGACCGGATAGAAGAGTCCGGCCGCCACAGGCACAGCGATGACATTGTACAGGAAGGCCCATCCCAGGTTCTCCCGGATGATCCGGCTGGTCTTGCGGGACAGTTTGAAAAGTTGCGGCAGCTTTTCCAGGTCGGAGGCGACGATGGTCACCATGGCCGTGGAAATGGCGATGTCACTCCCCTGTCCCATGGCCACGCTCAGGTCCGCCTGCGCCAGGGCCGCACTGTCATTGATGCCGTCACCCACCATGGCCACCTTCTTTCCGGAAGCCTGCAGATTCTTGATATAGAAAGCCTTATCCTGCGGAAACATCCCGGCATGCACTTCTTCGATCCCGACCTGCGAAGCAACGACCCGGGCGGCATCCTCATTATCTCCCGTCAGCAGGACCGCCTTCACGCCGGCATCTTTCAACTGCCGGACCGCCCGCGCGGAGGAGTCCCGGATCGCATCCGCGACGGCGATGACCGCCAGGACCCGTTCATAATCATGGAAAAACATCACGGTCTTTCCCTCGGCCCGCCAGGTATCCGAGATGCTGCATTTCTGCGGCGCCCGGTTGCCGACGAAATACCGGCGTCCGCCGTGGATGGCCCGGATTCCCTCGCCCGGCATGGACTCGAACGCTTCGACCCCGTCGGCCGCATCCACCTCGGACAGGGAACGCAGGATGGCCTCAGCCAAAGGATGCTCCGACCGGGCCTCCATGGCTTTCAGGATCCCTTCTCCATCTTGACGTGCGGTATCATCAATCCATTGGATATCGGTTACTTCCGGATGTCCGACCGTCAGGGTCCCGGTCTTGTCCAACACAACCGTAGAAACCTGGGACGCGACTTGCAGGCTGTCCGCATCCCGAATCAGGATCCCCTGCGAGGCCCCTTTCCCGATGCCGGCGATCAGGGCCGTCGGGGTTGCCAGTCCCAGCGAACAGGGACAGGCGATGACCAGCACCGTCACCATGGACAGCAAGCCGCGGGCGATGCCGTCATCCGCCAGGAAAGCCCAGCACAGGAACGTCAGCAGGGAAATGCCGATGATGACCGGGACGAAAATGGCGGCCACTTTGTCCACGGTCTGCTGAATCCGCGCCTTGCTGCCCTGCGCATCCCGGACCATCCGGATAATGGCGGACAGCATCGTATCCTTCCCCACTTTTTCGGCCCGGACGGTCAACGCGCCTTTCTGGTTGATGGTTCCGGCATACACCTTGGAACCAGCCTGCTTCCGGTCCGGCAGCGGCTCACCGGTCAGCATGCTTTCATCGACAAAGGAGCTGCCCTCTGCCACGACGCCATCGACGGGAATACGCTCACCCGGACGGACCTGGACCAACTCGCCCACCCTGACGCTGACCTGCCGGGGCTGCAGACCGATCAGCTGGCGGATGGACGCGGTCGTTCCCCGCTTGGCCCGTTCTTCGAGGACCCGGCCCAGCAGGATGAAGGCGACAATCATCGAAGAGGATTCGAAATAGAGCCGTGCCTCCAATCCCCGGGAGGTCCACACTTGGGGAAAGATCAGGTTGAACAGACTGAAAAAGAAGGAAATGCAGGTCGAAAGGGCAACCAGCGTATCCATGTTCGAAGATCCGTGACGGGCCTGTTTCCAGGCCGTCCGGATGAACCGGCGGCCACACCAGAAGACCGAAACGGCGGCCATGGCCGCCAGGACCCAGCCTTTTCCGGGGAAGGGTTGGAATCCCATCCCGACCAGCATGATCAATGCGGCCAGCACCACCGCGAGGATCATGTCCCGCCGCAGTGCCTGATAGTCGTCTTCCCGCTGCCGCTCCGCCTCGGCCTCCGCGGCCGATTCGGCATCTAGGTCGGATTCATCATCCGCGTCCTCAGGTACCAGCAGGTCATAACCGGCGTCCTGGACGGCTTTCTTCAGGTCACCGGCCGACACGATCTGCGGGTCGTAATCCACCTGCGCACTGTTCGAAGCCAGGCTGACGGAGGCACCGGCGACGCCCTTCTGGTTCTTCAATGTATTCTCGACGCGCGCCACGCAGGCTGCGCATCCCATACCCGTTACCGGGAAGTTCTTCCTAGTTACTGCCATAGTCAAAAAAAAATGCAAGGCCGTCCTTGCGGGACGACCTTGCAAAGATACGATTTTTACTGCTCATCCGGAGCATTGTTGTCCGGCTGCGGGCCCTGCGGGCCGCCCTGGCCGAACGGGTTGCCGCCCTGAGGTCCCTGCGGACCACCCTGGGCACCGGCCTGCTGCTGGGCCTGGTACATCCGCTCGAACGCCTTGTTGAGGGCTTCGCTATAGCGGTCGATGTCGGCGAGGTTCTGGTTCTTGACCGCCTCCTTCAGGCTGGCCACGTTGGTCTCGACCTCGGACTTGACATCTGCCGGGACGTTGGCGCCGTTGTCCTTGAGGAACTTCTCAGCCTGGAAGCAGAGGGCGTCGGCGTTGTTGATCTTGTCGACCCGTTCCTTCTCCGCCTTGTCGGCAGCCTCGTTGGCCTTCGCCTCATCCCGCATGCGCTGGATCTCGGCGTCGGACAGGCCGGAGGAGGCCTCGATGCGGATGTGCTGCTCCTTGCCCGTGGCCTTGTCGGTCGCGGAGACGTTCAGGATGCCGTT
>ONQC01000042.1 GCA_900319855.1 uncultured Bacteroidales bacterium
GTCCACAACCACCCCAGCGGTGATCCTTCTCCCAGTGAGGAGGATGTCCTTGTGACAAAACGGCTGGCGCAGGCCGGCAGTATTCTGGGGATCCGCGTACTGGAAAGCCACCTGGCCATTGGCGAACAACTTGGCAGCCAGTTCTTCACTGACGACGAACTTCCCTTCGCCATGGCTGACGGCGATGCTGTGGGTCTGGCCGCTGTGCAGGCTGGAAAGCCAGGGAGAAGCGACGGAGGCGACCCGCGTCGTGACCATCTGGGAGATATGGCGGTTGATGTCGTTGCGGAAAAGGGTCGGGCTGTCGGGCGTCACCATGCCGAATTTCCCGTACGGGAGCAGGCCGCTCTTGACCAGGGCCTGGAAACCGTTGCAGATGCCCAGAATCAGGCCGCCGCGGGCCAACAGGTCCTCAATCGCCTTGGAAATCACCTTGTTGTTGATGACGTTCGCGATGAATTTACCACTGCCGTCCGGTTCGTCGCCGGCGGAAAAACCACCGCAGAAAGCCAGGATGTGGCAGCCTTCGATCTCGGCGCGCATCTCGTCGATCGAGGCCAGGACATCTTCCGCAGTCAGGTTGCGGAAGACCGTCGTACGGACCTCGGCCCCGGCCCGGCGGAACGCCTTGGCCGTATCGTAGTCGCAGTTGCTGCCCGGGAATACGGGCAGGTATGCAATCGGTTTCTCTACGGGTTCGCCCGGATAGGGACGGGCCTTGCGACCGAGGACGGAAAGCTTGAAAGGTTCGTGGAAGGCAGCGGGCGCCGTGGGCGGATAAACCTTGGCATACAACCCTTCATAGGCGGGATACAGGCCCTCGATCCGCTGGTTGTTGACCACAAATCCTTCCGCCGTCACTTCACCAAGGTACAGGGCGTTATCATAGGCCAGTTCCTGCGTTGCTTCAACCACGACCGAGCCATAGGCCGCGCGGAAAAGATCGGCTTCCGACAGGTTCACGTTGACGCCCAGGCCGTTGCCGAAGGACATCTTGGCCAGCGCCTCCGCGACGCCGCCTTTGCCTACGGCCCAGCCTGAGACGATTTGTCCGTCCCGGATTCCCTGCAGGATGAAATTCCAGTTGTCCTTCAGTTGATACGTATCCGGCATCTGGTTGCAAAGCGGGGTATGGCGCACGAGATACAGTTTGTTGCCCGGCGTCTTGAGGTCGGTGGAAATGACCGAACCGGCATCCACCGTATTGATACCGAAGGCGATCAGCGTCGGCGGGACATTGATGTGCTCAAACGAGCCGCTCATGGAATCCTTGCCGCCGATGGAAGGAAGACCCAGCCGCAGCTGCATCTTCAGGGCGCCGAGCAAGGCGGAGAGCGGCTTGCCCCAGGTATGGGGATCCTGGGTCATCCGCTCGAAATATTCCTGATAGGAGAACCGCATTCCGGACCAGTCTCCGCCGGCGGCCACCAGTTTGGTACAGGCATCCACGACGGCATAGGCAGCCCCATGATACGGGCTCCAGGTCGTCAGGTCCGGGTCGTAGCCGAAGGCCATCATGCTGGCGGTGTCGGTATAGCCGTCGACCGGCAGTTTCTGCACAGACACCTGGACCTCGGAGGCTTGGTGCGAACCGCCGTAAGGCATCAGGACCGTTGACCGGCCGATGGTGGAGTCGAACATCTCTACCAATCCCTTCTGCGAAGCTACATTCCTGTCGGACATGACATTGATCATCTTCTCCTGAAGGGTTTCTCCAGGATAGGAGCGCTCGAACGGATCTTTCTCTTCGATGGTTCCGATTTCGGCTTTGGAGAAATGACGGGCGCCAGCGCTGTCGATGAATTCACGCGACAGGTCGGCCACGATGGTGCCTTTATAATACATCTTCATCCGACCGGAATCCGTAACGTCGGCCACATGGGTCACCTCGACGTTATCCCGGCGGCAATAGGCTTCGAAATCAGCCTGGTCTTTCGCCTCGATGACGACGGCCATGCGTTCCTGGCTCTCGCTGATGGCCAGTTCGGTCGGATTCAGGCCGCTGTACTTGGTCGGGACACGGTCCAGCCAGATATCCAGGCCCGTTGGACTTCTTGATCAGGCGGGTCACTTCCGGCCGGCGGAAGAGCCGCTGGAGTTTCCTTTCTTCAGGAGCATTGCCCTTCTGGACTTCACTGCCGCAGGATTCCAGGGAAGCTTCGGTATGTTCCTTGGACGAACCCGTCGCACCGCCGATGCCGTCCCGGCCGGTCCGTCCGCCCAGCAGCAGGATCACATCCCCCGGAACCGGACTTTCGCGGCGGACGTTCTCCGCCTTGACCGCACCGACTACGGCGCCGACTTCCAGGCGCTTGGCCGTATAGCCGTCATGATAGATTTCACGCACCTGCGTGGTCGCCAGGCCGATCTGGTTGCCATAGCTGGAGTAACCGGCCGCCGCCTTGCGGGAAATCACCGTCTGCGGCAGTTTGCCCGGCAGGGTTTCGGACACCGGTTTGTTGATATCCCCCGCCCCGGTCACGCGCATGGCCTGATAGACATAGGCACGGCCCGACAGAGGGTCACGGATCGCTCCGCCCAGACAGGTAGAGGCGCCGCCGAACGGCTCGATCTCGGTCGGATGGTTGTGGGTCTCGTTCTTGAACTGCAGGAGCCAGCGTTCCTTGCGCCGGTTCACATCGACGTCTACGAAGATGCTGCAGGCGTTGTTTTCCTCGCTCTGTTCCAGGTCGTCCAGCAGGCCCTGTTTGCGCAGATAGCGGGCGCCGATCGTCGCCAGTTCCATCAGGCAGAGCGGTTTGTGTTCGCGGCCAAGCTCCTTGCGGATGTCATGGAATTCGCCCAGGACGGACTCGATCTCCTCCTTGACAAAGGAATCATCGACCTTGATGGAGGTCAGTTCGGTGGTGAAGGTGGTATGGCGGCAGTGGTCGCTCCAATAGGTATCCAGGATCCGGAGTTCCGTTTCCGTAGGATTGCGTCCTTCCCGCGTAAAATAACGCACCACTTCCCGCAGGTCGTCGGCATTCATCGCCAGGCCCCAATGCTTGCAGAACGGGGCAAGGTCTTCTTCCTGCATGGCCGTAAAGCCTTCCAGGATCTCGACCGGCTTGACATCGGCCTGCTCGCTGAAGCTCAGCTGGCCCAGGTCTTTCTCGCGGGACTCGACCGCATTGATGTAATAGTGGCGGATGGCAGCAAGGTCTTTCTCCGGCAGGTCGTCATCAAAAACAAGCAGACGCGAAGAACGGATCTTCACGTCTGC
Organism: uncultured Bacteroidales bacterium; assembly: GCA_900319855.1. GTDB lineage: Bacteria > Bacteroidota > Bacteroidia > Bacteroidales > UBA932 > Cryptobacteroides. The sequence continues at coordinate 3,227 of ONQC01000042.1, forward strand.
ATTGGGATCGATCAGATGGACGCAGTCCACGGCGGAGGAGGCGCGCTGGTCGAACTGGCCAGGAATGTATTCCACGGCGAGGTATTTCTTGCCGGCAAGCGGACAATGATCAGAGACGGTATCGGTTACGGTCTCGCCGAAAACGGCATAGCGGCACTTTTCAAGCAGGCCATCGGAAAAACCGGCCAGGTCATAGACGTTCAACAGCCGCAACTCATGCAGGGAGAGTCCCAGGTTCTCGTTGAATTCCTTGCGGAGGCTTTCCGCCTCAACCCGGAAACCGGGACGTTTTTCGACGAAGATTCTTCTGTTATCCATTTGTTATTCGGGGAATTGGGTATTTTCAATCTTTTGGGTCTGCGCACGACGGAAAGCGTCGTATTTGGCCGCAATGGCAGGATCCTGCAAGGCGAAGATGGACACGGCGACCAGGGCGGCGTTCTTTGCTCCGTTGATGGCGACGGTCGAGACCGGTACGCCGGAAGGCATCTGTACCACGGAAAGGAGGGAATCCAATCCGCCCATCATCTGGGTCCGGATCGGAACGCCGATCACGGGGACAGGGGTCAGACCGGCCGTCACGCCTGCCAGGTGGGCGGCACCACCGGCGCCGGCGATGATGGCGCCGATGCCGCGGTCACGGGCCGTGGTGGCCCACTCGACCAGCAGGCCGGGGGCGCGATGGGCGCTGATGACCTTCTTCTCGTACTCGATCCCGAATTCCTCCAGCGTCCGGCAAGCAGCAGACATGACCTCCCAGTCACTAAGAGATCCCATGATAATTCCAACCTTCATATACTTTAAAATGATTTAGTTACCCCTGTAAAAGCGAAAAAGTCTCGCAGCGGCTTTCGCACCGCAGGAGACTTTTGTTCGGCCTATGTAGAAAAGTTGTCTTCCCATCGACAAATTTCTTCCATTTTTGAAGTCACAAAGGTACAACCAAAAAGGAAACTTGTCAATACCCCCTCCCAAACTTTTTCACGTTTTTTTTTCACACTAGAGCAGCAGGTCTTCCACCCGGATCTTCGGAACAAAATGGACCCCGTCCACCCGGTAGTATTTCAGGGTTTCCCCTTCTGCGACCGGCTTGAGGAAGATGCTCTCGCTCCCTTTTCCCACAGCCAGGATGGCCAGCGGCGGATACACCAGTCCGAAGTCCTCTTGGACGGCCTGCTTATCATAGGCGCAGATAATCAATGCATTCAGGCCCATCTCGACCGCTTTCAGTCCCATGCTCTGCAGGGAAATGCCCAGGTCGATATCCACGATCCGGTCCTCGGGGACCGTTGCGCAGACCAGGATGAAGGCCTCCGGTTCCGTACCCGGCAGGGGCAGGTGCAGCTCGGGCAAAGCAACGCCCAGACGGATCCGTCGCAAGACCTTTTCCGCTCCCGTATCCCGCGTAACCAGCTTGAAGCGCAGCGCCTGCCGGTTCATGCCGGAAGGAAGCAAGGGATTGACTGCAACGATCTTCCGCAATTCGTCTTCGGTAACGACCCGGCTCTTGTCATACCCGCGATGACTCCGGTTTTTGTGAAGAAGGGTATCCAGGGAAGGGTTATTGCGTTTGACCACGACCTTCCGGGCTTTCTGCAACTGATCGAACTTATTTTCCAGATAATTGTCTGCCATATGTTGGAATAATCTGCACAAAAATAGTTAATTTTGCATTCAAATTTTCTTTTGATGGGACTTTTGCTCACATTCCTCCTGATGGCCATGGGAATCTCGTTCCTGTGTTCGTTGCTGGAATCGGTTCTCATGTCAACCCCGATCTCCTACATCACGATGCGGGAGGAAGAGGGTGACCGCAATGCCAAACTGTTTGCCAAGCTGAAGGATGACATCGACCGGCCGATCGCGGCCATCCTTTCCCTCAATACCATCGCGAACACCATCGGCGCCGCCGGTGTCGGCCGCCAGGCCACGATCCTCTTCGGCAGCGAATGGTTCGGCGTCGTTTCCGCCGTCACCACCATCCTGATCCTGGTCTTCTCCGAAATCATCCCGAAGACCATCGGCACCACCAGCTGGAAGCACCTTCTGTGGCTGTCCCGCGTCATGAACTTCCTGATCTACCTGATGTATCCGCTCGTGGTCCTGATCCAGTACCTGAGCCGGGTCTTCACCCCGGACGACGCGGATACGACCATCAGCCGCGAGGAAGTCTCCGCCATGGCGAACATCGGCGAAGAGGAAGGCGTCTTTGACAAGAGCGAGAACAAGGTCATCCAGAACATCATCAAGCTCGACGATATCAAGGCCTACGACGTCATGACCCCGCGCGTGGTGGCCAACATCGCCCCGGAGAGCATGACCCTCCGCCAGTTCTACAAGAACCCGGACCTGTCGCATAATTCCCGCATCCCCGTCTATGCCGATTCCCCGGAATTCATCACCGGCTATGTCATGCGGTATGACGTCCTGAAGAACCTGGCCGACGACAAGTTCGACATGCGCCTGCGCGAGATCAAGCGCGACATCACGATGTTCAACGAAGAGACCTCCGTCGGAGACATCTGGGAATCCCTCCTGAAGACCAAGGACCAGATCGCCCTGATCATCGACGAATACGGCGCCTTCCAGGGCATCCTGACCCTCGAGGACATCATCGAGACCATCCTGGGCATGGAGATCATCGACGAGAACGACACGGTCTCCGACATGCAGCAATACGCCCGCGAGCGCTGGGAACAGCGGCAGCGGCAGCGCAAGCCCATCGTAATCCCCGAAGACGACGAAGAATAAACGATGATCCCCGCCTCTGTGAGACGGGGATCCGTTTCTTCTAGGAAAGGATGGCGTCGGCCAGGGCCTGCAAGGCAGGCAGGTCCGCCGCCTTCATCCGGCTGCGGATCGTCACCACCGGTTCCACGATCTCGATTTCCTTCATGGTCTCCAGCATGCCTTTCATGACCCGGCCGGCCGAAGGGGCCCAGGATCCGTTCTCGATCAGGCCGACCTTGCGCTTCTGCCAGGCCTTGTCCTGCAGGTGATGCAGGAAACTGTACATCGGCGGGAAGACGCCGGCGTCATAGGAAGAGGCCGCCAGGATGATCCTTCCATAGCGGAAAGCATCCTCGACCGCTTCGGCCTGGTCGTCGCGCGTCAGGTCGCAGGTCGCCACCTTCGGGCAACCCTTTTCCTTCAGGATTTCGGCCAGTTTCAGGGCGGCGGCGGCCGTGCCCCCGTGGATCGAGGCATAGGCGACGAATACGCCTTCGGTCTCGACGCCGTACGAACTCCACGTCTGGTACAGGTCCAGGTAGTACCCCAGGTCCTGGCGCAGGATCGGACCGTGCAGCGGGCAGATGCAGGCGATGTCCAGGGCGGACGCTTTCTTCAGCAGGGTCTGCACCGGACCGCCGTATTTGCCGCAGATATTGAAATAGTACCGGCGGGCCTCGCATGCCCAGTCATCGTCCTCGTCGCCGTAGAAACCGGCGTCCAGCGTCCCGAATTTGCCAAAGGCATCGGCGGCAAAGAGGGTCTTCGAGGCGGCCTCATACGAGACCATCACCTCCGGCCAGTGCACCATCGGGGCGGCCAGGAAGCGGAGACTGCGGCTGCCCAGATCCAGGACATCCCCTTCTTTGAGGGCGATGGTACGATCCGTAAAATCATAACCGTCAAAGAATTGACCCAGCATCTGGATCGCTTTGGCCGAAGCGGCCAGTTTGAGCTCGGGCCAGGTCTCCAGGACCTCGCGGATCAGGGCGGAGTGGTCCGGCTCCATGTGGTGGACGACCAGATAATCCGGGGTGCGGCCGGCCAGGGCCTCTTCCAGGTTCTGCTTCCACTCCCCGCCCTTGCGGGCGTCGACGGTATCGAGGATGGCGATCTTCCCGCCATCCAGGAGGTAGGAGTTATAAGACATTCCGTCGGGGACAGCATATTGGCTCTCGAACAGGTCCAGGTCGTGGTCTTGGGCTCCGATATACAGGAGGCCGGGTTGGATTTCACGTATCATACAGGAAAAAGTTTCTTTTTACAAAGATACAAGATTTATGTCTGTTTTGCCATTTTTTTATTCCGGGTGGCCTGCACTTTGCTCAGTTTTTCCCCGGATTTGACGAAAACTCCCGAAATAATCACTACATTTGTATTTGTACTTGAACCAAACTGATATATGGAAGAAAGAAAACAATCTGAAAGAATACAGACTTCAATTCTGAACGGCGTCGAGAAAAAGGCCCTGACCTGGCTGGCCTGGCGCCAGCCCAAATGGATGACCTCCGACACGCTGACCTTCATCGGTTTCCTCGGTGCTGTCATCATCGCCGTCGGCTATGCCTTGTCCAACTACAACCTGGCCTGGATCTGGCTGGCTTCCTTCGGTTTCGTCGTCAACTGGTACGGGGATTCGCTGGACGGGACTTTCGCCCGCGTGCACAACCAGCAGCGCAAGACCTACGGTTTCTTCATCGACCACAATGTCGACTGCATCAACGAAGCCCTGATGTTCATCGGCCTGGGCCTGTCCCCGATGATGAACATGCACATCGCCCTGCTCGTCCTGGTCGCCTACCTGATCCTGTCCATCTATGTGTATATCAGCGCCCACCTCAAGAATGAGTTCAAGCTGACCTACGCCAAGATGGGCCCCACCGAGCTGCGGGTCATCGTCATCATCGTCAATACGCTGTATTTCTTCATCCGGCCGTTCCAGGAGTTCGCGGTGAATTTCCGCCTGTTCGGCTACGATGTCTCCCTCGGCATCATGGACATCGTCGGCATCATCGTGCTGATCGCCCTGATCATTGTCTATCTCAACAGCCTCCGCGTCGATGCACGGGAGTATGCAAAAATAGACCCGCTGATCAAGCATGAGTAAGGTCCTGCTGGAAAAGGCTTTCCGCTTATTGAAATTTTCCATGTCCACCCTGGCCGGCACCGCGGTGGATATGCTCGTATTGTGGATCTTCAAGCAGTTCGTATTCAAGGGGTGGTACTACGGGGAATACATGATCTCCCCGGTCATCTCCTTCTTCTTCGCCGTACTGACCAACTTCACCCTCGCCTATTTCATCGTCTGGAAAGACCGGGTCTCGCATCCGGGCTTGATTTCTTTCCTGCGTCATTTTGCCGGTTACGGGATCTCATCCCTGGGCGGATTCCTGGTCAAGATGGGCCTGCTGCTGCTGATCGAAAAGATTTTCCATTGGGACGTTCTGATCTGCAACCTGCTGGCACTCTGTTTTTCCGGCCTGGTCAATTTCGCCATGAATGAGTGGGTGGTTTTCGGCAAGCGAAAGCCCAAACTCGATCCCAACGAAATATTTCTCGATAAACTGAATAATAAAGATCAATGATATGCCCCTGTTAGATCAAAGGCAGATGGAGAGCATTTCCCCCTTTTTCGGAACCCCTTTCGGAAAATGGGCCGGAAAGGTGTTAAAGGGCATGCTGAATTTGAACCGGTTCTGCGACGTATACGAACGCAGTGCGGCGGATGGTTCCCTCGGACCGGATTTCGCCCACAACGTGCTCATGCAGACCCGCTCCAGCTACGAGGTTGCCGGTTTCGAAACCCTGAAAGGGCTCGAAGGTCCTTTCATTACGATCAGCAACCACCCTTACGGCGGCGTCGACGGGATCATCCTCGTCGACATGGTCGGACACCTCTATGACGGCTATAAGGTAATTGTTAATAAGTTCATTTCCCTGCTGGAAGCCATGGGTCCCAGTTTCATCACCGTGACCCCGACTTCAACAGAGCGCAAGGCGCCGACCCAGGACAGTATCAGCGGCATCCGCCTGGCCCTGCAGCATATCCGCGACGGGCATCCGCTGGGGATCTTTCCGTCCGGAGCCGTTTCCGACCTTGACCGCAAAAGCGGAGAGATCCTGGACCGGGAGTGGCAGGAACCCATTATCCGGGTCATCCGCAAAGCCGGCGTCCCGGTCATCCCGATCCGTTTTTTCGACGGCAACACGAAGTTCTATTACAGGCTCGGACTGATTGACTGGAGAATCCGCCTGATGCGGCTTCCGACCGAAGTCATCAACAAAGCCGGAAAACGCAACCGGCTGGCCGTCGGACCGGTCATCTCCCCGGACACCATCCAGTCTTTTGAAGATATCCCCTCGCTGACCGCCTTCCTTCGGAGCAGCGTCTACGACATGCCGATGCCGGAGCATTTCGTTCCGCGCGACCAGCTCGGCCTATGATCCCCCGACGGGACATCGCCATCATCGGTGCGGGGGCGGCCGGCTGCTTCTGCGCCGTCCAGTTGTCCCGTCTGCGGCCGGACCTGCGGATCACCGTCTATGAAGCCGGTCCCAGACCACTGGCCAAGGTAGCCGTCACGGGCGGCGGCCGTTGTAACCTGACCAACTCTTTTGCCGCCATCACCGATCTGTCCCAGGCTTATCCGCGCGGACACCGGCTGATGAAACGGCTCTTCCATGTCTTCAACCACGAAGATACCTGGCGCTGGTTCGAGGCGGAAGGGGTGCCGCTGGTTCTCCAGGACGACCAGTGCGTCTTTCCGCAATCCCAGGACGCCATGCAGATCGTCCGGGTCCTGTTGGAACGCATGCGGGAAGGCGGCGTCCTCCTCCGTACCGGTCAGCGGCTCACACGCCTGGAGCCGCGCGATGACCGCTGGGAACTGACGTTCAATGAAGACGAAACCCTGACGGCCGATGCGGTCGTCATCACCACGGGAGGCAGTCCGAAACCCTCCGGCCTGGCATTCCTCGGCCCCCTCGGGCTGGAAATCGTGCCTCCCTGCCCGTCGTTGTTTACCTTAAAGGTCCCCCAGGCTCCGAAATCGTTGATGGGGACTGTTGTCGAGGAAGTTGCCGTCAGTCTGGCCGGGACCAAATACAAAGCCGCCGGTCCCCTGCTGATCACCGACTGGGGCCTGAGCGGCCCGGCCGTCCTGAAACTCTCTTCTTACGCAGCCCGCCATCTGGCAGAAAACGGGTACAGGGCGACGCTGCTGGTAAATTGGCTGGGCGAAACGAACGACGAGCAGGCCCGGGCCCTGATCCGCAGCCTGGCCGCCGGGAATCCCCAGAAACAGGTCTCCTCCCTCCACCCGGACGCCCTTACCGGACGCCTGTGGAATTTCCTGCTGGACAGGGCGGGCCTCCGTCCCGACCTGCGCTACGCCGAACTCGGCAGCAAAGGCCTGAACCGCCTGGCTGCCCTCCTGACCGGCGACCCATACGAAATCGCCGGCAAAGCCGCCTTCAAGGAGGAATTCGTTACCTGCGGCGGGGTCAGCCTGTCCGAAATCAACCCCAACACACTGGAAGCCAAACGATTCCCCGGGCTTTACCTGGCCGGGGAAGTCCTGGATATCGACGCCGTCACCGGCGGGTTCAACCTCCAGGCCGCCTGGACCGGTGGCGCGGTCATCGCCCGCAGCCTGGCCCAATGATTTTTTTATTATTTTTGCAGCAAATCCTTCTGATCCATGAAACCTGCACAGATCGTCCTTTTGACCGGAGGCAGCAGCGGCATCGGCGCCGCCACCGCCCGGATGCTTGCCCTGGCCGGCATGACCGTATACGCCACCTCCCGCAGTGGGAAGGCCCCGGAGCACGAGCGCATCATTCCCCTGGTCATGGACGTCAATGACGCCCAAGCCGTCGAGAATACGGTCAGCAGGATCCTGTCCGAACAAGGCCGGCTCGACGCCGTGGTCTGCAACGCCGGCAACGGCATGGCCGGCGCCGCGGAAGACACCTCCATCGATGAGATCCGGTATCAGTTCGAGACTTGCTTCTACGGAGCGGTCAAGGTCATCGACGCCTGCCTTCCGGTGTTCCGTCGCCAGGGGTACGGCCGCATCCTCACCGTCACCTCCGTCGCCGCCTTCATCCCCATCCCCTATCAGGCCTTCTACTCCAGCGTCAAGGCCGCCCTGCTGATGTACACCAAGGCCCTCTCCCTGGAAGTGAAGCCTTTCGGCATCCAATGCGGGAGCGTCCTGCCCGGCGACACCAAGACCGGCTTCACCGGAGCCCGCAAATACGCGGAAAAGGCCCATAAAGGCGCCTATGCCCAGCGCATGGCCCGTTCGGTGGCCAAGATGGAAAAAGACGAGCAGAACGCGCAAGCAGCTCACCCGCAGCCGGATGCGTCTGCACGTGACCCCGCGCATCGACTACCGGGCCATCGAGATCCTCTCCCGCATCCTTCCCGAACGACTCGTCATGTGGATCGTCGGGCTGCTCTACTGCTAATTGTTTTTAAAGGCTAAACCAGCAAGACAAGCACCAGCTGGGCGATGATGACCCGCAGGAACATGCACAACGGATAGACCTGCGTATAGCACAACGCCGGATTGTCATTCGGAACGGTATCCGACGCATAGGTCAGGGCCATCGGATTCGCCATGCTGCCGCAAAGCATGCCCGTCACGCTGCCGAAATCCAGATGGAACCATTTCAGGGACACCCAGCCCATGACCAGGACGGGGACCAGCGTAATGGCAAAGCCCAGGCCGATCCACAACAGGCCTTCCGGGCGGAACACGGTTTCAAAGAAACGGGCGCCGGCATCCAGCCCCAGGCAGGCCAGGTACATCGCCAGGCCCAACCGACGGAGCATCAGGTTGGCGCTCTCGGTCGTATAGGCGACCATGTGGATCCGCGGCCCGAAAGCCCCCATCAGGATACCGGCGATGATCGGCCCCCCGGCCAGGCCCAGTCTGACGGGAGCACTGATTCCCGGAAGCACGAAAGGAATCGCTCCCAGCAACAAGCCGAACAGGATACCGATACTGATGGAAACCAGATTCGGTTCCTGCAGCGACTTGACGGCATTCCCCAGTTCCTTTTCCACGGAGGCGATCCCCTCCTCGCTGCCGACCACCACCACTTCGTCCCCCAAACGCAAGATACGGTCCGGGGTCGCCAACAGCGCCATACCGGCACGATAAATCCGGGTTACATTGACACTGAACCGGTTGCGAAGCCGGAGAGATCCCAGGCTCTTTCCGTTGATGCGGGCCTGGGTCACGATGATCCGGTGCGAACTGAGCTGCGCGTCCAGCGCATCCCAGTCGATTCCTTCCCGGTTCCAGTCCGTCTGTTCCAGTTCTCCGAAAACCAACGTCAGCTCCGGTGCTTCCCGGGCTGTCGTAACGGTCAGGATCCGGTCATTCTCCAACAGCGTCGTCGAAGAATCCGGCAGGATGAGCTTGCCTTCCCGCCACACCCGCGAAACGATGAAATGGTCCGGTGTCAGATGCCCGATCTCCAGCAGGGACTTCCCGATAATGGCCGGATTCAAGACCCGGTACGTGGCGATATAGGTCATTTCGGACCGTCCGCGACGGTTTTCCAGGTCAACGGGCTTGACGATGGTCTTCCGCAGCAGGATCATTGCCAGGATGACCCCCACGACGCCCAGCGGATAGGTCACGGCGCATCCCAGGGCAGGCGAAGCGCTGTCCATCCCGAGCTGGTCCAGCGTCTGCTGTGCGGCACCCAGCGCCGGGGTATTGGTCGTCGCCCCGCAGAGGATGCCGATCATATCCGGCAGGGAGACCTCCGTCACGTAACTGAAAGCGACGGCCATGATGGTTCCCAGTGCGATCACGCCCATTCCCAGGACGTTCAATTCCATTCCGCCCTTGCGGAAAGCATTGAAAAAACCGGGACCGACTTGCAGGCCCAGGGCATAAACGAAGATGATCAGGCCGAAATTCTGTGCGAAGGCGAGCATGTGGGGATTGATGGAAAGCCCCAGGTGTCCGGCCAGGATTCCGCAGAAGAAAACGAAGGTCACTCCCAGGGAGATACCTGCGATCCGGACGCGTCCCAGCAACAGGCCGGAGACGATGATCAGGAAGATCACCACCACAGCCTGCAAGGCGGATTGCGTAAACAACAAGGAATCCAGCATCTTTTTTTCGTTTGGGCGGGCGCAAAGATACAAATAACTCTTAACTTTGTAGTTCAAACCAAGCCCCAAATTCGACATGAAACGTTTTGTCCGATATAGTGTTGCCCTGATTGCCGTATTCATTCTCTCCCTGCCCGCCGGCGCCGTCTTCAAGGAGAAGAACCTGAACCAGACCCTCGCGGTCCTGCATTTCGAACTGAAGAATGCCTATGCGCAACTGCAGGAAACCTCCAAAGGGCAGGTGCGGGATGAAGTCGAGCAGCACCAGACCCTCATCAAACTGATCGAAAACTGCAACGAACTGTCCCTGATGCTCTATTCCCAGCAGCAGGACTACACCTTCGACCTGACCTACGCACTGGATGAAGTCACCAACCAGTACCTGGATTTCAACCAGACCCGGCTCCCCTACGAGGAAATCGTCAGCAGTCTGGAGATCGAGATCGACCGCTATGAGAAACTGATCCGGACCCTCAAAAAGCTTCCGCCATCCATTGCCAGGACCGATTTTTCCAAATATTCCGCAGAAAGGGATTCCGTCGCCCGGGCCCAGGACAGCATCCTGGCCAATCCTTCTTTCGTGGAAACGGAAGACAATCCCTATCTGCTGGATTCCCTCGGCCAGGCCACCCGCGACAGCTGCCTGCTTTACGCCGAAAGGATCGTCTCCCTTTTCTGGGAGAACCTGTTCCGGGTCGATGAAGACAACAGTTACTACCAGGAGACCGACACTCACCTGCGGGATGCCTACAACTATGCGCAGGAGCGTTACCGCATCGTCCAGCAGAAGATCTTCACCGAAGGACAGGACAACTACCTGGAAGTCCTGGGTGATTTCCGCCACAAGGTCGACCAGGCCCGCATGGACTGCATCGACAAATACAGCACGACCTCCAAGAAAAGCAGCATCGTCAGTGAATGGAGGGGGCCGATGGTCGTCTGGTTCACCATCCTGGTCTTGTTCTATATCATTATCGCCACCATCCTCGCCAACCTCCTGGTCCGCCTGACCATACGGTGGGTCAAATACTTCCAGACCGACTATTTCCAGGAGCACAAGATGATGTTCGTACTGCTGGCCGGCGTGATCATTTTCGCCTTGACGATCACTGTCGTCAACATGGTCTCGGAGATGAACTTCCTGAACATGGCCATGCCGCTGCTGGCCGAATTCGCCTGGCTGTTGGCGGCCATCTTCACCTCCCTGCTGATCCGGCTGCGGGGTTCGGAAACCCGCCAGACCCTGTCCGGCTACTTCCCCATCATCCTGATGGGCCTGACCATCATCACCTTCCGCATCATCTTCATTCCGAACAGTCTGATAAACCTGGTCTTCCCGCCCATCCTGCTGGGCTTCACC
>ONQC01000036.1 GCA_900319855.1 uncultured Bacteroidales bacterium
TCTGACCGAAACCCTCATGGATCTTCAGGCCGGTCTTCTGCAGCATCGTATCGTAGACCGCGCCGTTCAGCGCTTCGCCGGCCGTACAGAGCCATTTCAGCGAGGAAAGGTCATACCGGTCCAGGTCCTCCTGGATCAGGAACCGGAAAATGGTCGGCGGGGCGCAGAGGGAGGTCACCCGGTACTGTCCGATCTTGCGCAGGATGTCATCTGCCTTGAACCGCTCATGGTCATAGACGAACAGGGCGGCGCCCGCCAGCCACTGACCGTAAAGCTTGCCCCAGGCGGCCTTCCCCCATCCGGTATCGGCGATGGTCAGGTGCAGGCTGTCCTCACCGAGATTGTGCCAGAAGGCGCCCGTCGCCAGATGTCCCAGCGGATACCGGTAGTCATGGATGACCATCTTGGGCTCGCCGGCCGTTCCGCTGGTGAAGTACATCAGCATGATATCGTCATTGGTATTGACCTTCTCGGGACGATGGAACGGCGGGGCTGACCGCCACTCCGCGTGGAAATCATGGAAGCCTTCCGGGACTTCAGGGCCGATGCTGATCAGGGTCCGCACCGTACGGCCGACACCGCCGCACAGGTCGACGGCCTTGATGATATGGTCCAGGATGTAGGGTTCGCCCGCACAGACGATCGCGCGGATCCGCGCCCGTTCGATGCGGTAGACGATGTCCAGGCTGGTCAGCAGGTGCGTCGCCGGAATGGCGATCGCCCCGATCTTATGCAGGGCCAGCATGCAGATCCACCATTCGTACCGGCGTTTGAGCATCAGCATGACCATATCGCCTTTCCCGATGCCGAGGAAGCGGAAATAGGATGCGGCCCGGTCAGAGAGCCGTTTGAGGTCGGCAAAGGTATACTGGGTGCTGCGTCCTTTATCGTTGGCCCACACAAGGGCGGGTTTGTCTGGCTGTTCCGCGGCCCAGACATCCATTACGTCATAGGCGAAATTGAAATTGCGGGGGACCTTGAGCCGGAAATTCTTCCGGAAATCCTCCAACGACGCAAACTGCGCCTGTTTCAGGAACCGTTCTATCATAACACGTCTGTTTGTCAAGTCCGTAAACCGTCCGCATGGGGAAAAAGGACGGCTTACAAGGCGAAATTAGGAAGATTCCGACTTATCTGCAAATGTAAAACGTTCCTAAATCGCCGTCCGGACATGGTTTTCCCGGGGCTTTTTGTTATCTTCGCACAAACGACGTCCCCCATGAAAAGAATCCTCGTCTCCCTTGCATTATCCTGCCTGGCCTTGACCGCGGTTGCCCAAGAACCGTATTCCGCCGAAGTCCTCCACAAACAGGCGCCGGTCGTTCCTGTCTACATGGTCTTCGCCGGCGATACCATCCGGTTCGACCGCCCGGATTTCAAGGAACGGATGGACCGGGAATTGATTTCCTATACCTACATGCACACCAATACCACCCTGATCCTCAAGCGGTCGCGGCGGTACTTCGACCAGGTCGGCCCCATCCTGCGGAAATACGGGATTCCGGATGACCTGAAATACCTGATGGCCATCGAGAGCAACCTGGACCCGAAGGCGCTTTCCACCGCCGGAGCCGCCGGCCTGTGGCAATTCACCAAGTCGACCGCCACGCAATACGGGCTGGAAGTAAGCGGAGAGGTTGATGAGCGGTACCATATTGAAAAAGAAACGGTTGCCGCCTGCAAGTTTCTCAAGGATGCCCTAGCCAAGTTCGGCAACTGGATGACCGTGGCCGCCAGCTACAACGCCGGGCAGGCCGGCATCCGCAAACGGCTGGACGACCAGCGGCAGACCACCGCCCTGGAGCTCTGGCTGCCGGAGGAGACCTCCCGCTATATGTTCCGGCTGCTGGCTATGAAGATGTTCTTCGAGCATCCCACCGCTTTCGGCTTCGACGTCCCGATGGACGAGCGCTACCCCTATGTCGCTCCCCGCAAGACCGTCACCGTTTCCGGTCCCATCGAAAGCCTGGTGGATTTCGCCGAATCCAACGGAACGACCTATGCCCGCCTGAAAGGAGCCAATCTCTGGCTCCGTTCAGACAAGCTTACCAACAAGAACAAGAAGACCTACGAGATCTTGATTCCCTGAGATGCCGGCTCTTCCTCCTGCCGGGTCAGGTTCCGGGTGAACCACATGATGGCGCACAAGATGGCGAAGAGGATCAGTGTACCGGAGATCAAGGCGTAGCTTTCCATCTGCAACAAGATGTAACTCAATATATAGGCAACGGCGACCAGACCTCCCAGGATCCAGGCCGAGGCATGTTTGAGGATGCCGCGGAAATACCCCGTCAGGGCCGCCGTCGTCATGCCGGCCGCCAGCACATACGCCCTTCCGAAAGTCAGGAATTCGGAGAAGGAAAGCAGCAGGGCATAGAACAAGGCGAGGGACAATCCGATCACGACATACTGGACCAGGTTGATTTCCCGCCGGGTCACGAATTCCACGGTAAGTCCGGCGATGAAGACCAGCAGGATGATCAGGATGCCGTATTTCGCGCTGCGGGTCGTCTGCTGGTAGCGGGTGACCCCTTTGAGCAGCCGGACTCCGAAAGAGGATGTCGCGGGATCGCCCCGGTTGATCCGGGAAATACACCAATGCGCCGTGAAGCCGTTCTCATCGACGGTCCGTTCGTCCGGCAGGAAGTCGCCGGCGAAAGAGGGCGTGGGGCAGTCAGACGTCAGGGTTACCTCCGTCACATCGCCGTAGGGATGGATCATGATGGACTCGGAACCTTTTATTTTCAAGGTCATCTCAAACGGGAGGGACTCCCCTGCTTTCATCTTGGCGCGGTCCGGGGACACTTCGCAGGCAATGGTTCCTTCCCCGCTCCCGACAAAGGGATACGGCTTCCCGTCCAGCGTCAGGACGGCATCGCCCTCTATGCCCCGCAGGTCGCCGAGGTCCAGTTCGACAGAAAAATCCTTGTCATCCAGGTATTGTTCCGGTATCCGGAAACTACCGGACAACCGGACCGTCGAACGGTAGACCATGATCTCATAGATGGAGCGGTGCAGCGTCTGCGTTTCGGCAGCGATCTCATAGCGGAGCTGGACGGGATAGACCTCTTTTTTCTGATAATCGACTAGGGTCTTCCCTTTATCTTCAAAAGGGACCGCGTGGTAGATTTTCAGGACCGGGCCGCCGAAGGTCTGGGCTCCGGCCCAGCTGGCGGCCACTTCGGCGCCGCTCGCATCCATCGCTTCCTGCCGGTCCCGGATCTGATTTTTGATCATCGCCAAAGGGATCAGCATCAACAAAGTAAGGACGGCCATCAAGCCGATTTTGACAAACAATCTGGAAGAAGCGTTCATAATACTGTGTAATTTTTACGCAAATATAAAGCAAATAATTCAAAAAATCAAATATTTTGCGTATTATTTACACATAATAAAGAATATAGCATGCACGGGACCAACGAAACATTATAATTCTTACCTTTGTAAAGTATCATGGTCTTTATCAGTTACGCGCAAAAAGACCGGGTGGATGCCACCGGGCAAATCCTTCCGGGGAACTCCGTAGACAAGGTGCTGGAAGCCTTGTCCGCGGCGGGCATCGCGTACTGGATCGACCGGGAGAAACTGCAAGGCGGGGATACCTATGCCGAACGGATCGTCCGGAACATCAAGGCCTGCGATACCTTCCTCTTTTTGTCCTCGGAAGCGGCCAATGCCTCCCCGTGGACGCTGCGCGAGATCAGTTCCGCCGTTTCATTCGGGAAAAGGATCCTCCCGGTCCGCCTAGACCGCTCTCCCTACAATGATGCCGTTTCGCTTTATCTGGCTTCTATACAGTATATTGACTGGCAGGAAGCGGATGAGGAGACAACCCTGCGGCGTATCACGACCCGGCTGCAACACCCTGGTACCGAGGGGACTTTAGATCTGGAACAGGGACATCTGCCGAAACTGACACTCCTGACCCTGTACGCCGCCCTGGTGGTCCTGACCGGGGTCTACGCGCTGCTGACGTATCTTTTCCTATGGGCAAAGACGTTGCAAACCAGCGAAATAGCCGGCGGGATGATCGGATTTGTCGGAGAATTTGCCCTGTTGATGTCCATCTACTACGTCATCCGCTTGCTGCGGCTGCGCCGGTCGCGCTTCATCCTGCCGGCCATGATTGCAGGAATCGTTCTGTGCGCGGCTTTCGCAACAGCACGGATCGACCTGTTTATCTGCGACCTGCTGCTGATCCTGGGATGGCTGGGAATCTGGCTGGTCAGCCTGTATCATACGTCGACCCGTCCCTCGCTGCTTCGGCAGATGAGCCGGGAAGAAGTGCTGATGAAAGGAAACGACCCGGAGAACCTGCTCCTGGTCTATCTGGTAATCAAATGCCTGCTGGTCGTCATCGGCCGGTTTGCCGGACATTTCCTGGATCTGGGCCAGGTCTTTTCGCTGTTCCGTTACTAGAATCCCCAAGAGAGCACATTTTTTTGCTCAGAATCCAAAACTTTTCGTATCTTTGTAATCCAAACGAAGTAAAAGCGGATTTTTCGCGCAAGCCGAGCGGAAAGTTTTACTTTCCCGAGGCGCCGCCAAGAAACCCACAAAACAATTGCGGAATTCTTGTGCAAGCCGAGCGAAGAGAAAACTTGTTTACTCTTCCGAGGCGCCGCCAAGAAACCCGATTTTACGAAGTAAAAGCGGAATTAGCTCAGTTGGTAGAGCGGCGGCTTCCCAAGCCGCAGGTCACGAGTTCGAACCTCGCATTCCGCTCCAAAAAGAAAGAGACTGGTCCCGTGGGCCAGTCTCTCGCATTTTCAAGTAATAAAGGCTATTTCAGCTGTGCCAGGCACGCCCGCACATGGGCCTCGATCGTCTCGACATCATAATCGACACGCTCAAACTTCTCGCCGGTGATATTCTCATACAACTCGATATAGCGGTCGGTAATTCCCGCCACGACCTCCGGCGTCATTTCCGGGACCTGCTGTCCCTCCTGACCCTGGAAGCCATTGGCCATCAGCCACTCGCGAACGAACTCCTTGGAGAGCTGCTTCTGGTGCTCGCCGGCGGCCAGGCGCTCGGCATAGCCATCCGCATAGAAATAACGGGAGGAATCCGGGGTATGGATCTCATCCATCAGGATGATCTTGCCATCGCGTTTACCGAATTCGTATTTCGTATCCACCAGGATCAGTCCCATCTTCGCCGCAATCTCGGTGCCGCGCTGGAAGATCGCCCGGGTGTAGGCCTCCAGCTGTTCGTAATCCTCCCGGGAGACGATGCCCTGGGCGATGATTTCTTCCTTGGAGATGTCTTCGTCATGTCCCTCGGCGGCCTTGGTGGTCGGGGTGATGATTGGCTCCGGGAACTTCTGGTTCTCCACCATGCCGTCCGGCATCGGGACGCCGCAGATCATGCGCTTTCCCGCCTTGTATTCCCGCCAGGCATGACCGGAGAGGTAGCCGCGGATGACCATCTCGACCTTGAACGGCTCGCATTTGAGACCGACCGTCACCATCGGATCCGGAACGGCGACTTTCCAGTTGGGAAGGATATCGGCCGTCGCATCCAGGAACTTCGCGGCGATACGGTTCAGGACCTGACCCTTGAACGGGATGCCTTTCGGCAGCACGACATCAAAGGCGGAGATACGGTCGGAAACGACCATGACCAAGTACTTGTCGTCAATGTCGTAGACATCGCGGACTTTGCCAGTGTATTTGCCCCGCTGGCCGGGGAAGGAGAAATCAGTTTTTACGATGGCTTCCATAACAGAGAGTATAATCCGGTCACAAAGATAAGAAAATCATGGAGAAGATACGGCACTTTTTCCGACTTTACCGATTTAAGCCGCCCCGGAGTTGGGACAGGACTTCGGCGATGGCTGCATCCAGCTGCGGATCCTTTCCGTCCAGGCGGTCCTTGAACGTATTCTTGACATAGATGTCCGGCTTGACACCGGTGTTTTCCAAGTCCTTTCCGTCCACGACGCTGTAGCAGCCCCAAGCCGGCATCCGGACCGTCGACCCGTCCAGCAGGCGGACGGAAGAAGTGAAGATGATCCACCGATAGGTCTCCGTACCGACCAGTTTGGCGATGCCCAGGGTCTTGATGCCGTTGGAAGTCACCTCCGCATCCGAAAGGCTGTGTTCATTGACCAGGACCACGATGGGTTTGCCGGCCGGGGCGACATTCGGGTGGCTGGTTTTCGGGAAATCCCGGTAGGACCACTCGAAATGCGCCTGTCCGCGGAGGAAGTCGATGACTTCCTTGTGGACATTGCCGCCATTGTTGTAGCGCAGGTCCAGGATCAAGGCGTCCTTGTCATAGACTTCCGTATGCATCTTCTGCAGGAAGGAGTCCAGGTCTTCCGTACCCATGGCCCGCATATGGATGTAACCGACCTTGCCGCCGGTCCGGTCCGTCACGCGGGCGGCCCGCTGCGTTTCCCACTCCTTATAGGCCAGGGTTTTCACCGCAGAGAAGGCAGCCGGATGGACCTTGACGTCAAATTCTTTCCCGCCTCGGCTGAAGGTCAGTTTCAGTTCATCGCGTGCGACGGCGCCGGAGAAATAGCGTTCCCGGTTCTGCCCTGCATCGACCCGCTGTCCGTCAACGGCCACCAGCCGGTCGCCTTTCCGCACGTCAATTTCGACTTTATCTGCGGGAGAATCCGCCAGGATACCGGCAACCTTGAACGGGTCGGTCTTTTCAAACAGGATACCGGTCGCATACGTGCGGATCTTCGTCTCCTGCTTTTCTTCCGAACCGGTGGACGTGAAGCCCATGTGCGAGGAATTCAGCTCGCCGAGCAGGTCGGCCATGAGCGTCCGCAGGTTGGCCCGGGTCCGGACATACGGCAGGAAAGAAGCATAGTAATCCCGGTCGGCATACCAATCCGTCCCATGGAAATTGACGTCATAGTAGTTTTGCTCCAGCACGGCCCAGCCTTCATAGAACATCTGCCGGAACTCATCTCCGAGGACGGCCTCGACATCCTTCGAAACGGCGGTTTTCGCCGCGGAGCCAGCAGCCGGGTCTACTTTATAGATTGCGCCGCCGGACAGGCAGTACAGGGCATCTTTGCAACTAAAGAAGGATCCTCCATTCAAGTCTTTGATCTGCTTGGGCTTTGCTTCCGGGTCCGAGATCTCGAGCGCATAGGTCCCACCGGGGCCGGACCCGTAGGAACGGTACAAGAGGTAATCCTTTCCCTTCGAGGTCCAGACATACAGGCCGCTCTGGCTGCCCTCCCGCTCGACGCGGGTCATCCGGTCGTGGATGTCCGCAAAGTCGATCACCACGGAGGAGTCGGTCTTGGCTGCGTCTTTCTTGTCCTTGAACAGGTTCTCGACTGTCGCGGACTTGAAGGGTGCGTCGTATTTCCGAAGCGGGAGCTTGTACAGGGAAGCCCGCGTCCCTTTCGGGAAGGAGGCTGAGGTCGGGTTGGCCAGCAAGTACATATTCCGTCCATCCGGTGAGAACACGGCGCCGTGCTCGACGGCTGCGGAATGCGTAAGGTTGGTCAGTTTCCCTTCCTTCATGTCATAGAGGAAGACGTCGGGTTCGAACCGATGCATCGCATCGAAGGCCAGGTAGCGGTCGTCGGAGGAGAACGACAGGTCATAGCCCTGGAACGACCAGAATTCGGCTTCGGCCACCTGGGAGACGGCCCCGGTCTTCAAATCACAGAGCATGACGGCGCGGCTGCCGTCCATGAAGGCAATCTTCGTACGTTTCGGATTGACGGACAGGTTCTTGGAATTGTTTTCCGAGACGAATACCGCCGTCTCGCCGGCAGAGCCGTCTGCCGCGATCCGGTACAGGTTCGTCCAGCCCTTTTCCGTCCTTATATAATACAGGGTCTTGCTGTCATCGCCCCATACGACCTCGCTGACCCGTTCGTCAGACGGGGTGTCAAGGCGCTGAAGGAACTTGCACTTGGTGTCAGAGACATACAGGCCACCCCGGATCACCAGGGCGAACTTCTTGCCATCGGGGGACACGTCCGCCGCCGTCGGCGTCTGTCCTGTGAAAGAGCGCCGGACCTCCACGCTGCCGGATGCGACTGCTATCTGAGGCACCGTCACGGTTCCGCCGGCGGGATCCAGCACATGGATTTCATAATCCTTCAGGAAGACAATGGCGCTGCCGTCGAAGGCAATCGACGGGTACTGGACGGAACGGTCGAAGGCCGTAAGCTGGACCGGCTTTCCGCCTTTCACATATTTGACGATATTGGATTCCTTGTTGCTCTCGTCACTGACGTAATAGATATTCCCGTTGCGGTCGGCCATGGGCCACTGGTCCTTGCCGATATAGTCCGTCAGCTCGGAATAGGTTTTCGTTTTCGGATTCCAGCATTTGATGTTGGGGTTGTGGTCACCGACATAGCGCTTCCGCGTGGGGAAGCTGATGCTTTCCATGGACTCGTTGAAGAGGAATTCTCCCGTTTTCGGGTTTTCCGCCACATTCACGACCGTATTGAAGAAGCCGTCGAACATCAGCTCGGGCGTCCCTCCCCCGACCGCGATCCGGAAGGTCGTCTTGCGGGCGCTGGCCCGGGTCGACTCGAAATAGATGTACCGGGAATCCGCCGACCAGGAGACCGGCACGTCCGGGGCCTCATGGTAGGTCAGCTGAACGGCAGCGCCGCCGCCCAAGGGCACGACATAGACATCGTTGTTCCCCTGGATGTCCGAACTGAAGGCCAGCCATTTCCCGTCCGGAGAGACCAGCGGGGAATCCTGGACGCCCGGCATGGTCAGCAGGGCGGTCGCCTGTCCGCCTGCCACGGGGGCGAACCAGATGTCCCCGTCATAACTGAAATAAATCTGTTTTCCGTCCGGAGAAAGGGATGGGTGCGACGCGAACCGGATGTTTTCGGCAGATGCTGCCGCACACGTCAAGGCCACGGCGGCGGACAGCAGGAGGAAGTGTCTCTTCATGATCGTATCAAAGGCTTCATTTTCATGCCTCAACCAAAGATACGGTTAATTCCCGATTCCATCAATACGCTGATTTCATATTCTACGGATTCTTTTCTAACTTTGAATCCAAATTACTTGTAACATGAAGAGAATCCTTCTGCTCGCCGTCGCGGCCGCTTCCTTGCTCGCCGCCTCTTGCAACCGCTATGAAACGGTTGCCGGCGATCCGCTCGACACCAAGATCTACACCTTGGACAACGGCCTGAAAGTGTACATGACCGTCAACAAGGAGACCCCGCGTATCCAGACCTACATTGCCGTCCGTTCCGGCGGCAAGAACGATCCGGCCGACAACACCGGTCTCGCCCACTACCTTGAGCACATCATGTTCAAAGGTTCCGAACTCGTCGGAACGACCGACTACGCGGCAGAAAAGCCCATGCTGGACCAGATCCAGGCCCTGTATGATGTTTACCGGACCCAGACGGACCCGGCCGAACGCGCCGCCACCTACCACCGGATCGACTCTATCAGTTACGAAGCCTCGAAACTGGCCATCCCCAATGAATATGACAAGATGATGGCCCTGATCGGATCCGAAGGGTCCAATGCCTTCACGTCCAGCGATGTAACCTGCTACCAGGAAGACATCCCGGCCAACCAGGTCGAGAACTGGGCCAAGGTCCAGTCCGACCGCTTCAAGAACATGGTCGTCCGCGGTTTCCACACCGAGTTGGAAGCTGTCTACGAAGAATACAACCAGGGGCTGACCGATGATACGGAAAAAGCGATGATCGCCATTGATTCCGTCCTCTTCCCCCATCATCCGTACGGGACCCAGACCGTCATCGGCACCCAGGAGCACCTGAAGAATCCGGACATTACCGCCATCAAACGGCAAAAAGCCCTCATGTATGTCCCAAACAACTGCGCCATCTGCCTGTCCGGCGATTTCGATCCGGACCAGATGGTCAAGATCATCGAGAAATACTTCGGCGATTGGAAGGCGACCGACAGCGTACCGGCCCTGCAATATGAAGCGGAACAACCGATTACCGCACCCGTGGAGAAACATGTCCTGGGGTATGACGCCGAATTCGCCATGATGGGATGGCGCTATCCGGGCACCACGGACACCGACAGCGAGATCGCCGAGATCGTCGGTGCCATCCTCTACAACGGACAGGCCGGCCTGATGGACCTGGACCTGGCCCAGGCCCAGAAACTCGCCGAGGTTCAGGCCTTCCCCTACGGCCGCACCGACTATGGCGAGATGCTCCTGATCGGCGTGCCCAAAGAAGGACAGAGCCTGGAAGAAGTCCGCGACCTGATGCTGGGAGAAATTGCCCGGCTGCGGGAAGGAGATTTCGACGGACGGCTGGTCGAGGCAGCCATCAACAACTGGAAACTGGAGCGGATGCGCAGCCTGCAGACCAACCGGAACCGGGCCATGCTTTATGTCGACTCCTTCATCGGCGGCAACGACTGGGCCCACGACACCCGGCTGCAGCAGCGGCTCGAAGCCCTGACCAAGGAAGATATCGTGGCCTGGGCTCAAAAGTACCTGGGAGCCAACAGCTATGTCATCGCCTACAAGCACCTGGGACAGGATCCGAACATCCAGAAAATCGAAGCGCCGAAGATCACCCCGATCGTCACCAACCGCGACCGTCAGAGTGCCTTCCTCCAGGATATCCAGAACAGCGTTCCCCAGCCCATCGAGCCGGTCTTCGTCGATTTTGCCAAAGACATGGAGAAACGACAGGACCGCGGGCTCGACATCCTTTACAAGAAGAACGACCTCAACGGCATCGCGACCCTGCAGTATCGGTTTGACCTGGGCAACGCCGCCGATCCGGCCCTCGGATTCGCCCTGGACTACCTGAGCTATCTGGGAACGCCGGAGCGCAGCGCCTCCGACATCGCATCCGAGATGTACCGCCTGGCCTGCTCATACGGCGCCAGCGTAAGCGGCGATGCAACGGTCATTACCTTCAATGGACTGGGTGAGAACCTCGGACAGGCCATGGCCCTGGTCGAAGACCTCCTGGCGAACGCCGTCGGAGATGAAGCCATCCTGGAGAGCCTGAAGGCGGACGAACTGAAAAACCGCGCAGATGCCAAGCTCAACCAGCGTGCCTGCAATACGGCGTTGCGCCGCTATGTCACCTACGGTCCCGAGTACATCCGCAAGACGACCCTGACCAACGACCAGCTCAAGGCACTGACTTCCGAGGAACTCCTTGCCAAGGTCCGCGGCCTGCTCGGCAAACAGCACCGGATCCTTTACTACGGGCCGCAGGAGGCCGACGCCCTGTGCCGGACCCTCGCCGAAGTCCATCCGGTCCCCCAGTCCCTGGAGCCGGTCGCCAAGATGCGCCAGCCGCGCCTGCTGACTCCGGAGGCCCGGGTCGTGATTGCTCCCTACAAAGCCCGTCAGTTCAACTACATCCAGTACTCTGACCGGGGCGAATCCTACGACATCCAGGCCCAGCCGGCCATCGCACTCTTCAACGAGTATTTCGGCGGCGGCATGAACGGCATCGTCTTCCAGGAGATGCGCGAGTCCCGCGCCCTTGCCTACAGCGCCGGCGGCTCCCTCTCCGCCCCGTCTTTCAAAGGTGACAGCTACGCATTCTCCGCCACCATCGGCTCGCAGAATGACAAGCTCCGGGCAGCCGTGACCGCTTTTGACGAAATCATCAGCGACATGCCGGCCTCCGACAAGGCCTTTGACATCGCCAAGACCGCCATCATCTCCCGCCTCCGCACCGGCCGTACCACCGGGATCGGCGTGCTGAACGCCTATCTCGCCTGCGAAGAACTGGGCACCGCCGAACCGGCCGACCGCCTCGTTTTCGAACAGGTGCCGGGTATGACGCTTTCCGACCTGCTCGCCACGAAAGCCCGCTGGGTGGACGGACGCACCTATGTCTATGGCATCCTGGGCGATCCCGCCGACCTGGACATGGACTTCCTCCGCAGCCTCGGTCCCGTCAAGACCGTCAGCCTGGAAGAGATTTTCGGCTATTGATCCATCACACACTCAGAAATATTCTTAACCCCGGGGATACCATAATACGTTATGATATCCCCTTTTACGAATATCTTGCGTCCCAGGTTGGACGGATGGGAGACCAGATTGAGCGCATCCCGGATGGCCCCTTTTTTCAGTTCCACCGAGAGGCAGACCGCCTTGGAGGTCGCAGAGGTCTTTCCCGCAATGGCCAGGTTGGTGTCGGACGTCGTTCCTAAAAAAGGCGAGGCGTTGCCGATGATATAGCCGTAGACCCAGACGCCCGTGGCTCCCGTCTTTCCCCGCGCCGTCATCACGTCCATCGCATGTTCCTTGTCGCGGCCGTCCATCGCCGTGACAGGGCCGGTGCCGATGATATAGCGGTCGTCCGTCCAGGTACGGCTGGTATCGATCGCGACGGTAATCTTGCCCGAAGAAGAAGAGGCGGGCCCGGGCGCAGATACCGCGACGGTCAGGATCTCCCGCTCCGCCAAGTCTTTCGTGTACAAGATGCTCTGCGACCCGTCATCGTCCAGGACCACGCTGACGTCTCCGGGATGGAAATACGCAATCCGCTGTTCCCGGTAGGCATACGGCAGGCGTCCGTCCGCCGATTGTACGAAAAACAGGCCCTTGGGATAGTTCACCAGGAAATCCGACGCGATCTTCAGCCGGATTCCGGCATTCAACTGATGGCAGAGCAGGGCGACGTCTACGGTCGCACCGGAAGATACGACGGCCTCCTGCGAATCTCCATACAACGGCTGGCCGAAGGCCGGCGCCTTGAAATCGCACGACCGGACAGATACATGATAGGTGCCGGGATCGACGGGCAGCGGGTCCGGACATTCTCCGAACAGTCCATCGTAGACGGAAACGCCATCCGAACCGGTCACCTGCAGGATAAACTGGCTGGAATCAGGGAGGTCCGCCCCCTTGGTGAGCGCACGGTTGGAAAAATGGATGGACAGGGTCCCCGGTTCACGGGATGGGAACAATTCCTCACAGGAGGAGAAAAGGGCGGCAGCCACCAATGCTACCGGCAAGAAAAAACGCTTTTTCATGGCACAAAATTTTTTTGCGCCAAGATACGCCGCGGCCCCGGGCCTCAGACAAAGAAACAGAAATTAAATTTCCAAGCAACTTTTCCCATTGCCCGAGAGCCGGGCAAAAAATTTTTTTATCGGGCCTTTCACATGCAATTCCCGATCGAAAGGTCGAATAACCGGATGAATAGGTACAAAAACACGAGACGAACGCATCGCTGCGTCCGCCCCGCTACTTAACCTAAACTTAAACTATGAAAAACTTCATTGCAAATATAATCAAAAGTCTTGCAAATCAAAGTATTTTCAAGACTTTTTTTACGCTTTCCGGATCTTTGCCCATTGCAGGAGGAGTTTCTTCTCCCCATACTTATCGAAGCGTATGGTCGCCATCCGCTTGTCCGGATCGCCGGTGATCTCCAGGATGACACCATATCCGAAACGGTTGTGCTCAATCCGCAAACCCGGGGTCATTTCCAGGACCGACATCGGAATGAAACCGGGATCATCCGCCATACGCTGCGGAGCCGGAGCCGGACGGACCGGGGACGGTTTGGGCGCAGAAACTTTCGGAGCGGATTGCTTCGGGGCATAGGAGACCTTTCCGGAAGAGCCGTAGGCATAACCGGGAGAACCGGCGCGCGGATTGAACCGGGATCCGAAGCCGCCGAAACGGGAAGGATCCTCCCGGTCTTCGGTACTGCGGGCCCGGAAATCCTCGCCCGAAAGCGGGTTCTGCAGGTATTTCCGGTCGATTTCCCGGATAAAGCGGCTGGGCGCATTGGACTCATGTTTGCCGTTGCGCATGCGGGTCTGGGCGAAACTCAGTTCCACGGCCACTTTCGCACGGGTCAGCGCGACATAAAACAGGCGCCGCTCCTCTTCGATATCCGTCGGGGAGGCCAGCAGGCCGCCCGAAGGGAAAAGGTTCTCCTCCATGCCGGCCACGTAAACATACGGAAACTCAAGGCCTTTGGCCGAGTGGACCGTCATCAGGGCAATCTTGTTGTTGGTCTCGTCCTCATCGACATCGACGGCACTGAGCAGCGAGATGTCTTCGAGATACTCGCCGAGGGTCACCACGGGAAGGTCCGCCTCGGCAATCTCGGAGCCGTCCGAGAGGTTGCCTTCCGCCATCAATTCCTCGACGGCAGCATTGTGCCGGTCTTCCACGAAAGCCTTGACGCTGTTGACCAATTCCTCGATGTTCCCGGCCCGGGACTGGCTTTCAATAGACAGGTCTTCCTTGAAAGATTTATACAGCCCGCTGGCGTCCGACAGCCCCGTTGCAACGGCGTAGGCATCGGTCGTGGGAAGCATGGCATTGTATTTCATGATCATGTCAGAGAAGGCCTTCAGCCGGGTCACGGCGGCCGTCTTCAGTCCGAAACGATCCAGTCCTTCCAGGGAAATCGCGGCCAGCAACGGGACGCCCGCCGCTTTTGCCGCCGCATCCAGGGCCTGCAGGGAGGTGTCGCCGATCCCCCTGGCGGGTTTGTTGACGGCCCGCCGGAACGACTCGTCATCGGCCGGGTTCACCGCCAGTTTGAAATAGGCCATCATGTCCTTGACTTCCGCCCGTTCGAAGAAGGAATGGCCGGAATAGATCATGTACGGAAGGTTCCGTTTCCGCAGGGCTTCTTCCAAGGCGCGGGACTGCGAATTGGTCCGGTACAGGATGGCGAAATCTGAATACTGAGCGCCTTGCCGCTGCATCTTCGAAATGATCGACGAGGCGATCAGTAGGGCTTCCTCCTGTTCGGTATAGGCCTGGATCAGCCGGATCAGTTCACCGGGTTCCCCCTTGGAGTAACAATTCTTCGGGATTCTCCCTTCATTCTTGGCAATCAGAGAGTTGGCAGCTTCCACAATGGTCTGGGTAGATCGATAGTTCTGCTCCAGCCGGAAAATATGCATATCCGGATAATCCTTCCGGAAATTCAGGATGTTCTCGATCTTGGCACCCCGGAACGCATAGATGGACTGGCTGTCGTCGCCCACGACGCAAAGGTTGCGGTGAACGGCCGCCAGTTTCTTGAGGATCAGGTACTGCGCGAAGTTCGTGTCCTGGTACTCGTCGACCAGGATATAGTCAAAACGGCCGGCAATCGAGGCGAGGGCATCCGGACAATCCTTCAGCAGGATGTTCATGTTGAGCAGGATATCGTCGAAATCCATGACGCCGGACGCTTTCAGCAACTGCTGGTAGACGGCGTAGATCCGCCAGATCTCCGGCTTTTTGGCATGGGTGTCGTTGATCTTCGCCTGCGTATTGGCGGCATAGGCTTGCGGTGTCACCAGATTGTTCTTGGCCATGGATATCCGGGCCAGGACATCTTTGGGTTTATAGACCTTGTCATCCAGGTTCATTTCCTTGATGCAGCGCTTGACGGCGCTGGTCTGGTCGGCCGTATCGTAGATCGTGAAGGAGGAGGGATAGCCGAGCCTGTCGGCATACTCCCGCAGGAAGCGGACGAATACGGAGTGGAAGGTGCCCATGTACAGGCGCCGGGCCTTGCGCTCTCCCACCATGGCGGCGATGCGTTCCTTCATCTCCGTGGCCGCCTTCTTGGTAAACGTCAGGGCCAGGATGCGGTCCGGCTCCCCGCCCCGTGCCAGGATATAGGCGATGCGGCTGGTCAACACCCGGGTTTTCCCGGAACCGGCACCGGCGACGATCAATACCGGCCCGTCTACGCAGCGGACAGCCTCACTCTGCCGGCTGTCCAATCCCTTGAGGATATCCATTCCAATCTCTTCCATGTTACCGGTATGCTCCGATTTCAATCCAGACTTAAAATATATGGTGCGATTGTCCCCGCAACCGGCGCGAAATTAAGAAAAAATGAGTAAATTCGCGGCGGATTGAAAGAAAATATTCTTTCAGCCCGACAGCGATTTTTTATAACAAACTCACTCATAATGTCAAACAACATCAAACTCAGACGCGGGCTGGATCTTCCGATCGCAGGAGCTGCAGCCCAGAAGGTCGAGAAAGGGAATGCTGCTGACATTATCGCTCTGAAACCTACTGACTTCAAGGGCTTTGCTCCAAGGCTCCTCGTCAGGGAGGGCGATAAGGTTTTGGCAGGATCCCCGGTCATGGCCGACAAACAGTCTGCTGACATCCTCCTCACCGCCCCGGTCAGCGGAACGGTCGCAGAGATTGTCAGAGGCGAGAAAAGGAAGTTGCTTGAGGTCCGTATCAAGGCGGACGAGACGTGCGAATACCTCGACTTCGGCGCCCACAACGCCATCAAGATGAGTGCCGCCGAGATCAAGGACCTGCTCTGCAAGAGCGGTCTTTGGGCCGGACTCATCCAGAGGCCTTACGGCATCCTCGCCAACCCGGCTGCGGAACCCAAGGCGATCTTCGTTTCTGCATTTTCCACTGCACCGCTGGCGGCAGATACCGAGTTCACGCTCCGCGACGAACTCCAGAACATCCAGGCCGGCGTGGATGCCCTCGGCAAGCTGACAAAGGGCGGCGTGCATTTCTCCATCAATGCAGACACTTCCTCCAGCTCCCCGTTCCACAAGGTCGAGCATGTCATCATGCATGAAATCAGCGGCAAGCACCCCGCCGGCAACGTCGGCATCCAGATTGCCAACATCGCCCCGATCCAGAAGGGCGAGACGGTCTGGACCGTTTCCCTGCTGCTGCTTTCCGCCATCGGCCGCCTGATGAACACCGGCAAGGTCGACCTCCGCCGCAAAGTGGCCGTCACCGGCCCCGTGGCCAAGGATCCCTGCTATGTCGAGGCTCTTCCGGGTACCCCGATGAAGGCTTTCGCCGCGCACTATGACAACGCCGCCGGCGACATCCGTTTCATCAGCGGTGACGTCCTTTCCGGCGAAAACGTCGGCGAGAATGGTTCCCTGGGCTTCTTCGACGACCAGGTCACCCTGCTTCACGAAGGCACCGAGCGCGAGATTCTCGGATGGGCCAAGCCTTTCCGTTTCAACCAGTTCAGCGCCACGCGCACCTATTTCTCCTGGCTTTGCCCGAAGAAGAAATACAACATGGACACCAACGTCCACGGCGGTCCGCGCGCCTTCGTCGTCTCCGACCTGTACAACAAGGTCCTTCCGATCGACGGCTTCTTCCCGGTGTACCTGATCAAGGCCTGCCTGGCCGGCGACATCGACAACATGGAGAAGTTCGGCATCTACGAGGTGCTTCCT
>ONQC01000033.1 GCA_900319855.1 uncultured Bacteroidales bacterium
TCAGAAAGTCCAAGAAAAACGAATTCGCGCCATAAATGGATGGGCAATAAGCCTATTCCCCTAGGAACATGGCATCGAGGTATTTGTTGAAGGTCTTGCGATAGCTGTCGCCGATCGGAAGGGAGACTTCCGGGGTGATGCTGCCCCGGCCTATACCGTTTCGGTGGCAAGGAAATTGCAGGCCAAAGGGTCGGCGCGAGCGTGTCGCAAAGCGGCAGCGTGAGCGCCCCTGCGGGCACCCCGGCGGCAGCCGCCGGCCGTCCCTACCTGGACTTCGGTGCCCGGCTCTACGATCCCCGGACCGCGGCCTGGCTCAGCCAGGATCCCCTCTCCGAGAAGTACTACCCGATCAGCCCCTACGCCTACTGCTCAAACGATCCATTAAACAGATTTGACCCTGATGGTTGCGCAGATTTTAAGAAAATCGGATGGGGTCTATTCAATGCGAGTGCGGGTCTTGCAACGGCTATAGGTGGAGGATTTGTTGCGGTTGGTTCATCCGGCACAGCCGGCTTATTAGGGGGAGCAATGATCTCAGAAGAAGTCAATGTCCCATCCACTTCATTAGGTGCAGTGGGAATGGCCCTTGATGAAATACAGGATACTGGGACTCACACTTTTGAAGCTGCTGGCGATCTTGTAACGTCGGTTGCCACAATGAGTAATCCATTGGAAGCGAAATCGAAACTTGAAGCGGCCATTGGTCTTGTTTCTCAACTTCAAGTTGTTTTAACCTCAGCGACATTCATAGAATCGTTATCTTCACAAGAGGCTCAGCAAACATATTCAGCACCTGCGATTGACAATCAAACGATCGATTGGCAAGAGGAACTCATCAAATATATGATATGGAAACCATAATCGACAAGAAACGACGGTCATTTCGAGGCCAGATGATACGAGAGTTTCTCGTCACTTCCTTAATCGGCATAGCCATGTGTTGTTTAGTATGGTATGCCAAAGATCTCTCTTTCCTGGAAACGACTTTCCTTTTCTTATCGGGAATGACATTCACACTCTGGAATAACTGGTTTCATAAGTGTGCAGCATTTTGTCCGCTAAGCGTTGAGCTCCAGAAAGAGGGAATAAGGATGACTGTAATCAATGTGTTCAAAGAAAGAGAAATAATACTTCGCCCCAATGAGATTTCAATAGAGTTTTTTGCTTTTGAGACAAAAGATAAATCATGCATCCTGCTATACACGAAACCTAAACGGAAGGGTGGATATAGGATGCGAAATCCTGTCTGGTCTTATGAAGAGCAAACGGTAATTCTTGAGAAGTTTTCAGAATACAAAGAGATTCCGATCAGAATACAACCGGTCTATCGCTGATGCATAAGAGGGTGACCAAAAAGTCAAGATGACTTGAGGTCGCCCTCTTTTGTTGTGCTTGTGTTTGATACTTGAAGGAGGAAGGGAGATACCCTCCCGGAGGACTCCGTTCCGCTGCGCTCCACTCCGGCCCCTCCCATTGTCTCCTGCGTCCCCGCCAGGGCGGGAACTTGTATCCAACGGGCCCCTCCCCCTGCCCGTGTCCGGGGGAGGACACGCCTCCGGGAGGGTATCTCCCTTCCTCTTGACGCGCCCATGAAAATATAGCTATTCTTTTGATAATCAAAGGAATGGCTATTGCTTTTGTCAATAATTATGACTATCTTTGTTTTGCACCTAAAAACGATCAAACAGGTAGCGTTCCATCCAGTGTGTCTGGAGGGAAGGATATTAACACAATCAAGCTAAAAAGGTAAAGGACAAGAATCCTGTTCAGGATGCGTCGTCTTGGTCCCGGGTGTTCTTTACTCATCTTTTTTAGGGCGGATAAAGAACAGATGGATATCATCCTTACCGGTGTAATGGAGAGACGTGTCCTTTAAGTTTTCAAAAGGAGTCAAAAAGCCGGGTTCCGGAATATCCTCGGCCTTCCCCGGACCATCTCCGACTGGACTGACACCGCGCGTCGCGTCTATGCGGCCGACGGGACGCTTCTGGCCGTCTACGAAGGAACCTCCGGAGTTGCTGGGTCCGCCAGCGGTTTGATTATGATCCTTTCGGTAACCTCATACCCATCCCGACAACAAACAAAAAAAGGAGCCAACTCACTTTGGAGTCAGCCCCTTATCAAGAAACAATGATGACGTATCTCGTTGAGACTATTCGCCCGTGATGATCCGTTTGTTCTCCTCGTAGGCCTCCCGCAGGTCCACGCCGAAGCGCTCTTCGATGCGGCGGGTGCCTTCCTCGCGGATGCGTTCCCGGTTGCGGATGACCCAGTTCTCCAGCGAGACGGCGGCCATGGCCAGCACGAAATAAAGGACGGTCTGGATGGTCAGGGCGATCATCTGGTCGTGGGCCGTGGCGAGGTCGCCGCCGGCGGAGTTCATGTTGATGAAGGCCTGTACGCCGAAGGTGGACGGGAAGATATAGGAGAATACTTTCCAGAAGCCCGGGATCGCCACGGTCGGCCAGGACGTGCCGGTCAGGAAGAGGCAGATCGGGGACATGAACAGGAAGAGGACGAAAACCGTTTCACGTTTGGTCACCAGCGTGCTCCAGGTCATGCTGAAGAACACGCAGTCGGTCACGAAGAAGAGCAGCAGCAACAGGATGTCCCAGTAGTTTCCGCGCTGGGGCAGGCCGAAGATCGCCGGAACAATGAAGGCGATGTACATCCCGATGCCCATGTACAGGAACCAGTAGGCCGCGCCGCGCCCCAGGACGATCCGTCCGACGCCGTGGCCGTGGAAACGGTCCGGCAGCGAGGCGAAGCTCCGGTTTTCCTCCCGCATGGTTCCGGCCAGCAGGGACATGCCGTAGAACAAGGTCTGCTGGATGATGATCAGCAGGATGGCCGACAGCAGGAAGAAGCTGTAGGAAAAGGCGTTGTTGTACGGATTGTTCTCCTCGTACGGGACCGGCTGCACGAGCTGGGCCGCTTCGATGTCCGTGAAGCCCGCGGCCGCATACCGCTCCAGCTGGATTTGGCCGATCTCCTGGAGCATGACATGGTTGGCCGCCATCAGGGCATTCTTGTAATAGAGGAAACTGGACATGTCGCAGTAGACCGACAGGGTCGCCGTTTCCATGCGCGCGAGTTTCTCGCCGAAATCCCGCGGGAAGAGGACGATGCCGTTGACCTTGCGCTCCTGCATCAGCCGCTCGGCTTCCGCCATGTTTACGCAACGGTAGGCTACCTTGACCTCGCGGGTCGCATCCATCTCCCGGATATACCGGCGGCTCTCGCTGCAGACGGCCTCGTCCACGACGGCGATCGGGGAATCCTCCAGGATGCCGTTGGAATAGATGACATTGTATAGCAGCGGATAGGCCAGTCCTGCCACGAAAAAGATCAGCAGCACGCCGCCGTCCCGGAAGATGCTCCGGAACTCGTGGAGGGCGATTTCCCAGGCGTCATGCAGCCATGTATGGATATAAGACTGTTTCATTTAGTTCGTAGGGAAATTCTGGTTGATGAAAGCGCCCCGCAGCCGCGGCAGTACCGCCAGCGGGAGGAAGAGGAAGAGCAGCAGGTGCACCACCTCCTGCCACCAGCCTGCGAAGCCGGCGCCGAAGATGACTTCCTGACAGTAGAAGAGGTAATAGTGCCGCAGCGGGAAAGCCGCTGAAAGCCCCTGGACGAAAGGCGGCAGCGCTTCGACCGGCAGGGTGAACCCCGCCAGGGTGAAACCCAGGACGCTGTAGAGGGCTCCGATACTGAGCGCCAGGCGCGGGACCGGCAGGCAGCCGATGATGAAGATGGCGATGCCTTCCGCGGCCAGGACCATCAGCACGATGGCCAGGAACATGTTCCAGATGGACCCCGCGATCGGGAAGTGCATCCAGTGGTACAGCAGGACGATGAGGATCAATCCGAGGGCGGAGAACAGGACCGTGTAGATCAGCAGCTTGCCCAACAGCGCGTCCAACATGGAGCCGCCGGCGCTCTGGACCAGGTGCTTCGAGGTGCCGTATTTGAGTTCCGCGCCCAGCGAGTAGATCAGCACGATGATGACGATCAGTTCCAGCATGCCCGGCAGCAGGATGTTGGTCAGGTAATAGCCGTAATTGGTCGTGACGTTGCCGATCTGGTGGGTGTCGATCGCTACCGGCTGGATCCGGCCCATGATTTCCCGTTCATTGACCCCCTTGGCCCGCAGGACCTGCCGCTGGACGGCGCCGTTGGTCAGGTTGATCATCGTCAGGATGTCCTTGTATGCCAAGGCGCCGCCGACGAAATACAGGCCGTTGAGGTAGTAGGTGAAGGTCGGGCGGCGGTTGGCGCTCACATCGGCGTACATCCCTTCCGGAATGACGCAGATCGAGGTGATCTTGCCGCTCATCATGGCTTCCCGGGCTTCTTCGAAGTTGCTGAACTGCACGACCTGGCCGAGCTGGGTGGCATCCATCTGCTGGATGAAGTTGCGGGACATCGACGAGTTGTCGTTGTCGACGATGCCGATCGGCAGGTCGTGCGGCAGTCCGTCGCGGAAGAATGTCAGGAAGAAGACGGCACAGAACGCCATCACACCGACCGAACCGAGCAGGTAGACCGGGCGGCGGAGCCAGATCCTCAGTTCGCGGCGGACGACCGTCCATATGTTATGCCAAACTCCCATGATCTTAGCGTTTTGCGTTCTTGAGGATGGCGGTCATGCCCGGGTAGATGCCGTCGACGGCCTGGGTCGGCACGGCGCGGACTTCGAAGGTCTTGGCATCATACATGCCGGTTTCCTTGGTGGCCTTCCAGGTCGCGTAGGATTCGCGGACGGCCCGGTAGGTGACCGTTGCGTTGATGACCTTCCCGTCGAGGGCCGGGATCTCGACCTGGATCTTGTCACCCTGCTGCAGGCCGTGGAGATAGTCTTCGCGGACGTTGAAGGTGAACCAGATGTCGGACAGGTCGGTGACGGTCATGATCGGGGAACCCTGTCCCACCAGTTCGCCGACCTTCGGGAAGGTGGCGGAAATGATGCCGTCGGACGGGGCGGTCAGGTACAGTTCGCCGAGGTAGCCTTCCACCTCCTGCAGGGCGCCGTTGGCGCGGTCCACCAGGGCTTGCGCAGCCTCCTTGTCTTCGGCACGGGCACCGGCGACAGCCATGTCATACTGGCTCTTGGCGGCCTTGGCCTGGGCGACGGACGCGTCGTACTTGGCCTTGGTTTCATCGTATTTCTGGGCTGAGATGACCTTCTGGTCAAACAGCTTCTGGACCCGGTCGAAGGATTTTTTCATGACATCCTCCTGCACGAGGGCCTGCTGCCAAAGTTCATAGGCACCGGTGATCTGCTCGCGGCGGGCGCCGTTCTGGGCCATGCGGTTCTGGGCCTGGGCGGCTGCCACCGCACCCCGGGCCTGGGCCAGTTTCGCCCGGACTTCCGGAGAGTCGATGAAGACGACGGTATCGCCTTTCTGGACCATCTGGCCTTCGCGGACGTAAAGCTCTTCGACACGGCCCGGCACCTTGCCGGAGACCCGGTATTCACTGGCTTCGACTTCGCCCTGGATGATGAGCGGTTTCGGTTTGGAGACGAACCAGCCGATGACGGCGATGAGGATGATGATGGCGAGCAGCGCGATCACGCCGATCACCAGGTTGTAGTTTTTCTTTTCCTGTGACATATCTGTATTTTTTTATTCTTCAACATGATAATTTCCTTCGGCCTTGCCGAGGTTGACCTGCGTCATCTGGAGTTCGATGCCTGCGTCGATGTATTCGCTGTGGGCCTGGAGCCAGGCCGTCTGTGCAGCGAGGGCGACATTGGTCTCGACGACGCCGGCTTCGAATCCGATGGTCGCCTTGCGCAGGTTCTCTTCGGCATTCTCCAGGTTGCTTTCAGCCATGGCCAGTTTCTCTTCGGCCTCGGTGCGCTGCTTGCGCAACTGGGTCACCTGCAGGCTGATCATCTCCCGCGCGTCTTCCAGCTGGGTGCGGTAGAGGGTTGCTTCCGCCTTGGCTTTGCGGGTCTTGTTGAGCGCCTCGAACCCGTGGAAGATCGGGATGTTGACCAGGACGCCGGCATTCCACATGCCGTCGAACTCTTTCTGGTAGCTATGGTAAAGGTTAGGGTTGGTGACCAGGTAGTTGGCCATCAGGATGACTTTCGGCATCATGTCTGCGCGGGCGACGTTGACCTTTCCGTCATAGATCTGGGCGGCCAGGTCGAGGCTGCGGGTCTCGGGACGGTCGGCGTAAATGGCTTCCATGTCCTTGACGGGGCCGGCCTGGGGCACCGGGATATCGCTCAGTTTCTCGTCCGCGAGCGTAATCTCGGAGTCGAGCGGCAGGCCAATCCGCTGGCAGAGCAGCATCTTGGCGAGCGTCAGGCCGTTGCGGGCCTTGGTGCGGAGCATATCCGCCTCGTTGGCCTTGACTTTGATCTGCAGGCCGTCGGATTCCGTGGAGACGCCCTCGTCAATCGCCACCTGGACGTCGCGCTCCATCTGGTGGAGCAGGTCGGCATAGGATTCCGCCAACTCGAGTTTGTTCGCGACGGAAACGATCTGCCAGTAGCTCTGGTCCACGTCGACCAGCATCTCCTGGTATTTCTGGTCATACTGGGTCTTGGCGAGTTCCTCTGCCAGGCGGGCGATGCGGTTGGCCGCGATGATCTTTCCGCCCATGAAAACGGGCTGCTGGAGGCTGACAACGCCTACATATATATTTTCAATGTCGATGGTGAAGGCTTTGTCGATGTCGCTGCCGATCTGGTTGATGGCCTGCGAATAATCCATTCCCTGGAGTTTCTGGACCAGCTGGAGGAAATCCGGGTTCTGCAGGAGCTGCTGCGCCAGTTCGGGGTTGGACTGGATGGCCTGCATGGCTTCGGCCATGGCTTGTTCCTTCATCCCATGGATCGTGGTTCCCATGCCGGTGAGTCCGTTGCTGACATCTTCCGGCAGCAGATTGAGGTTCCTTCCGTTGTGGAGCCAGGCTCCGGTGGCGCTGATGTTCGGGAAATAGTTGGCCAGGGCGATTTTCCGGTCATAGCCGGCCATTTCCACTTTGGTGCGGGCCTGGTCCAGTTCTTTGTTGTTCTCGAGGGCCATCCGGCGGCAGTCCTCGAGGGTGAGCGTCTGCTGGGCGGCCATCCCGAAGGAGAGCGCCGTCAGCAGGACAAGGGTCATTCCTATTTTTTTCATACGTTTCTGATATTGTCTTTCTGGCAGGAAAAAAGCACCGCGAGGGGTGCCCGTTTCCGGGGTTGGACTTCCTGCAAAAAAGTTGCCTATTTTACCTTAATCTAGATCCAAAACGCCCACATTTTTTATAAAAAGGTCGAAAATTGCGAAAAATTGCGATATTTGCGTTATGTTTGTCTTTGACTGAAACGTTATAATCTATCATACGATGGAAGCACCCATGCAGACCTTTGACATCAAAAAGTTCATGAAACTGTTCCCCGGCGTCTACGATGCGCAGCTGGGGAATGACTTCTTCATTGCGGATATTACCCATCCGGAGGCTTTCTCCTCGTTACGATATCCCTGTCGATTTGATGGCTATATGGCGGTTTTCTGCCTGCAGGGGGATCTCGACCTGGATATCAATCTCCAGACCTTCCATATGAAGGAAAACTCCCTGCTTTTCTGCGTGCCGGGCCATATCATCCGCATCGCCCG
Organism: uncultured Bacteroidales bacterium; assembly: GCA_900319855.1. GTDB lineage: Bacteria > Bacteroidota > Bacteroidia > Bacteroidales > UBA932 > Cryptobacteroides. The sequence continues at coordinate 7,620 of ONQC01000033.1, forward strand.
GTTTGAAGAATCCGCTTCCATGCATTTTGTCCTGGTGGCCATGTCCAAGGAGTTCACCTCCGGCATCCACATTGATTTCCAGCACCTGTTCTCCGAGGGAATCTCCCTGCTGGCCAGTCCGGGCGTGGTGCTGGACGGCGAAGAACTGGACGTCTGCAGCCGGTACCTGTCCCTGGCCATCAAGCTTCTGGACGTGCCTTTCCCCAATCAGAAAGACGCGCTCAGTTCGCTGATTTCCTCCTGCTTTTATGTGCTGGGCTCCATCGTCAGCCGCCGGCTGACCGAAGCGAAGAAAGCGCCCCGCGGCCAGTCCGCCCGTGCCCGCATGATCTTCGAACAGTTCATCAAGCTCGTGACGGAGCACCATTCGTCCCAGCGCAACATGGCCTTCTATGCCGAGCACTTGTGCCTGACTCCGAAATACCTGTCCAAACTGGTCAAGCAGGTCAGCGGCCGCAGCGCCCCGGACTGGATTGACTCCTTTGTCATCCTGGAGGCCAAGAACATGCTGAAATATTCCGATGCGACGATCAAGGAAATCGTTTACCAGCTGCATTTCCCGAACCAGAGCGTCTTCTATAAGTTCTTCAAGTCCCATACGGGCCTGACGCCCTCCGAATACCGCAACAGTTGACATGGTCCCGCTTTCTTCCCCCCTGACGCTCCGCCAACTCGACACGGTCGGATACAAAGAGACCCCGCCCATGCCGGCGCGGTCTTTCTCCGGCTGGTCCCTGCTTTACCTGATTTCCGGGGAGGTCCTGGTCAATGCCCGCGATACGGCCTTCCTGGTGCATGCGCATTCCGCGCTGCTGGTTCCTCCGGGTATCCCTTTCCGGGTCGAATGGTACCGCAACAGCATCGGCTATAACGGCGGCTTCGAAGAGACTGTCTTGAAAGACCGGGGCTACCGGGTGCTCCAGGACGGCCGTCCGGTACAGGTGACCTTCCGGGTCGAGGACGAAGGTTTCATGGACGAGCTCTTGCTGAAACTGTTCCGCGACCAGTCCCGGCACGGGACGGCTTCGGCGTGCCTGGATGCCTTTCTGCAGGAAGTCGACCTGCTGCTGCCGGCCGGAAACCGGAATTCCCTGAGCAATACGTTCCTGGACCGGGTCTTCGACCGCTCCCGCCCCATCGGGACCGTTTCCTCCCATGCGGCGGCGCTGCAGGTTTCGCCCAATTATCTCAACCGCTGCGTGAAAGCCCATACCGGCCGCAGCGCCCGGGAATGGATCGACATCTCCCGCCTCGGCCTGGCCCAGCAGCTTCTGCGCCGGAAAGACTTGGCCATCATTGATGTAGCAGTCCAGGTTGGACTGGAGGATCAGTCCTATTTTGCTCGTTTCTTCAAGCACCAGACGGGGATGACTCCTTCTGAGTATCGTGCTAAATTGTCCTAATTCTGTCGGAATTATCCTAAAAACTATGCTTGCCGCGGCGTATTTTTGCGTCGTGAAGTGGATTGCGACCCTGTTGTTTTTCCTGCTCTCAGTTGGGACGAGGGCGGAAATGCCGGACAAGGAAGTGGCGGATACATTGCCGGCCTCGTCCGTGGCGGCTTCCATGAAGCAGGCTTTCCGGCTCGACAAACTGGCCGCCCCCTTCACATCGGCCTTTGCATTGGAGATGGAGCAGAGAGGCCTGGGCAGTCCCCGGGCCCTCTCTACCATCGTTCCGAACCTGCACATCCCTGACTATGGCTCGGCCATGACCTCTTCGGTCTACCTGCGCGGCTTCGGCTCCCGCATCGACAATCCCGTTCTCGGGCTGTATATCGATGATATTCCCATCCTGGACAAAAACCTGTATGATTTCGATTTCCTGGACATCCGGCGTGCAGACCTGCTGCGCGGGCCGCAGGGTGCGAACCTGCTGGACAGGGAATTCGATACTTTTTATTTCAAATCTGTCGGCAACAGCTTTTTCCAGCGGGGGAAACCGCGGCGGCTGTCAGCCGGTGTGCGTCTGACATTTTAATGAGTTTCATCCTATGAAAAGAATCCTTTTGGTTTTGGCCGCCCTCGCCATGTTCGCGGGCTGCAAGAAGGACTCCAAGAACGAAGTCCCGACCGGTTCCTTCGATTTTACCGGTACCATGAACGTCGTCTATTTCGATGTCGATTACAAATCCGAAGATGTCGTCATTACGGTCGACTATGACAAAGATTCCGGGAAGGCGGAACTGCTGCTTCACCAGGTGAAGTTCGTTCCGATGATGCCGGTGACCCTGGACGTGCTGATTCCTGACGTGACTGCCCGGGTCTCCGGTGAGACGGTGACCTTCTCCGGAACGGATATCATTCCGCTGATGTATCCTTCCCGGGTTGAGGTGGACAGTTATCCGGTGACCGGCCTGAGCGGAACGATGGACGGGGAGAAACTGTCCCTGTCCCTGCGTTTCGGCGATTATCCGACTACGTATACGGGGACGCTGGCCAAATAGCGCTCTTTCGAGGGCTCGGATTGTAATTTTGGCCTGCCCACAAACAATTGATTTAACACGAAATGAAAATTTTTCCTTTAAAATTGTAAGAAAAAATTTGCACAAAACGATTTAAAGGCGTACCTTTGCACACGGACATTCGAAAAGTTTTTTTCATGTCTATTTGTTAAGTTCGTTTTATATACGGGCCGGAGTTTTGGGGAAAGCTCCGGCCTTTCTTATGTCAAGGTCACCTTGACATAAGAAAGGCCGATTATTTCCCCCTCGGCGCAAGCGCCGGTCCCCCTGGGGACATTGCGTCCTCCGCTTCGCTCCGGACGGTGGCTACGCTGCTTCGGATAGTATGGTGCGATTTTTCGGGCAGACTGATATTTTTCTGAAATTTTTTAATAAATTTGTACAATTGCGCTTGAAAGCGACGATTGTTACAAAACCCCGAAATCTTAATACTAAAACATAAACAAAAACACTATGGCAAAGAAAAACGGTAACCTCATTGCTGTATTGGCAATGATTTTCCTGTTCGGCATGATCTCCTTCGTGACGAACCTCGCCGCCCCGGTCGGCAACATCTGGAAGATGCAGCCGCAGATCGCGGGCTCCAACGCCCTCGGCATGATGGGTAACATGATGAACTTCCTCGCGTATGCCATCATGGGTATCCCTGCCGGCAACATGCTGACCAAGTACGGCTACAAGAAGACCGCCCTCATCGCGATCGCCGTCGGCTTCATCGGCGTGTTCGTCCAGTTCCTCTCCGGTGTCGTCTCCTCCTTCCCGAGCAACTTCATCGTCTATCTCCTCGGTGCCTTCATCGCCGGTTTCTCCGTGTGCATGCTCAACACCGTCGTCAACCCGATGCTGAAACTCCTCGGCGGCGCCCGTTCCAACCAGTACATCCAGATCGGCGGTTCCTTCAACTCCCTGATGGGTACCCTGACCCCGATGCTCGTCGGTTCCCTCATCGGCACCCTGACCGCCCAGTCCGTTATCTCCGACGTCAACCCGGTCCTCTTCATCGCCATGGGTGTCTTCGCCCTCGCGTTCATCATCCTGCTCTTCGTCCCGATCGAGGATCCCGAGCAGGTCGCCCACCAGGAGAATGTCGTCAGCCCGATGACCTTCCGTCACTTTGTCTATGGTGTGATCGCCATCTTCGTCTACGTCGGTGTCGAGGTCGGTATCCCGGGTACGCTCAACTTCTACCTCTCCGACTCCACGGGCGCCGGCGCCGGTCTTGATCCGTCCGTCGCGGTCCGCACCGCCGGTTTCGTGGCCGGTACCTACTGGCTGCTCATGCTGGTCGGCCGTCTGGTTTCCAGCGTCATCAGCGGCAAGGTCTCTTCCCGCGCCCAGCTGGTCTGCGTTTCCTCCGTCGCCCTGGCCCTCGTCCTGATCGCCATCTTCTCCGGCAAGGGTGCCCAGACTTCCATGCCTGCCTTCACCGGTTCCGGTTTTGAAATGGTCAAGGTCCCTGTAGCAGCCCTCCTGCTCGTCCTCTGCGGCCTTTGCACCTCCGTCATGTGGGGCACCATCTTCGACCTCGCCGTCGAAGGCCTCGGCGCCGCTACCAACAAGGCTTCCGGTATCTTCATGGCGATGGTCGTCGGCGGCGGTATCCTCCCGCTCGTCCAGAACTTCTTCGCCGACAAGGTCGGTTACATGCCGAGCTACTGGATCATCATCGCCGGCCTGGCGTACATCCTCTTCTTCGCCGTCGCCGGCTCCAAGGTCGCCAAACGCGCATAAGCATTCCATACAGGGCAGGCTCCGTCCTGCCCTTTTTTATAAACCTCCAGAAAAACTGACTTACAAATTATGGCACAAGAACTCGTAATTGGTATTGACGTAGGTGGACAGACCACCAAATGTGGCGTCGTCGACGCCCGCGGCACCGTGCTTGCACAGACCGTGATCCGTTCCGATACCTATACCGAAGTTGAACCTTACATCGCCGAACTGGCGGAAGCCCTGAAGCGCATCATCGCCGAGGCGAAGGCCGAAGGCCTGATCCGCGGCATCGGCGTCGGCGCCCCGAACGGCAACTACTATACCGGCAACATCGAGAACGCCGTCAACCTGACCTGGGGCGGCACGCATGTGATCGAATTCGCGAAGCTCCTCTCTGAGGCGATGGGCGGCATTCCGGTCTCCCTGACCAACGATGCCAATGCCGCCGCCATGGGTGAAATGACCTACGGCGCCGCCCGCGGTATGAAGAACTTCATCATGATCACCCTCGGCACCGGCGTCGGTTCCGGTATCGTCATCGACGGCAAGATGGTCTACGGCCATGACGGCTTCGCCGGCGAACTCGGCCACACCTGCGCCGTCCGCCACAACGGCCGCGTCTGCAACTGCGGCAAGACCGGTTGCCTGGAGACCTACTGCTCCGCCATCGGTATGGCCCGCACCGCCCGCGAGTGGCTTGAAATGAGCGACGAACCGTCCCTGCTCCGCAGCCTCGACAAGATCACCTCGAAGGACATCTACGATGCCGCCAAGGAAGGCGACAAGATGGCCCTCAAGCTCTTCGATTTCACCGGCCGCATGCTGGGCGAAAAGCTCGCCGACTTCATCGAGTTCTCCGCTCCGGAGGCGATCGTCCTCTTCGGCGGCCTGGCCCGCAGCAAGGAGTTCCTCACCGAGCCGATCCTCAAGGCCATGAACGAGAACGTCCTGCCGCTCTGGCGCGGCAAGGTCAAACTGGTCTATTCTCAGCTCAAGGAGTCCGATGCCGCCATCCTCGGCGCTTCCGCCCTCGCCTGGGAACTGTAATAGATTATACAAATAGAACCCTCCCGGTTCAGACGATCCTCCCCACTCCGTGGGTCCCCTCCCTTTTCGGGAGCCAATGTCGTCCGAACCGGGAGGGTTCTATTTGATACTTTTACTGTATCGGTTCGTCTGAAAAGACGGTCCGGGCGGGTTTCCGCATGTTGTAGGTGCTGCTCATGACGGCGCCGTAGGCTCCGGCGCTGCGGATGGCGACCAGGTCGCCCCGGCGGGTGAGGGGAAGGGTGCGGTCCTCGGCGAAGAGGTCCGTGGTCTCGCAAACGGGACCCACGACATCGTATAGCCGGAGCTCGTCCGATTCGTACGTGAGATTCTCGATCTTGTGATAGGCCCCGTAGAGGGCGGGCCGCAGCAGGTCGTTCATGCCCGCATCCAGGATGACGAAACTCTTCCGCTCACCATCCTTGACAAAGATCACGCGGCTGACCAGCGAGGCGCACTGGGCCACCAGCGCGCGGCCGGGTTCGACATGGATCCGCTGGTCCGGGCGATGCCTCAGATGCTCCGTCAGGGTCTGGAACCAGAGCCCGAACTCCGGGATGGCATGGCTGTCCGGGTTGTAGTAGTCCACGCCCAGGCCGCCGCCCAGGTCGATGTTGTCGACCCGCAGTCCCTGGCTCTCAAAATGGGAAACGATGCCGTTCGCGCTGATGCATTCATGCGTGAACACATTCTCCACATCCGTGATCTGGGACCCGATATGGAAATGCAGCCCCTTGAAATTCAGATTCTTGCTGGACTTGAACAAGGCGATGACCCGGTCCATGTCCTTCTTCGGGATACCGAACTTGTCCATCTCCAGGCCGGTCGTGATGAACCGGTGCGTATGGGCGTCCACATCCGGATTGATCCGGACGGAAACATTCGCTTTCAATCCCAGCCCGCCGGCCAGCTGTTCCAGGGTCTCGAGCTCCTCAATGGACTCGCTGTTGAACGAACCGATTCCGGCACACAGGGCATCGCGCAGCTCCTCATCGGTCTTGCCGACGCCGGCAAAGACGATTTTCTCCGCCGGAAAGCCATGCTCCAGCGCATACAGGACCTCGTTGCCGCTGACGCAGTCGGCCCCCAGGCCGGCCTCCGCAATATAATCCACGAGCCGCGGTTCGGCATTGGCCTTGATCGAATAATGCACCAGGACCCCATACTCGGCCGACTGGGCCGCCACCGTATCGATCGTCCGGCGGAACAAGTCCATGTCATAGTACCAAAACGGAGTCTGGACCGTTTTGAGATCCTTGATATTCTTGAGCTTAAGCATGATTCTCGAAAAGATACTGGTGGATCTGGCGGACGGTGTCCCGGCAGATGTCCCGGTCCACGACGACGCTCAGGTTGATAAAGGTCGCCCCCTGGGAAATCATGTGGATGCCCCGTTTTCCGATGGCCTTGGACAGGGCGGAAAACAGGTCGGCCTCGGCGTGGAGGTTCTTGCCGATGACGGAAACCTGCGCCTTGTCGCGGTCGACGGTCACTTCCGCGAATTCCGACAGTTCCCGGACGACGGCCGTCGTGTCGACATTGCCGTCCACGGTGACGGAAATGGTCGCTTCAGAAGTACTGATCATGTCCACGGCGACCTTGTGGGCGCTGAAGACGCCGAAGACCCTGGCGAGGAAGCCCGAGACGCCCAGCATCTTGGCTGAGAAGATGTTGATGACCTGGATGTTCTCCTTGCTGGAGACGGATTTGATGCCGTCCGGGATGCGCTCAGCCCCGAAAATGCCGGTGCCTTTCCGGTCGGGATGGGTCGAATCGAGGACATAGATTGGGATGCCCAGCCGGACGGCGGGTTCGATGGTCATCGGATGCAGGACCTTGGCGCCGAAATGGGCCATTTCCGCCGCTTCTTCGAAAGCGATTTCCCGCATCGTGACCGGGTGCTCCACCACGCGCGGATCGGCGGTCATGACGCCGTCCACGTCGGTCCAGATCTGGACTTCTTCCGCACCCAGGGCCATGCCCAGCAGGGAAGCGGTGTAGTCGGAACCGCCGCGGCCGAGGACGGTGGTCTCGCCATCGGCCGTCGAGGAGACGAATCCTTGGGTAATGACGGCCTGTACATTCCGGAAGGCCTTTTCGATCTCAGCGGGAGCAGCTGCCTGGATGGCGGCTTTGTCCGGTTCGCCTTTCAGGTAGTCGTTGTCCGTGATGATCAGCTTCTTGGCATCGACCAGATTTGTGCGGACGCCCCGGGCGTTGAGGGTATAGCAAATGATCGTGGAAGAGAGCACTTCGCCGCGGGATATGATGCGGGCCCGGCTCTTGGGGGTCAGGTCTCCGACGATGCAGACGGCGTGGACGAAAGCCTCGAGTTCCTGGCAGAGCAGCCCGACTTTGTTGTAGGCTTCATCCAGGAATTCCGTTCCGGTCAGCAGTTCTTCCGCCAGGTCCAGATGCCGCTTTTTCAGGGCTGCAATCGCCTCCAGCGCCGCTTCGGTATGGCGCGCGGCGGCCTCGTCGCAGATCTTGTAGAGCAGGTCCGTGATCTTGGAAAGGGCGGATACGACGACGACGGGCCTCCGGTCAAGGCGGTCCCGTACGATTTCCACTACGCGGGAGATGGCGGGTCCGTCCTGAACGGAGGTGCCGCCGAATTTCATGATGATCATATTGTCAAGTTCGTTCGGCGGCAAAGATAAGAAAAATCTTGCTATTTCCCGAGGAACTTGGCGTCGAGGTATTTGTTGAAAGCTTCGCGGTAGCTGTCGCCGATCGGAAGGGAGACTTCCGGGGTGATGCTGACTCGGCCGCGGGCGACTTCCCGGATCTGGCCCAGGGCGATGATGTAGGACTTGTGGATCCGCATGAAGCGGTCGGCGGGGAGCCGTTCCTCGAGTTTTTTCATGCTGAGGAGCACGATGACGGGATCCTTTTCCCCCTCGACATGGATCTTCAGGTACTCGCTCATTCCCTCGACATACGTGATCTTGGAAACCGGGACGCGCACGACCTTGTAGTCGGTCTTGAAGAAGAGGGCGTCGTCGGCATCGGGGGCTGATACGGCGACGGGCTGGTGTTCGCTGTCATAGCGTTTCCTCACCTTCTCGGCCGCCTTTTTGAAATCATCCAGCCCGAAGGGCTTGAGCAGGTAGTCGACGGCATCCACCTTGAAACCTTCTACGGCATACTCGGAGTAGGCGGTGGTAAAGACGATCATCGGCGGAGCGGCAAGGGACTTGACGAAATCCATGCCGCTGATGTCCGGCATGTTGATGTCCACGAACAGGACGTCGACGGGCTCCCGGTCCAGGATTTCCTTCGCCTTGGCGGCGCTGGGACAGGCTCCGGCGATGCAAAACCATTCAGCCAACCGCCGGATTTCGTCTGCAAACGCCGTCTAGGCTTCCTCTTCCCAACCGAGCTCCGCGAGGATTTCCGCTTCGGTCACCAGGTTGTAATCGCCGGAAACGGAGTTCTTCAGCATGGCGGCGGCCACGGCGAAGTCCAGCCCGCGCTGCGCATCCCCCGGCCATTTTTCGGCGGCATGGATGTAGGCGGCGACGAAGGCATCGCCCACGCCCACCGAATCGATGATGTCGTTGATATCGTAGATGCGGGTCTGATAAATGACGCCGTCGTACCAGAGCAGGGCGGTCAGGGTGTGGTGGCTGGTGGTGATCTGGTTGCGCAGGCCCAGCATCATTTCCCGGCAGTGGGGGAACTGGCGGTGCATCTCCTCGAAATAGCGGCGGTAGGCCTCCATGTCCAGCTGCGTATCCGCCATCATGTGGTCCATCGGGACCTGCTTGACTCCGGTCGCCACTTCCCACTCGTCCTGGTCCCCGAAAATGAAGTCGCTGTACTGCATCAGGGCGTTGAGGGTCTTGTGGGCGTCGGCACCTTCATATTTCCACAGGTTGCGGCGGTAATTGATGTCGCAGGTGATGCGCAGGCCCATCTCGCGGGCCGTCCGCACGGCCTCGAAGGTGGCGTCGGCGGCCGACTGCGATACGGCGCAGGTAATGCCCGAGCAGTGGAAGATATCGGTATGGCTGAAGATGTCACGCCATGGAAACATGCCCGGTGCGGTCAGGTAGAAGGACGACCCCTGCCGGTCGTAGACGACCAGGGATTTGCGGATATCCGCGGCCCTTTCAAAATAATAGGTCCCCATCCGGCCTTCGCCCAGCACGACGTCGCTGACGTCGATTCCGTAGTAGCGCAGATTCTTCAGGCAGGCACGCCCGATGTTGTTGTCCGGCAGCCGGGAGATATAGCCGACCTGGTCTCCCAGGATGGACAGGGAGACGGCGACATTGGCCTCCGATCCGCCGAACTGGCCTTCCCATGCATTGTCCTGCCCGAAGCGCCTGGCTCCGTTCTTGGACCAGCGCAGCAGGATTTCCCCAAAAGTAACGATTTTCTTCATGCCCATTGGTTTGTCTCGTAAAGGTAATGATTTTTTCACTAAATTTGCGGTGGGAAAAGCGAACACGATAACAATCTGAAACCCCGAATCCATGCATATCCTTCAAGCTGCCACTCCGGACGCCAGTAACGTCGCTGAAAAATTCTCGGCCGACTCCCTTGCCAACAAAGGTGCCCAACTGATTGAGACCCTGCAGACCACGCCGCCCAAGGAGATCCTGAGCGACCTGACGACCTCTGCCATCCAGTTCGGCCTCAAGGTGGTCGCCGCCCTCGCGATCTACTTCATCGGAGCCTGGCTGATCCGAAAGATCAAGAACATCGTGAACCGGGCGTTTACGAAACGGGGTGCCGATGCCGCCCTGATCTCGTTCGTCCAGAGCCTGCTCTCCGCGGCCCTCTGGGTGATCCTGATCATTTCCATGGTCGGGACGCTGGGTATCAACACGACCTCCCTGGCGGCCCTGCTGGCTGCCGGCGGCATGGCCATCGGCATGGCCCTCAGCGGCACGGTGCAGAACTTTGCCGGCGGACTGATGCTGCTGGCTTTCAAGCCGTTCAAGGCCGGCGACTATATCGAGGCGCAGGGTTATTTCGGCTGGGTTTCCGAAATCAATATCGTCAGTACGAAGATCGTGACGACCGACAACCGGGAGATTATCATCCCGAACGGACTCCTCTCCAACGGGAAGATCGACAACTACAGCACCCGGGATCCCCGGCGCATCGACCTGAAGGTCAATGTGGCGTACGGGACCGACGTGGAAGCCGTCCGGACGGAACTGCTCCGGATCGCATCGCTTAACGAGAACATCCTGGACCGCAACACCCCCGGTGCCTGGGATCCCTATGTGATCCTGAGTTCCATGAATGACAGCAGCGTGGAGTTCAAGCTCCGTTGCTGGGCGACCGGCGCCGAGTTCATGGGTGTCATCTATTGGTTAAACGAGACCATCTATACCGAGCTTCCCAAGCACGGCATCCAGTTCCCGTTCCCGCAGATGGATGTGCATCTGAAACAGGACGGTATTCCTCAGAATTAAAGACAAGGCCCGGATTCCTCGAAAGGATCCGGGCCTTGAAAAAAATATCAGTGCGGTGCTATGCTAGCCAAGTAAGTGGATGGCCAGGCCGGAGCGCAGCTTCGGCTCGAACCAGGTGGTCTTCGGCGGCATGATGTTGCCGCTGTCGGCGATGTTCATCAGCTGCTCCATGGAGACCGGATAGAGGGCGAAGGCGACTTTCATCTCGCCGTTGTCGACCCGGCGGGCCAGTTCACCCAGACCGCGGATACCGCCGACGAAGTCAATCCGTTTGTCGGTGCGCAGGTCCTTGATCCCGAGGATCTTGTCCAGCACGAGGTTGGACAGGATCGTCACGTCGAGCACGCCGATCGGATCGTTGTCGTCATAGCGGCCGGGCTTTGCCTCGAGACGGTACCACTTGTCACCCAGGTACATGGAGAATTCATGCAGGTGCTCCGGGGCGTAGGGCTTCGCGGGACGGCCGCAGCGCGGCTTGGTGGCGAGGCTGACCTCGAAATCCTCTTCCAGCGCCTTCAGGAAGGCCTCTTCGGACAGGCCGTTCAGGTCCTTGACCACGCGGTTGTAGTCAATGATCTTGAGCTGGCTTTCCGGGAAGCAGACGGCCATGAAGAAATTATATTCCTCGTCGCCGGTGTGGTGCGGATTCTGGGCCCGTTTTTCGGCGCCGACACGGGCGGCCGCGGCGGTACGGTGGTGACCGTCAGCGACATAGAAGGCGTCGATATCGTGGGTGAAGATCTCGGTGATGCGGGCGATGTCCGCATCGTCATCAATGACCCAGAAGGTATGGCCGAACTTGTTTTCGTCGGTGAACTTGTATTCCGGCTTGCGGGCGATGGTCTTTTCAACGATGGCGGCGAGTTCCGCGTTGTCCTTGAAGGCGAAGAAGACGGGCTCGATGTTCGCATTCTGGATGCGGACATGGATCATGCGGTCGTCTTCCTTGTCCTTGCGGGTCAGTTCGTGCTTCTTGATCTTGCCGG
>ONQC01000039.1 GCA_900319855.1 uncultured Bacteroidales bacterium
GAATACATCTGCCAGAAAATCAGCGACGGCAAAGCCGTCATCGCCCTGACGGACGAAGGCGAATTCGCAGGCTTTTCCTATATCGAATCCTGGAGCGGGAAAAGTTTCGTCGCCAATTCCGGCCTCATCGTCGCCCACAAATTCCGGGGCATGGGCATCGCCAAGCGCATCAAAGCCCAGACCTTCAAGCTCTCCCGCAAGCTCTTCCCCGACGCCAAGATCTTCTCCATCACGACCGGGGCCGCCGTCATGAAGATGAATTATGAATTCGGTTTCCGGCCCGTTCCGTTCACGGAACTCACCGATGACCCGGAATTCTGGAAAGGCTGCCAGGGATGCCGGCACTATGACATCCTGGAAAGCCATGATTTCAAGATGTGCATCTGCACCGGACTGCTCTACGATCCGCAGGAGCACCTGGAGATCCACCACCCGGACGAGGAGGCAGGCGCATGATCCGCGTCGGCATCATCGGGGGCGCCGGTTATACGGCCGGCGAACTGATCCGCCTCCTGGTCTTCCACCCGGAGGTGGAACTGGTCTTCGTCCACTCTGAAAGCAACGCCGGGAACGCCCTTTGGGAAGTCCACGGCGGCCTGATCGGAGATACCGACCTGCATTTCTGCAGCGAATTCAATCTCAGCGGGATCGATGTCCTTTTCCTGTGCAGCGCCCACGGGAAGAGCCAGGCATTCTGGGAAACGCATCCCAAACCGGAAGGGCTCAAGGTCATCGACCTGGCGCAAGACTTCCGGGATGAGAAGGACGGATACGTCTACGGACTGCCGGAGTGGCAGCGCGACAAGATCCAGTCGGCGGATAAAGTAGCCAATCCCGGGTGTTTCGCCACCGCCATCCAACTGGCCCTCCTGCCGCTCGCCGCAGCGGGCCTGCTGACCGGCGAAATCCATGTCACCGCCGTAACCGGATCCACCGGCGCCGGCGTGAAACCCGCGGCCACCACCCATTTCAGCTGGCGGACCGACAACCTGTCTACCTACAAAGTCTTCACGCACCAGCACCTGCAGGAGATCGGCCGCACCCTGGGCCTGCTCCAGCCCGGCATGGACGCGCCGATCCGTTTCATCCCCGTGCGCGGCGATTTCGCCCGTGGCATTTTCGCCACCCTGACCCTCCCCTGCGACCTGTCGCAAGAGGCCGTGACCAGCCTGTTCGAGGATTACTATGCAACCGCGCCCTTTACCTGGGTCAGCAAGCACCCCGTCGACCTGAAACAGGCCGTCAACACCAACAAATGCATCCTGTACCCGGAAATTCATGACGGACAGCTGGTTATCACATCCGTTATCGACAATCTCCTCAAAGGAGCCAGCGGACAGGCTGTCCAAAACATGAACCTGGTCTGCGGCCTTCCCGAAGACACGGGCCTCAAGCTGAAGGCATCAGCGTTTTAATCGATATGGAACTGTTCGAAGTATACAAACGGTGGGACATTGAGCCGATCTGCGGACTGGACACCACCCTCTGGGATAAAGACGGGAACAAGTATACGGACCTGTATGGCGGCCACGCCGTCATCAGCATCGGCCACAGCCATCCGCATTACATTGGGAAGGTCAAAGACCAGCTCGGCAACCTCGGATTCTATTCGAATGCCGTACACAACAGCCTCCAGGAGGAACTCGCATTCCTGCTCGGGAAAGTCAGCGGCTATGAAAACTACCGGTTGTTCCTGTGCAACAGCGGGGCGGAAGCCAACGAGAATGCCTTGAAACTGGCCTCCTTCACAACCGGACGGTCCAAGGTCCTGGCTTTCGGGAAAGCCTTCCACGGCCGCACCGGCGGAGCCGTGGCCGCGACCGACAATCCGGCCATCCGCGCCCCGTACAACACCACGGACCATGTTGATTTCGTACCGCTGAACGATTTGGAGGCCGCTTCAAAGCCCCTTCAGACAGAGACGTATGCCGCCGTCCTCATCGAAGGCATCCAGGGTGTGGCCGGCATCTATGAACCGACTGACGCCTTCCTGCAAGGGCTCCGCGGACTCTGCGACCGGACGGGCACCCTGCTGGTCCTGGACGAAATCCAGTCCGGATACGGCCGGACCGGGCACTTCTTCGCCCACCAGCACGCCGGCATCAAGGCCGACCTCGTCACCATGGCCAAGGGCATGGCCAACGGCCTGCCGATCGGCGGGGTCATCATCTCGCCGGACATCCCGGCCCGCTATGGCATGCTCGGCACCACGTTCGGCGGGAACCACCTCGCCTGCGCCGCCGCCATCGCCGTGCTGGAAGTCATTGAAAAAGAAAAGCTGATTGAAAACGCCGCCAAGATCGGTGCCCTCTTCGAATCGGCCTTCCGAGAAGACAAGGCCGTCGCAGAATACCGGGGACGCGGCCTGATGATCGGCCTGCAACTCAAGCCCGAATATATCGGCCTGCGGGACCGGCTGCTGTTTGAGAAGCATTTCTTCACCGGTGCCGCCGGAGCAGACGTCATCCGCCTCCTCCCATCCCTGACCATCTCGGAAGAAACCGCCGGGAACTTTATCAACGCCTGGAAAGAATTGACCGCATGAGACATTTCACCTCCGTTTCCCAGCTCGGCGACTGGCAGGAAGCCTTCGCCCAGGCCCAATATGTAAAACAGAATCCTTTCGCCGACCAGGCGCTCGGAAAAAACAAGACGCTGTTGCTGGTCTTTTTCAACAACAGCCTGCGCACCCGCCTCAGCACCCAGAAAGCCGGACTGAACCTGGGCATGAACGTCATCGTCCTTGACATCGCCCACGGAGCCTGGAAACTCGAGACCGAGCGGGGCGTGGTCATGGACGGCGACAAGAGCGAACACCTGCTGGAGGCCATTCCGGTCATGGGCTGCTACTGCGACATCATCGGCGTGCGGTCCTTTGCCCGTTTCGAATCCAAGGAGGATGACTACAACGAAGTGATCCTCAACCAGTTCATTCAATATAGCGGCCGCCCGGTCTTCAGCATGGAAGCCGCCACCCGGCATCCGCTCCAGACCTATGCCGACCTCATCACGATCGAGGAGCACAAGACCAAGGCCCGGCCGAAGGTCGTCATGACCTGGGCGCCGCATCCGAAAGCCCTGCCCCAGGCTGTCCCGAACTCCTTCGTCGAAGGCATGAAGCTCGCCGATTACGACTTTGTCATCGCCAATCCCGAAGGCTACGACCTCGCTCCGGAGTTCACCCGGGGGATCCCGGTCGTACATGACCAGGACGAAACCCTCAAAGGGGCCGACTTCGTCTATGCCAAGAACTGGGCTTCCTATGACAATTATGGGCAGGTCCTCAGCCAGGACCGCAGCTGGACCGTCACCACCGAAAAGATGGCCCTGACCGACAATGCGAAATTCCTCCACTGTCTGCCGGTCCGCCGGAACATGATCGTCACCGACGAAGTCATCGAGAGTCCGCAATCCCTGGTCATCCCCGAAGCGGCCAACCGGGTCGTTTCCGCCCAGACCGTCCTCAAACAAATCCTCCAGTCCCTATGATCCAGGTCGTCAAGATCGGCGGTAACATCGTCGACAATCCCGAAGCGCTCGACGCCTTCTGCCAGGCCTTTGCCCGGATGGAAGGGCCGAAAGTCCTCGTCCACGGAGGCGGGGTCATGGCCAGCCACATCCAGGAGTCCCTCGGGCTCAAGCCCATCATGGTCGAAGGCCGCCGTGTCACCGACCGGAAAACCCTCTCCGTCGTGACCATGGTCTACGCCGGCTATTGCAACAAGACCATCGTCGCCCTGTTGCAGAAATACGGCTGCAACGCCCTTGGGCTGGCCGGCTGCGACGGCGGCGTCATCCGCGCCCGCAGAAGAGGGCCGAAAACCCTCTCGGACGGTTTCACCAAGATGGATTTCGGTTTCGTCGGCGACGTCTCCCCCACTTCGTTCAACATCCCTTTCATTCGGGACATGCTCGCCGGCGGGATCGTGCCGGTTCTCTGCCCCATCAACCACGACGGCCAGGGGCAGCTCTTCAACACCAACGCCGACACCATCGCCGGCAGCCTGGCGGCCGCCCTCTGCGCCGGTCTGGTCTACTGCTTCGAGAAAAAAGGCGTCCTCTACGATAAAGAGGACGACAACTCCGTCATCCCGCTCCTTGACAAACAGACCTACGAACGGTATCGCCTGGAGGGACGCATAGACAAAGGCATGGTCCCGAAGCTGGACAATGCTTTCGGGGCCATGCAGAAAGGAGCGTCCCGCGTGGTCATCAAGCACGCACTCGACCTGCTGGATGACACGGGAACGATATTGGAAGCCTAATAGGCCTTGATGCGGTACATGAATCCGAGCTCGATGCGGTTGGTATTAATGTTCTCCAACATGCTTTCAGCCGAATACTTGTGCTGGCGGCCGACATAGGCGACAAAGAAGCGCAGGTCCTGGTCTTTCAGCGGATAATACTCCAGACTGCCAACCCAGCCGATCGAGGTCCGGTAGTTCTTGAACGCCTCGACGCTGTGGATGCTGGCCAGTTCGTACATGGCTTTGCCCATCAGGTTCCATTTCGGAGCGAACTGCCAGTTGGCCTTGGTGATGAAAGAATGATAGCGGACATCCGACGCAAGCTTGCCGAGGTCACCGGAGGCGATGGTCAGGCGGTCCACGCCGTCCCATTCAGCCATGTAATCGACATACCACTGGAACTTCGGGAGATTCAGCTGCTGGCCGAGCACGACCATATCTGAATAATAGCCCTCCGCCTGGACCTGACGACCGACAGACCAACGGGTCGTCAGCAGGCCGTCGAACAGGCTGCCGTTCCAGTTGAGGATATAGGTCAACGGGTGTTTCGCCGCCTTGAGATAGGTACCGTCATGCAGCTGGTTGTACGGGAATTCCTCGGAGAAACTGCCATTGTAGCAATTGGATACCATGAAGGCCAGTTCCTGGGAAGGCACCGGGTGCCAGGAAACCATCGCACCGGCCATGAAGTTGTCCATGTAGTCGATGAAGTCCGAATACTGGTAGATGTACATCGGGTTCTCGTCGAACTCGAAACCACCCCAGATCTGGCACATCTTGCCGATATTCACCGCCCATTTGTCGTTGAACTTCCAGCCCAGCATCATGATATCCGTCGCCTTGGCGAAGTTGTCCTCCCCCTTGGCCGTGTTGTTGCGGTTCATGCGATGGCGCAGACGGTAGGAAAGATGGTCGCCGAAGGTACCCTTGACCTCAAGACGGAACTGCTTGTTCTTGAAGGAAGAACGCCAGTCACCGGTCGCATCGCCCAGCTGGTAGCTGTAGGCATAGTTGAAGAACACGTTGAAGGCGTCGCTCTTTTTCTCCAGGTTGGTCACCTTCTCGTACAGCGACTTGATCTGGGCATCATGACCGCCGTCACCATGGTTGTGGCCCTGGGCGGAAGCGACGACGGCCAGGGAGGCCGCCGCAAGGATAGCAAGTACTTTCTTCATGGCCTAGTACTCTTTGAAGAACTGCTGGATTTCCTGCCAGTCGTGGGTCTTGGTCAGCGCAAGCATCAGCAGGACACGGGCTTTCTGCGGATTCAGATCGAGGGCGGCGACGAAATGATACTTCTCGTCATCCACCTCGCTGTTCAGGCAGGTAGGACCGGTCGGGCAGCGGCTGGAACGGACGATCTGGATACCCTGGTTCTGGGCCTTGACGGCCACGTCGAACACATCCTTGTAGAAGTTGCCGTCACCGACGCCGGCGAGGACGATGCCGTCGAATTTCGCATCGACGAAGGCCTGCATCGGAAGGGCGGAAGCATTGGCATAGCCATAGACGATACCGACCTGCGGGAGACGGTCCAGCTTGGTCACGTCAAAGACGGAATTGATGGTGTGCTTGTTGTTCGGGGTCTGGAGCATGTGGGCCTCGCCATTGTAGATGTAGCCGATGATGCCGGAAGGACCGCCTTCAAAGGTGTCGCAGTCAATGGTGTGGGTCTTGATGACCGTCTTGGCATCGAGCAGCTGGTTGTTCATGCAGCAAAGCACGCCATAGCCGCGGGTATTCGGGGACACGGCGGCGGCAACGGCATTGTACAGGTTGGCCGGACCGTCGGCGCTGATCGCATTGGACGGACGCATGGAACCGGCGAGGACGACCGGCTTGTCGCTCTTGACGGTCAGGTTCAGGAAGTAGGCGGTCTCTTCCATGGTGTCGGTTCCGTGGGTGATGACGATGCCGTCATAGCCTTCCTCGTTCAGCAGGACATTGATGCGCTTGGCAAGCTTGAGCCAAACTTCGTCGTTCATATCCTGGGAACCGATGTTGACCAGCTGTTCGCCGGAGACATCGGCAAGGTTCAGGATCTGCGGAACGGCATCCAGCAGGGTCTGGATACCGACCTGGCCTGCCGTATAAGCGGAAGATGCGGAGGTCGAGCTCACGCCGGCGATGGTACCGCCAGTAGCGATGATACGGATTTTCGGCTTCGCGCCGAGGCTGAGGCTGACCAGGAGGGCGGCAGCCACCAGCAGGAGAGTTTTGAAATTTTTCATGGTGCTATTAATAAATAGTTAGTATAATATACTGATAATCAGAAAACTGAGTCCGATTGAAACGATGGTGGTGATAAACCCTGAGAGCTGGAAGGAATGGTTGATCACATACTTTCCGATCTTCGTGGTACCGGTCCGGTCGAAGCCGATGGCCGCCACCTCCGTCGGATAGGTCGGGAGGAAGAAATAGCCGTTGACCGCCGGGAACATGGCCAGCAGGGCCATGGGCGGGATGCCCATCGCCAGGCCCACCGGGTAGAGGGTCTTGACCGTCGCAGCCTGGGAGAAGAGCATGATGCTCATCAGGAAAAGCGGAATGGCGAACAGGATCGGATACTGGGCGAAGACGCCGCCGACGCTACCCAGGATGAGTTCCTTGTTGGCCTCGAAGAAGGTGCTGCCCATCCAGGCCACACCGAAAATCGAAACCATCGCGTTCATGCCGGCCGCAAAGACATTGCCGGAGGCCGCCTTGCGGGCATCGGCCTTCCCTACCAGCAGGATGACGGCGGCAATGGACATCATCGTCATCTCAATGGTGGCGTTCATACTCACCGCCTGGCCGTTGAAGGACGGACGCAGCGAAGGGAAACTGCCGAACAGGACGACCATCACGACACCCAGCAAGAAAGCCAGTACGGCCCATTTGGCCCGCGGGTTGACCGGGGTCTCAGCGGGAGTCTCGGTGGTCTGCTCGGGATCGATCAGTCCTTCCGCGACACGGCGCTGGTATTCCGGATCCTCTTCCAGGGGTTTCCCCACGAAATTCTGGACGAAGGAGGCGACCAGGATGGCCACGAAAGAAGCCGGGATCGTAATCAGCATGATCTCCTTCATGCCGATGCCCTTGGCACCCAGCATGGCCTGGGACAGGACGGCGGCCGTAGCCGCGGAAACCGGTGAACCCGTGATGCCCAGGGAAGCCGAAATCGTCGCCACGCTCAGCGGGCGTTCCGGACGGACCTTGGCCTTGGTGGCAATTTCGGAAATAATCGGCAGGAGCGCATAGCTGGTATGCGCCGTACCGGCGAGCAGGCAGAACAGCCAGGTCGTCAGCGGACCGTAATAGGTAATCTGGTTGGGGTGCTTGCGAAGGAATCGGGCAGCGACGCCGACCATGTAATCCAGGCCGCCGGCCGCCTGCAGGCAGGCCGAAGCCGTAATCACCGCCACGATGATCAGCATCACGTCGATCGGGATGTCGCCGGGTTCCAGGCCGAATACGAAGACCAGGATGAACACGCCCACCATCCCGTAGATACCGAGTCCGATCCCGCCGATCTTCGATCCGATGAAGATCAAAGCCAGCACAATCGCCAACTCGACGAAAAGCAGAAGTGTAGCCATATTTTAAAGTAGGTTTTAGTGTTATTTGCAGTTGTTGCGCTTACAGGCGCGCGGTTGCGGCCGCCGCGGCCGCCGCCTTTTCGGCGAAATCGGGTCCGGAAGAAGCATACAGGATGCCCCGGGAAGAGTTGATCAGCAGGCCGCAGCGGCTGTTCGCCCCCGCGGCGATGACCTCTTCGGCGCTGCCGCCCTGCGCTCCCACGCCGGGGACCAGCAGGAAGTTGTCCGGACAGAAGGCGCGGATCTCCCGCAGCCTGTCCGCCTTCGTCGCTCCGACCACGAACATCATGTTGTCCGGGGAAGAAATCTCCATGCACTGCTCCATCACACTCTGGTACAGAGGCTTACCCCCATTTTCCGCATACTGGAAATCCGCAGCCGAACGATTCGAGGACAGGGCGACCACGATGGCATACCGCCCCGGATACTGCAGGAAGGGCTCGACCGTTTCCCGGCCCATGTAGGGAGACAGGGTCACGGCGTCGAAATCGAAACTGCCGAAGAAGGTCTCGGCATATTTTTTCGCCGTGTTGCCGATATCGCCCCGCTTGGCATCCGCGATCAGGAACTGTTCCGGATAACGGCTGCGCAGATAGTCAACCGTCTGGCCGAGGATACGCCAACCTTCCAGTCCCATCGCCTCGTAAAAGGCCAGGTTCGGCTTGTAGGCCACGCAATACGGCGCCGTCGCATCGATGATGGCCTTGTTGAACGTCAGGACATCCAGTCCTTCGGGCATTTTAGCCGGGTCCGTGTCCAATCCCACGCAGAGGCAGGAGCGTTTGGCCCGGATCTGGGCGTATAGTTCGTCCGGAGTCATGGCTTAATAGTATTGGTAGAACAAGGCGATGGACTCCATACCCGCCCACAATTGGCGGAGGAGGTAACTTTCATTCGGGGAATGGATGGTATCCCGCTCCAGGCCGAAGCCCATCAACAACGGGTCGATACCCAGGATCTGCTGCATTTCCGCCAGCACGGCGATGCTGCCGCCGCCGCGGGAAGGGACCGGCTCAATGCCGTAGACTTCCGCCATGGCTTTGGATGCCGCCTGAAATGCCGGCGAGGAGATCGGAATCAGGAAGCCATTCCCGCCTTCGCAGGGTTTGACATCCACCTTGACATACGGCGGAGCGATGGCCCGGAAGTGCCGCTCGAACAACTCGGTGATCTTCGAGGACAACTGGTTCGGCACCAGCCGCATGGAGATCTTGGCATGGGCCTGGGAAGGCAGGACGGTCTTGGCGCCCGCACCGGTGTAGCCGCCCCAGATGCCGCAGACATCCAGGCAGGGACGGATACCGGTCCGTTCCATCGTCGTATAGCCCTTCTCCCCTTTTATCTCCTTGATATCAAGGAATTCCTTGTATTCATCCAGGTCGAACGGAGCACGGGCCAGCTGGGCCCGGTCTTCCGCCGACAACTCCACGACATCGTCGTAGAAGCCCGGAATCGTAACGCGTCCATCCTTGTCGATCAGGGATGAAATCATGTCGCACAAGGTATTGATCGGATTGGCGACCGCTCCGCCGTAATGACCGGAATGCAGGTCCTTGTTCGGACCGGTCACCGTCACTTCCAGATAGGCCAGTCCGCGCATGCCGCAGTTGATCGACGGCACCTTGTCGGATATCATGGTCGTATCGGAGACCAGGATGACATCGGCGGCCAGGCGCTCCTTGTTGTCCCGGACCCAGGCCGGGAGGCTGCCGCTGCCGATTTCTTCTTCTCCTTCGAAGATAAACTTCACATTGTGACGGAGCTTTCCGGTGCGGAGCAGGAATTCAAAGGCCTTCAGATGCATGAACAGCTGGCCCTTGTCATCGTTGGCTCCGCGGGCATAGATCGCATCCTCCCCTGTTGCGGGATCTTTTGCGATCACCGGCTCGAAAGGATCGGTGCGCCATTTCTCCAGCGGCTCCGGCGGCTGCACGTCATAGTGGCCATAGACCAGTACCGTCTTCCAGGAAGGATCGAGGATTTTCTGGCCGAAGACCACCGGATTGCCCGCAGTCGGATAAACCCCGGCCTCGTCCGCACCGGCCTCCAGCAGGAGGTCCCGCAGCCGTTCGGCACACCGGACCATGTCGGGTTTGTGCTCAGGCTTGGCGCTGATGGAAGGAATCCGCAGCAGCGAAAAAAGCTCGTCAAAGAACCGCTGCCTGTTCGCTTCGATGTATGCTTTCATATCGAAATGTCTTAGTGTCTATGTAGCATACAAAGATAGGAAAAGCCCCAATAGAAAACAATAATCCCGGCCGGAGATTCCGGTCGGGATTGTCTGGTGAGGACTCGCAGATTCGAACTGCGGACCTCCTCCCTGTCAAGGAGGCGCTCTAAACCAACTGAGCTAAGCCCTCATTCATTTCGGGATTGCAAAGATAGGTATTTTCCGGGAAACTGCAAGGGTTTCCCGGAAAAAATTACACGACATCCTTCAATTTCTCTTCAGCATAGGCCCGGGTCACCCGGAACGTCTTCTTCCGGGAGGACGGAGCCTCGTACATGGCATCATCGAAGATCTTCTCGCAAATGGAACGCAAGCCGCGGGCTCCCAGCTTGTTGCTGATGGAGGTATCCACAATCAGGTCCAGCACGTCGTCGTCGATCTCCAGCTTGATTCCGTCCAGTTCGAACATCTTCTCATACTGGCGCAGGATGGCGTTTTTCGGTTCGGTCAGGATCCGGCGCAGCGCATCCCGGTCCAGATGGTCCAGATACGTGATGACCGGCAGGCGGCCGATGATCTCCGGGATCAGGCCATAGGCCCGCAGGTCCTGCGCGGCGACATACTGGAGCAGGTTCTCCTTGTCGATCCGCTGCTTGCTCTGGGCGCCGTAGCCGATCACCTGGGTGTTCAGGCGCTGGGCGATCCGGCGCTCGATCCCCTCGAAGGCACCGCCGCAGATAAACAGGATATTCTGCGTATTGACATGCAGGAACTCCTGCTCGGGATGCTTGCGGCCCCCCTTCGGCGGAACGTTGACCACATTGCCCTCCAGGAGTTTGAGCATCGCCTGCTGCACGCCTTCACCGGACACGTCACGGGTGATCGACGGATTGTCGCTCTTGCGGGCGATCTTGTCGATCTCGTCGATGAACACGATTCCGCGTTCGGCCTTGGCAATGTCGAAATCCGCTTCCTGCAGGAGCCGGGTCAGGATGCTTTCCACATCCTCACCGACATAGCCGGCTTCCGTCAGCACCGTCGCATCCACGATCGTAAACGGAACTTTCAGCATCCGGGCAATGGTCTTGGCCAGCAGGGTCTTGCCCGTACCGGTCGGACCGACCATCAGGATATTGGACTTCTCCAGTTCCACGCCGTCCGCCGTTCCGGCGACCAGATTGTGGTTGATGCGCTTGTAATGGTTATACACCGCGACGGCCAGCTGCTTCTTCGCCCGCTCCTGTCCAATGACATACTGGTCCAGGAAAGCCTTGATTTCCATCGGCTTCTGAAGCTCCTCGATCTTCGCAGGCTCGGTTTTCCGACGGCCCTGGCCCTCAACCTCGCCCACGTACTCGGCCGCCAGCTTGACGCAGTCCGCGCAAATGCAGCCGTCCAGGCCCTGCAGCAGGAACGGGACCTCCTGGTCCGACCGGCCGCAGAACATGCAGTGCTTACCCCCCGTGCTCTTCTTTGCCACGTCTATTTCTTTTTACGGACGAGGATCTCGTCCACCATGCCATAGTCCTTGGCTTCCTGGGCCGTCATCCAGAAGTCGCGGTCACCGTCGGCCATCACCTTCTCCAGCGGCTGGCCGGAATGCTCGGCGATGATGCCGAAAAGCTCGGTGCGGAGTTTCTCGATCTCCTTCGCCGCGATGAGGATATCGGAGGCCTGGCCCTGGGCGCCGCCCAGCGGCTGGTGGATCAGCACGCGGGAATGCGGGAGGGCGCTGCGCTTGCCGGGCGCACCCGCGCAAAGCAGGACGGATCCCATCGAAGCCGCCATGCCGGTGCAGATCGTCGCCACATCCGGCTCGACCAGCTGCATGGTGTCATAAATGCCCAGACCGGAGGAAACCTGACCGCCAGGGGTGTTCAGGTACAGGGAGATATCCGCCTGGGAATCGGTCGAAGCCAGGAACAGGAGCTGCGCCTGGATGATGTTGGCGACATCGTCGTCGATCGGAACGCCCAGGAAGATGATGCGGTCCATCATCAGCCGGCTGAACACGTCCATCGAGGCGACATTCAGCTTGCGTTCTTCGATGATCTGCGGGTTGATGTAGGCATCCACCGCGCTCTGATAACGATGCAGGGTCATGGAACTGACGCCACAACCCTGGATCGCGAATTTCTGGAATTCGTTGTTAGCCATATTATTTCAATTCACGGAACTTCTCAACGCTGATTTTCTTGGAAGCAAGGGAAATGACATCCTTCACGGCTGCGATGACCTTCTGCTCCTCGACGCTCTCGGTGACGCGGCGCATCTGGTTCTCGTCCTTCATCACATTCTCGGCAGCGCCGCGGATCAGTTCCTGCGGCACATTGCCCATGCCGTACATCGCATACTGGTAAGCGACATACGCCTCGGCGGCCTCGTGCAGGTCCTTGTCCTCGATCTTCAGGCCATACTTGCCCATCAGGTAGTCGCGGACGATCTGCCAGCGGAAGTCGGCGGCGAAAGCCGGATATTCGGCCTCGATCTGCTCGGCGGTGAACTTGCCCTCGTTGATGTGGAGCAGCCAGCGCTTCAGGAACGCATCCGGGAGCTGGATGGCAGCCTTCTCCACCAGGTAATCGCGGACGTCCTTGGACAGGCGATAGTCGGCTTCCTGCTTGTAGTTGGCAGCCAGGCGGGCGGCGATGGCCTGATCGAATTCTTCAGCAGAATGGACCTGGTCGGCACCGAAGAGCTTGTCATAGGTATCCTGGCTCTCCTTGGCGGCTACGAACGTACGGACGTTGTTCACCACGGCGTGGAACACCGGGTTCAGGCCTTCGAGTTCCTCTTTCTTGAGCTTCAGCATGGAAGCGCGGTCGGTCTTCGGTCTCGTTGGTGAAAGCCTCGTTGACATTAACGTCGAACTGGTCGCCCTTCTTGCAGCCGGCGAACAGCTTGTGGGCGTCGCCCTCGACATTGCGGACGGCGATATAGGCGCCTTCGACTTTCTTCTCACCATTGTCGAGATCGGCGATGACGAAGTCTTCCTCACCGGCCTTTTCGGCATCCTCGAGGGTACCGACCTGGCGAAGCATGTTCTCCTTCATCTCCTTCTTGGCAGCCTCGGTGATGTTGATGTTGTAATACGGCACCTTGTCATCCTTGCCCAGGTCGAAGGTCAGTTCCTTCGTCTCGGCGACATCGAACTTGAAGGTGAAATCGGAACCGGACTTCCACTCGTTGTCCGGCTGGTCCTCGCTCGGGAGGGGCTCGCCGACAACGCGCAGTTTGTTGTCATTGATATAGCCATACAGCTGCTCGTTGATGATGCCGTTGATCACATCGCCCAGGGCCTGGGGGCCATAGACTTTCTGGATCAGGGACATCGGGACCATGCCCTTGCGGAATCCCTTGAACTCGGCCTTGCGGCGGATCTCATGCAGTTTCTTTTTCTCAGCCTCCGCATAGTCGGCGGCGGCAATTTCGAGGGTCAGCTGATGGGTCAGTTCATCGAGCTGCTTGTTCACGATATTCATATGATTTCTAAACTTGTTATTTGATTCTTTTTGAGCCTGCAAAAATACGCAAATAATCGCAATACACCAATTTTAGCGCCCGGATTGCAAGCAAATCCCGTTATTTTTCACGTTTCGGATAGGCGATCCGGTCGTGATAGAGCCGGCTCAGATAGGATTTCAGCACGGCCTTGACCGTCCCCTGCGTTCCCACCGGCATAAATATCGGCGTCCGGATTTC
>ONQC01000035.1 GCA_900319855.1 uncultured Bacteroidales bacterium
AAGAGTGCGTTACCTGCGCCGCTGTAGCGCGCAGGATGGAGATTTGCGGCGCAGGTGCCGCAGATAAACACACACCTGCGCCAGATGCAGGAGAGAGAGTACTGGTTTTGGGTGAGAGTGAACAGGTTTTTGGTCGGATATGTGGCAGGATCGGCGGCGGGCGGATGAGCCCCGACTCCTTTCCGCCCGCCGCGCATCGCCCGCGCATCGCCCGCGCAGGGCAGAACTTCTTGCGGATGTGGACAAATAGGGACAACTTGCGGCGGAGTGGCGGGATATGTTCCAATTATTTGTATCTTTAGCACGCAAACAGCGATTGTATGGCAAAGCAGAACGTATACTTAGAATCAAAACCCCGCTATGAGATCCTGGACGGCCTGCGCGGCGTAGCCGCGATGATGGTCATTGTCTTCCATCTCTTTGAGACCTATGCCCACGGCCCCGTTGACCAAATCATCAACCACGGGTTCCTCGCCGTCGACTTCTTCTTCGTACTCTCCGGTTTCGTCGTCGGCTATGCCTACGATGACCGCTGGGACAAGATGACCACCTGGGGCTTCTTCAAACGCCGTTTGACCCGGCTGCATCCGATGCTGATCATCGGCACCTTGATCGGCGCATGCCTCTTCTTTTTCACCGACGGCGCCTTCCCGATGGTCGCCCAGACCCCAGCATGGAAATTCTTCCTCTGTCTGGTCATGGGCCTGCTCCTGATCCCCTGCGGACCACGTCTCGATATCCGGGGCTGGAATGAGTTGAACTCCTTTAACGGACCCGCCTGGACCCTGATGCTGGAATACGTAGGGAATATCCTCTATGCGTTCATATTCAGGCATTTGCCGAAATATGCCATCGCCATCCTGTGCGGTATCTGTGCCATTTTCACCTTGGATCTGACCCTCGGTTGGGACATCTTCGGCCTTTTCCCCAAAGGACCGCGCTACAATGTCATCGGTGGCTGGAGCCTTGAGCCGCAGCAACTCTACATCGGCATGACCCGGATGCTCTATCCCTTCCTCTGCGGTCTGCTGATTTCCCGTATCCTGCCTTCTCACCGGAGCCAGGACAACCCCAGCGGTTCTCCCATCCACCTGCGCGGCGGATTCTGGTGGTGCGCCCTGGTACTGGTCCTGATCCTGGCCATGCCCAACGTCGGCGGCCGCCAGGGAGTTCCGGACGGACTGTTCCAAGCCATCAGCATCCTGGTCATCTTCCCGCTGCTCGTCCTGGCCGGCGCCGGCTCCGTGACCACGCACCGCTTCTCCACGAAAGTCTGCAAGTTCCTGGGAGACGTGTCCTATCCGATCTATATCACCCATTATCCCCTGATCTATCTGCAGATGGGCTGGGTCGCAAAACATGCGGACGCACCGCTGTGGCAGCACGTCGCCGTCGGCGTCAGCGTATTCATTTTCGCCATCCTCATGGCCTATGGCATGCACAAGGCCTTCGACCTGCCGATACGTGAATGGCTTAAAGACCATTGGCTCAAACGCAAACCCGCCCAGGCGGCCTAAACCGGAATGAGATTCCCGAAATACATCTTCATCCTCGCCTTCGGCCTCCTTTCATGGACCCTGACGGCCCAGGTCCCGCTCGACACCTATGCCCGGCGCTACGTGGGACAGCCGTATGTGGAGAAAGTTTTGGAGGTGAGCCCTGAACGGCTGGTCATTGACACGGCAAGGGTCGATTGTACGACATTGGTTGAATACTGTCTGGCGCGTCTGATGTCGGACGCCGGCAGGGGAGACTTTCGCGACTGTGTCGGCCAGATCCGGTATCGGGAATACGAACCTGGGAAAACGCTCCGTTATGCCGACCGCCTGCATTATGCGACCGAGTGGGTCGCCCATGCGGAACAATTGGGTATCGTGGCGGAGGTCAGCGTAGAACTCGGCGGAATCGCGACGGAACGGAAGATCGATTTCATGTCGAATCATCCCGGCAGTTATCCGGCGCTGGAACGGGCGGCATCTGACCCCGAGGCGGCTGAAAACCTGCGGATCATCCGGGAGGAAATAGAGCCGGCACTGAGCGCGAGACCGTTCACATATATCCCGAAAAACAAAATCAACGCAGCGCAGCTGCAGATCGCTCCCGGCGATATCATCCTCTTTACGACCAGCGTGAAAGGCCTGGACGTCAGCCATATGGCCATCGCATTCAAAAGGAAGGACGGCCGTATGGGCTTCATCCATGCTTCCTCTGCCGCCGGCAGGGTGATCGAAGATCCGAAGACTATCGCTGAATATGCCCTCTCACGGGCGTCCATAACGGGAATCAAAGTCGTCCGCCCGCTTTAGCGCGGGGAATTCGCCCAAAGCCTTGGAACGAGCCCTGTGTAGTCCGGCTATTGCGTTTGTCTGCGAAAATCGTTACATTTGCGGACTGGAAAACAATTTATTAATCTTTCATACAATGAGAATCATTCAAGTAACGGGTAGGGAGATCCTCGATTCCAGAGGCAATCCTACGATTGAGGCTGAAGTCCTCCTCGAGTCTGGTGTCAAAGGTGTAGCAGCGGTTCCGTCCGGCGCTTCCACCGGTGAAAACGAAGCCCTCGAGCTTCGTGACGGCGATCCCAAGCGCTACGGCGGCAAGGGCGTTCTCAAGGCGGTTGCCAACATCAACGATAAGATCGCCCCGGCGATCCTCGGCATGTCCGCTTTCGAGCAGCGCGCTATCGACAAGGTCATGCTCGACCTTGACGGCACCCCGACCAAGAGCAACCTCGGCGCCAACGCCATCCTCGGCGTTTCCCTGGCCGTTGCAAAGGCTGCTGCCGAATACCTCGGCATTCCGCTCTACCGCTACATCGGCGGTACCAATGCCTATGTCCTCCCGGTCCCGATGATGAACATCATCAACGGCGGTGCCCACTCCGACGCCCCGATCGCTTTCCAGGAGTTCATGATCCGTCCGGTCGGCGCCTCCTCCGAGGCTGAAGCCGTCCGCATCGGCGCCGAAGTCTTCCACGCTCTCCAGAAGGTGCTCAAGGGCCGCGGCCTTTCCACTGCCGTGGGTGACGAAGGTGGTTTCGCTCCGAAGCTCGAAGGCATCGACGACGCCCTCGACTGCATTATGGAAGCCATCAAGAAGGCCGGTTACGAGCCGGGCAAGGACGTGACCATCGCCATGGACTGCGCCGCTTCCGAGTTCTGCGTCAAGGAAGGTGACGCCTTCTACTATGACTACAAGCAGCTCAAGGACGGCAAGAAGAAGGATCCGAACGGCAAGAAGCTCACCTCCGAGGAGCAGATCGCCTATCTCGAGCAGCTCATCACCAAGTACCCGATCGACTCCATCGAGGACGGCCTCAGCGAGGAAGACTGGGATGGTTGGGTGAAGCTCACCAAGGCCATCGGCGACCGCTGCCAGCTCGTCGGTGACGACCTCTTCGTGACCAACGTCAAGTACCTCCAGAAGGGTATCGAAATGGGCGCCGGCAACTCCATCCTCATCAAGGTCAACCAGATCGGTTCCCTGACCGAGACCCTCGACGCCATCGAGATGGCCCACCGCCACGGCTACACCACCGTCACTTCCCACCGTTCCGGTGAGACTGAGGACACCACCATCGCCGACATCGCCGTCGCTACCAACAGCGGCCAGATCAAGACCGGTTCCCTCAGCCGTACCGACCGTATCGCGAAGTACAACCGCCTCATGAAGATCGAGATCGAACTCGAGGACGAGGCCCGCTATGGCTACAAGAAACTCAAATAAGTTTCTTTCCAAAAGATGAAAAGACGGTCCGGAAGGGCCGTCTTTTTTATTAAACAAGGGCACTTCCTTTTTCTTTTGGTCGAATCCAGCGCCAAGCACCATGTTTTTTTGCTATCTTTGCAAAGATGGGCCCAGCCCAGTTGAAAACGTGTAGCCATGCCGCAAATCAAAGGTTCCATTTCCCAGATCATCGGACCGGTCGTCGACGTCCATTTCGATCTCGACGCCTCCGCCTCCCTCCAGCTTCCCCGCATCCATGATGCCCTGACCGTCACCCGTCCGAATGGACGGCCACTTGTCATCGAAGTCCAGCAGCACATCGGTGAAGACACCGTCCGCTGCGTGGCCATGGATTCCACCGACGGCCTGCGCCGCGGGATGGAAGCGGTCTGCACCGGAGCGCCGATCTCAATGCCGATCGGCGCGCAGATCCGCGGACGCGTGATGAACGTGACCGGAGACGCCATCGACGGACTCGGCGGCATGAGTCGGGAAGGCGCCCTTCCGATCCACCGGGAACCGCCGAAATTCGAAGACCTGACGACTTCCCAGGAAGTCCTCTATACCGGCATCAAGGTCATCGACCTGCTGGAACCGTATCTGAAAGGCGGAAAGATCGGCCTGTTCGGCGGCGCCGGCGTCGGCAAGACCGTGCTGATCAAGGAGCTGATCAACAACATCGCCAAGAAACACAACGGATTTTCCATCTTCGCCGGTGTCGGCGAGCGTACCCGTGAGGGCAACGACCTGCTCCGCGAAATGATCGAATCCGGGGTCATCCGCTATGGTGACGAATTCCTCAAATCCATGGAAGAAGGCCACTGGGACCTTTCCAAGGTCGATATGAAAGAAGTCGAAAAGAGCCAGGTCGCCATGGTCTTCGGCCAGATGAACGAACCGCCGGGAGCCCGTTCCAGCGTAGCCCTCAGCGGCCTGACCCTCGCGGAATCCTTCCGTGACAGCCACACCGGAAACGGTCCGCGCGACATCCTTTTCTTCATCGACAACATCTTCCGTTTCACCCAGGCCGGCTCCGAAGTCTCCGCCCTCCTCGGGCGTATGCCTTCCGCCGTCGGTTACCAGCCGACCCTGGCCACGGAGATGGGCCAGATGCAGGAACGCATCACCTCGACCAAGAACGGGTCCATCACCTCCGTCCAGGCCGTCTATGTGCCGGCCGACGACCTGACAGACCCGGCCCCGGCCACGACCTTCTCCCACCTCGATGCGACGACGGTCCTGAGCCGCAAGATCACGGCCCTGGGCATTTACCCGGCCGTCGATCCCCTCGAATCCACTTCGCGCATCCTCGATCCGAACATCGTAGGACAGGCGCACTATGATACCGCGCAGCGGGTCAAGCAGATCCTCCAGCGCAACAAAGAGCTCCAGGACATCATCTCAATCCTGGGTATGGATGAACTTTCCGACGAGGACAAGACGACCGTCAACCGCGCCCGCCGGGTGCAGCGCTTCCTCAGCCAGCCGTTCCATGTCGCCGGGCAGTTCACCGGTGTTCCGGGCGTCATGGTCGACATCGAAGACACCATCAAGGGCTTCCGCATGATCCTGGACGGCGAGGTGGACTACCTGCCCGAACAGGCCTTCCTCAATGTCGGAACCATCGAGGACGCCATCAAGAAAGGCGAGGCCCTCCTCGCACAAGCGAAATAAGCCATGGCACCGATCCGACTCCTCATCATCACACCGGAAGAGACGGTGGCCGACGTCCGGGTCCACAGCGTTACGCTGCCGGGCGTCGTCAGTCCGTTCCAGGTGCTGAAGGATCACGCCGCCCTGATCACTTCCCTGGATCCGGGCCCGGTCCGCTGGATGCCGGAAGAAGGAGAGGAGCAGTCCCTGGCCATCCGCGAAGGCTTTGTCAAAGTGGAAAACAATACTGTATCCGTTTACGCCGAACTATGAGAAAGTGGTGGTTCATACTGGTTTGCCTGCTGATGCTTCCGTGCCTGGATCTCCGGGCGCAGGAGCAGGAGGAAGAGGTGGACCTGCCGGGAATCATCTTCGGCCATATCGGGGATGCCTATGAATGGCACCTCTTTGACTGGAAGGACGAACCGGTTGCCATTCCGCTTCCGGTCATCGTCCACAGCAAAGATACCGGCTGGCATGTCTTCTCTTCGCATCATCTGGAAGAAGGGGAGTACGAAGGGTTCCACATCGATCCGGACAGCGGAAAGATCGTCGAAGCCGACGGCCGCAGGCCCCTGGACATCAGCATCACCAAGAATGTCCTGGCCCTGATGTTCAGC
Organism: uncultured Bacteroidales bacterium; assembly: GCA_900319855.1. Taxonomy (GTDB): domain Bacteria; phylum Bacteroidota; class Bacteroidia; order Bacteroidales; family UBA932; genus Cryptobacteroides. Next base: position 6,003 of record ONQC01000035.1, read on the forward strand.
AGCTTGCTGCTGCTGGCCGTCATCCTCCTGACCGCCCGCTGGTACCGGAAACATGATGCCCTGCAGGAAGCGCCGACGGGGCTCGCCGCCTTCATGGAGCCGCTCATCATGATGGTCCATGAAATGGCCCGCGAAAACATCGGTGAGGATTACAAACGCTATTCGCCCTACCTGTGCATGGCCTTCCTGTTCATCCTGCTGAACAACTTCCTGGGCATCGTCCCGTTCTTCCCGGGCGGCGCCAACCTGACCGGCAACATCGCCATTACCCTGGTACTGGCCCTGTGCACCTTCTTTGCCGTCAACCTCTTCGGAAACAAGCTTTATTACAAGGATATATTCAATCCGGACGTCCCCGGCTTCCTCAAGCCGATCATGCCGGTCATCGAGGTCTTCAGCGCGCTGATGAAGCCGGTCTCGCTGACGGTCCGTCTCTTCGCCAATATGCTGGCGGGCCACATCATGATCCTCTCGATCGTGTGCGTGATTTTCATCATGGCCAAGTACGGCCCGCTTCTGCTGGGCTCGATGAGCGTCGTATCGGTGCTGTTCGGGGTCTTCCTGGATGCTTTGGAATGCCTGGTCGCCTTTATCCAGGCCTATGTGTTTACCATGCTGTCGTCCATCTATATCGGATTGTCCCGGCAGCATGCAGAATAAGGACAAACAACTAAAAACGATAGAATTATGATCAGTATGATTCTCCTCCAGGTCGCTGCCAACGCAGTCCTCGGGAAAGTGGCCGCCGCTTTCGGCGCCGCCATTGCCGCCTTCGCCGCCGCCTTCGGTATCGGCCAGATCGGCAAATCCACGATGGAAGCCATCGCCCGCCAGCCGGAATCCGCCGGCAACATGCGGACCAGCATGATCATCGCCGCCGGTATGATCGAAGGTGCCGCCCTGTTCGCCATCATCGTCTGCCTCCTGGCCATTTTCATCAAGTAAGACATGAGCCTCGTTACTCCGGACATCGGCCTCCTTTTCTGGATGGTCGTGATCTTCGGCATCGTTTTCTTCCTGCTCTGGAAGTTCGGGTTCCCGATCATTACAGACATGGTGGAAAAGCGTTCCGCGCACATCGACGAAAGCCTGAAGCTGGCGCGTGAAGCCGAAATCCGGATGCAGGACCTCGCCCGGGAACAGCAGCAGCTCATCGACCAGTCCAAACTGGAACAGACCCGCATCCTCCAGGAAGCGACGCGCACGCGGGCGGAAATCATCGCCAAGGCCGAGCAGGAAGCCGCCGACAAGGCGGAACAGCTGCTCCGGAAAGCCCGGACCGAGATCGAAGCCGAAAAGGAGAGCGCCCTGCGGGACATCCGCAAGGAGGTCGCCGAACTGTCGGTCGGAATTGCGGAGAAGGTCATCCGGAAGGAGCTTTCTTCCGACAAGGCCCAGATGGACTATGTTGACCGGCTGGTGGATGAAATCGAAAAGAAGTAGGACATGAATACAGGTATCATCGCATCGCGCTATGCCAAGGCGCTGCTCCGTTACGTCACCGCGCATGGTGACGGGGAGCGGACGTGCCGCCAGGCGATGACCCTGGAAAAGGCCCTGAGCGAAGTCCCGGAGCTCCGGCAGGTACTGAATGATCCGGCGGCCATCCCGGAAAGTCGGAAACTGCAGCTCCTGCAGGCCGCACTCGGGGATGAACCGATGTGCGATGCCTTGAAGCGTTTCCTGGCCCTGGTGGCACGCAGCGGCCGTTTCGGCGACCTGCTTTTCATCCTGCATGATTTCAGCGACCTGTATTACAAGTCCTTGGGCGTGCATTTCGTCACCGTTGTCACGGCGGTTCCGGCTTCGGAAGCTCTGTTGGAGCGGATCCGTACAGAGGCCGTGCGGCGGTTGGGCGGAAAGGTGGTCCTGGAGACCCGGACCGATCCCTCCCTGCTGGGCGGCGCGGTCGTCACGGCAGACGGCTACCGGGTGGACGCCAGTGTGCGCTCGCAGCTGCGTACCCTGCAGAATCAATTCATTAACAAGAACAAACGAATCGTATAATGGCGCAAATCAATATCCGTCCGAGCGAGATTTCCGACGTGCTCCTGCAGCAGTTGGAAGCGATCGACCTCTCGGTACAATATGAAGAGGTGGGGAAAGTCCTGCAAGTCAGCGACGGCGTCGCCCGCATCTACGGCCTTTCCGGCGCGGAAGCCGGCGAACTACTCGAATTCGCAGGCGGTGTCATGGGCGTGGTGATGAACCTCGAGCAGGACAATGTCGGAGCTGTCCTTTTGGGACCGACCGACCTGGTCAAGGAAGGCCAGGACGTCAAGCGGACGGGGCGGATCGCTTCGATCCCAGTGGGGGAGGCCATGGTCGGCCGCGTGGTCGATCCGCTGGGCAACCCGCTGGACGGACTCGGCCGCATCGAGGGAGAACTGACCCCGATGCCGCTCGAACGCAAGGCCCCGGGGGTCATCTACCGGCAGCCGGTCAGCGAGCCGTTGCAGACCGGTTTGAAGGCCATCGACGCCATGATTCCGATTGGCCGCGGCCAGCGTGAGTTGATCATCGGCGACCGTCAGACCGGCAAGACCGCCATCGCCATCGATACGATCATCAACCAGCGCAGTGAATTCCTCGCCGGCAAGCCGGTATACTGCATCTATGTGGCTGTCGGCCAGAAGGGCAGCACCGTGGCGAACATCGTCGAAACCCTCCGCGCCAAGGGGGCCATGGACTACACCATCGTCGTCGCCGCCACCGCCGCCGACCCGGCTGCGCTTCAGTATTATGCCCCGTTCGCCGGCGCCGCCATCGGAGAATATTTCCGGGATACCGGCCGTCCGGCCCTGGTCGTCTACGATGACCTGAGCAAGCAGGCCGTGGCCTACCGTGAAGTTTCCCTGATCCTCCGCCGTCCTTCCGGCCGTGAGGCCTATCCGGGCGATGTGTTCTACCTGCATTCCCGTCTGCTGGAGCGGGCCGCCAAGATCATCGGCCAGCAGGAAGTCGCCGAACAGATGAACGACCTGCCGGAATCCCTGAAGGGGAAGGTCAAGGCGGGCGGTTCCCTGACGGCTCTCCCGATCATCGAGACCCAGGCCGGCGACGTGTCCGCCTATATCCCGACCAACGTGATTTCCATCACCGACGGCCAGATCTATCTGGAGAGCAGCCTTTTCAACCAAGGCCAGCGCCCGGCCATCAACGTTGGTATCTCCGTATCCCGTGTCGGCGGCAGCGCCCAGGTCAAATCCATGAAGAAGGTGGCCGGTACCCTGAAGATCGACCAGGCCCAGTACAGTGAACTCGAGTCCTTCTCGAAGTTCTCCTCCGACATGGACAAGGTCACGGCCATGGCCATCGACAAGGGACGCAAGAACAACCAGCTCCTGATCCAGCCCCAGTACAGTCCGATGCCGGTCGGCGAGCAGATTGCGATCCTGTACTGCGGTACGCATGCCCTGATGAAGGAAGTGCCCGTGGACAAGGTACGGGAGTTCCAGGAGATGTTCCTGGAGAACATGCGGACCCTGCACGCCAAGGACGTGCTGGAGCCGCTGGCGGCCGGCCAGTATAACGAGGACATTACCGCGGTCATTGAAAAAGAAGCGGCGTCGATCGCCGCCCATTTCAAGGCATAAATGGCATCACTGAAGGAAATCAAAGGCCGGATCGCTTCGGTCAGCAGCACGCTGAAGATCACTTCGGCGATGAAGATGGTGGCCTCCGCCAAACTCCGCAAGGCCCAGAACGCCATCGGAAACATGGTGGCTTACCAGCGGGGCCTGCAGCAGATCCTGTCCGACCTGACCGGAGGCGCTCCGCTTTCATTCGGTGCGATGCGGCCTTCGGAAGACGTTCCGGCGTCCGGCGTCGCCCTGGTGTGTTTTTCCTCTAATTCCTCCCTTTGCGGCGCCTTCAATGCCAATGTCATCCGGGAAGCCCTTGCGGTGGTCCGGGAGTATGAAGCCGCCGGCACCCCGGTGACGGTCTACAGCATCGGTCGCAAGATGGCCGACGCCATGCGAAAGGCCGGTTACCCGTCGCCGGCGGATTATACGCAGCTTTCCGGCCATCCGAATTACGCCGAAGCGGCCAATCTGGGCCGGGAACTGGCGGAGGCCTTCACCCAGGGCCGTTTCAGCCGTGTGGAACTGATTTACAACCATTTCAAGTCCACTGCCCACCAGCCGACCGTCCGGGAGACGTACCTTCCGATGACGGAGTTGCCCGGGGAAATGGATCCGTTCGAGCCCCAGGTCCGCGAGGGAAACGCTCCGGCCGATGAGACCTTCATCATCGAACCCGACAAGCAGACCCAGATCGACCTGCTCCTGCCCAAGGTCTTGCGCCTGAAGATCTACACCGTCCTGCTGGACAGTGCCGCCGCCGAACATGCCGCCCGCACCGTCGCGATGCAGACGGCCACCGACAACGGCAACGACCTCCTGCAGCAGCTCACCCTCGAATACAACAAGTCCCGCCAGGCCAAGATCACGGCCGAAATCCTCGACCTCGAAGGCGGTTCGCTGGAATAGCCCTTGACAGAGATACAAAGAAAGCCGGCTCAAACGAGCCGGCTTTCTCTTGTTCAGACGGATGGACTAAATGCCGTCGGCATCGAATCCGGTATACCGATAGCCATGGACATATAGTTTGTCCCATGCGCTTCCGGCGTTGTCGTCATCTTCAAAGACGATATAGAACTCGATCTTGTCGGCCGGCATACCGCTCGGGGTCTTGGCAGCCCCCGGGGTAATCTTGCCGTCGGTAATGTCGATCTTGATCCCGTTCATGAGGTCTTCGGCTCCGGTGGCAGAGAAGGTCATGCTGGCAAGATCGACCTTGATCTTGCATTTATACTCCCAGAAACGGTAGTCGCCGTCGTTTTCAACGTCACTGATGAACATTTCGGTTCCGTTGTCATCCGCGGTATTGTAGGTCCAGACGCGCGAATCGGCTCCGCCATAAGGATCTTCATACTTTACGTTTCCGGAAGCATCGACAGCGTCGTAGGCCTCAATGACCCACTCACCGGCCATCGCCTCCGTCGAAGTGCCGCCGATCTCCTCCTTCTTGCAGGAAGCGAGCAGGCAGATCGAAAGGATACCCAAAATATAGAATGTTTTTTTCATAACTGTTCCGTTTTTAAGGTTCAAAAGGAGTCAGGGTAACAGCAAGTCCGTCGAAATCATAGTCGAAGATGCCGGTCGCCGCATCGTAACCGCCGGTGATGTTGGTATAGTCGAAGGAACTCTTGAAATACCAGTTCCCGACCTTGGTGACATGGATGGAACCATCCTCACCCAGGGTGAACTGCGTGTCGGCGTGGAAATCATAGGTCGGTTCGTATCCCGGATAACGTCCGGCATAGTAGAAACCGCCGCACATGTCATCGATTTCGTAGACGCCGTCCGAGACTTCGCTGATGACGGTGGGGATGTTCTTGTAATTCCTGGCGCCCATCGAGCAGTTGCTCAGGTAGACGTTGGCGATACCGCCCGGATTCAAGACATAGACATTACGGCTGACGGAAGATTGGAAACCGTCCGGGTTGACCGCGGAATAAGTCACGCTATAGATACCGGGCTTCGACGTATCCACGTTGGAGCTGATGGTCACGTTGGAAGTATAGTCTTCACCGTTGAGGAGGGCGGTAAATCCGGGTTCCGCATAGCTTTGGCCGAGCTGGACGACATACGGATTGTCTCCTTGCAGCTGGATGTCAGCGTAGTAGGTGATATCGATCGGATCGATGTCTTTGCTGCAGCCGGTCGCGACAATGGCCGCGACGGCGCATAGGATCGTCAATATTCTGTTTTTCATAAGCCGATCAAATTATTTTGCCCAGAAGACCTTCTCGGTAGGTTTCTTGTTCTCGGGCGCATTTGCGTTGTAGTTGGAGGAACTCAGCGGGTAGGGCCAGCGCTGCAGGAGCTGGTTGGCGCCTACTTCCGGAGTGACGTCATATGGCGTATAGAGATCGCCGGGCGTCAAGACTTCCGGATTGAGGTTGTCGTTGGCGTAGAGGTCGTTGGCGGTCTTGCCACCGAAAGCCGGATAACCCAGGCGGCGCATTTCGCACCAGGCCTCGAAGTTGTTGGTACCGGACAGGGCGATCCATTTCTGGACGCCGATGCACTTCTTGGTCCCGTCATACGGCCAGGCCTTGATGGCGGCATCCGCTCCCTCGACACCGGCGCTGGCGAAGGATGCCTCGATGGCGGCCTCATAGTGCGCCTTTGCCTGGGCGGCATTGCCGGCGGTCTGGTAGTACTCGGAGAGGAAGAACTCGACCTCAGCCTTGGTGATCAGGTAGACCGGGCTGTTGTATGCCATGTTCGGACGGCAGAATACGGCAGCCTTGTAATTGTTCGACGTGCTCATGTTGAAGCCGGAGATGCTGCCCCAATATTGTCCGTTGCCGTTCTTGGTGAAGAAGGCGGGCAGGCGGGCGTCATCATAATCGGACATGGCCCGGAAGAGTGCGACGTTCAGGCCGCAGTTGATCTGGGTGGATCCGAAGGAAGTAGAGAATTCTTCCTGCCAGAACGGGTTGGCCTTTCCGCTCTCATTGGCCCAGATTCCGGTCCAGGCGACATCGCCGTCCGGGAAGTTGCCTTCCGCAACCAGGGAAGCAATCTGGGAAGAGACGTTGACAGCGCCGCTCTCACGCATGAGGAGTTTGAGCTTCAGGGCGTTGGCAAACTTGATCCACGGGGCGGCCGTCTGGCCGGCGTAAAGGAAGTTCGTCGCCACGACATCGCCTGCGGAAGCTTTTCCGAGGGCGTCGTCCAGTTCGGCGACCAGACCGGCGTAGATGTCTGCGCCTTCATCGTATTTCGGATTCAGGATGCTGGCATCCATGGCTTCGCTGTACGGGATTTCCCCGTAGGCATCGGCCATGCTCTGGAAGGCGAATACACGCAGCACGGTGGCTGCCAGGTAGGTGCCCCATTCTTCGGCAGCGGCGGCCTTGTCACGGATGACGGTGGCATTGCCGATGCAGCCCGTCATGATGGTTCCGTACGGGTTGTTGGAACGGGTCGCGGAGAGAATGAACTTCCCGAAATCATCGTAGTTGGACGTACCGAAATACTGGGCGTAGTGCTCAGCCAGATACGCACCGTAGATCCGCATGATGTCACCATATTTGGCCGACAGGGCCATTTCCGCGGCGGGGAGGATCATATCGTTGTTCACCACGTCGGCGGACGGGGCGTTCGGATCGTAGTTGATATCGAGGTAATCCTTGCAGGCAGTCAGCGACAGCCCCAGGAATGCGACGGTGATCAGTGTAAATATCTTTTTCATACTGTCGTCCTCCTTTAGAATTTGATGTTGACGTTGAAACCGAAGATGCGGCAGGACGGGTTGACATAGAGTTCGCCGAACATACCGGAAAGGTCGGAACCGACGGTGGAGCCTTCAGGATCGATGTAATAGTTGTCCTTGGGCGTCCAGACAAAGGCGTTGTTCACGAAAGCGGAAACACCGATGCCGCGGAACGGGCCGATCCATTTCTTGGGCAGGTTGTAGGTCAGGGTCACGTTGCGGAGCTTCGCGAAGGTGCGGTCGAGCAGGTAGAATTCACCGGCTTCGCCGGCGCCGTGCTCGTTGAACCAATCTTGGTAGCTGGAGTCAGTCAGCAGGATCGGGGTCTCGTTCGGGGCGAAACCGTCAGCGGTCTTGACGACGGAGTTCGGGATGATGAACGGACGGCGGTCGTTGTAGACGGTCGCGATGCCGGTGCCGGTGAACTGCATGAGGTTCTTCGAGCGGGAGAACATCTTGCCGCCGTAGCGGACATCGAGGCTGGCGCTGAAGGAGAAGTTGCCCACGGACAGGGAGGTGGAAACACCGCCGGTCCACTTGTGGTTCATGTCATATCCGGTCGATTCCAGTTCGGATCCCTGGACGGGCTGGCCGTCTGCACCGACGACTTGCATGCCGACATATTTACCGGTTGCGTCATAGTAGGGATTGAGGTTGGATGCGGCGGTCAGTTCTTCTCCCGTCAGGTTCGGGTTGAGGTACTTCTGGTCGGAGACGAACTTCGGCAGGTAGGTCCAGTAGGTACCCAGCGGCTTGCCTTCTTCCGCGTACATCTGTACGGCGTCGTTACCGGCGGAGAAGTTGTAGATGGAGACCTTGCCTTCCAGTTCCTTCGGCAGGGAGATGACCTTGCTCCAGTTCTTGGAGAAGTTGACGTCGATGTCCCAGCGTACCCGCTTGGTCTGGATCGGGGTGAAGTTCAGCAAGAGTTCGAAACCCTTGTTGCCTACGTCACCGAAGTTGGTCACGGCGGAGGAATAACCCACGGCCGGGTCGATGTTGACCGAGAAAATCTGGTCGCTGGTCTTCTTGTCGTAGTAGGCGGCGTCGATGCCGAAGCGGCCCTCGAAGAACTGCAGGTTGGCGCCCACCTCAAACTCGGACGTCATTTCCGGGCGGAGGGTCTGGCTGCTGATGGAGGTGGTGCGGCTGAAGGCATTGATGCTGTTCATCGGGAACGCTGCGATGCCGCTGCCGTAATAACCGTTGTAAGAGGCCTGGTAATAGACCGGGTTCGTCCGGTAGACACCGGCGTCGCTACCGGTCTTGCCATAGGCGACGCGGAGTTTGCCGAAGGTCAGGATATCGTTCTTGGGCAGCAGGTTCGAGAAGATCCAGCTGGCCGTAACGCCCGGATAGAAGAAACTGTTGTTCCCCATCGGAAGGGTGGAGGACCAGTCGTTGCGGACGTCCGCCGTCAGGAAGTACGTGTCGTCCCATCCCACGGTCAGGTCGGCGAAGGCGCCGATGAGGCGGCGCTTGGACTGGCTCTCGCTCAGATCGGTACGGTTGGCACCGTTGGACAGGTCCCAGAAGCCGGTTTCGAAGGTCAGGACTTCCGTTGCGCCCGACATGCTGGTGGAGTAGCGCTCGTTGATGTTGACACCGGCGGTGACGGAAACATCCAGGCGCTGGTCGAGGAATTTCTCCTTGTAGGCGGCGAGGAAGTCGTGGTTGGTTTCATAGCGGCGGGCATAAGCCGTAGAAACGGAACCATCCGCGTTCATGTTGGACGGAGCGTAGCCGCGGTCATCGTCGATGAGGGCGTCGTCCAGGTTGATCTGCGGGTAACCGTACTTGCGGTCGCTGTCGGAGTAGTCGAAACCGTAGCGGTAGCTGAGGGTCAGGGCCGGGATCGGGTTGATGTCGACCTGCAGCTTACCGAAGATCTGTTTCTGGTCGGTGTGGTTGTAGTTGTTTTCGATGGACCAGTACGGGTTGGTGATGCCGTAGGGGGTGAAATAGGCCTCCGGCGTGAAGAACGCGCTGGTCAGGTCCTGCATGGCCGGGATGTTGATGTCACGCGGCATTTCGAGGATACCGTCGATCATGGACGTTCCCTGGAAGGAACCGACGACGTCGGTCTTGGAGCGGGAGAAGTTGATCTGGGAGGAGACCTTCACCCAGCCCACCGGCGCATAGCTGTTGCGCATGGCGATGGTGTTGCGGGTGTACTTGTCCTTGTCGCCCGGGATGATACCGTTGTCTCCGGAGTAGGAATAGGAGAGGTAGTAGGTCATCTTCTGGTCGGAGGAGGCGCCGCTGAAGGCCACGCTGTGGTTCTGGACCCAGCCGAGTTCGAAGAAGTCGCGGACGTTGTTCTTGACGGCCTCGTAGTCGTGGATCAGTTCCTGGTGGTTCCATACCGGGCCATAGACCTGGCGGGAACCGTCGAACTTCGGACCCCAGGAACCGTTCTCAATGAAGGTCTGGGTACCGTTCCAACCCTGGCCGTAGTCGTTCTGGAAAACCGGCAGGAGGGAAATCTGGCGGGCCTGTACGCCGCCGTTGTATTCGATGGTGAAGTTGCGCTCGCCGCTGGCCTTACCGCTCTTGGTGGTCACGATGATGACGCCGTTCGCGGCGCGGGAACCATACAGAGCCGTTGCGGCTGCGCCCTTGAGGACGGTCATGGACTCGATGTCATCCGGGGAGATGCTGCCGATACCGCCTGCGCTGATGGAGTGGCCCTGTCCGCCGAAGGAGCTGGAAGCCAGCGGAATTCCGTCGACGACATACAGCGGCTGGTTGCTACCGTTGATGGAGCTGAAGCCACGGATGGTCACGGAGTTGGCGGCACCAGGATCCGAGGATGTGGACTGGATCTGCAGACCGGCGACTTTTCCCGCGAGGGCGGAGGTCACGTTGGAAGCACGCTGTCCGACGATGTCCTCATTCTTGACCGTCGTGGCGGAGAAACCGAGGGATTTCTCCGAACGGGTGATACCCATGGCGGTGACGACGACCTCGTTGAGGAGGTTCGTGTCTGGGGAAAGAGTCACTTCCATGCGTGATGCTGCGGGAAGCACTTCGTCTTTCATGCCGATATAGGAGAAGACGAGGGAGGCTCCTGCCGGAACATTGCGCAGGGTGAATGCACCGTCTGCGTCGGTCACTGTACCGTTGGAGGTACCTTGCACGAAAACGGACGCACCGATAACCGGGAGTCCGTCTTCCGTCGAGGTGACCCTTCCGGTCACGGTGCCCTGAGCAAATGCTGCTATCCCGATGAAGAGACTAAGCAGCAACATGAGAGTTTTTTTACCCATAAGCTTAATAATTAATGAATAGTTTTCAATAGTTTGGCGACCATTCCCGATGGTCTCTTACGCAAAGTAAAAAATATTTTTTTACAAACACAAACAATTTTTAAATGAAATTAACCCCTGATTTTACGGATTTTAAAACGTTTTGGCCGTTTTGTTTTCACTTTTAAGGTACCAATGGCCTTATAAATTACGAATTTTAAAGGATTTAGGTCTTACGATATATAAGGACTTTTGCATAAAAATTAAATCGATATAACGACTAAATTTGTTTAAATCACTGAAAATAAAATAAGGAGCAGGTCTCACGACTGGCTCCTTATCTGGTAACTTACCTATTCAATATTATTATGAAACTTTGCTTATGGATTGACTATCCATTTATCCATTATCGTGCCAAACTTTTTCCTGAAGATCCCGAAATCTCACAGTGTCGTAAGACGATCCTCAATGAAACGCAAAAAAGATTATTCCGTCATTCTACCATTCGAATGTTTTACTAGACTAAAAGAACGGATTCGCCTTATTCGCATTATTATATCCCACAATGACATAGGGCAGCGCCCAAGCCTGTCAGAATATTAAGCTTATGGGTAAAAAATCTCTAATGCTACTGCTGTCCTTCTTTTTCGGGATAGCAGTTTTCGCGCAGAACGTATCCGTTCGCGGTACGGTTTCTGATGCGTCTACCGGAGAAGGAATCCCCTTCGCTTCGGTGATCGTACGCGGTACGATGACCGGCGTATCCTCCGACGGTAACGGCGTGTATGAACTTTCCGTCCCCTCCAACGGCACCCTCGAATTCTCGGCCGTCGGTTACGTGACGGTCGCCGAGGTCGTGAACGGCCGCGGCGTCATCAATGTCCAGCTCAAGCCGGATTCCCAATTCCTTGACGAAGTCGTCGTCACCGCCATGGGTATCTCCCGTGAGAAGAAAGCCCTCGGTTACGCGGTCCAGGACCTGAAGTCCGACAAACTGAGCCAGGCCGCCAGCGCCAGCCTCTCCTCCGCCATCCAGGGTAAGGTCTCCGGTGTGGAAATCAGCGCTTCTTCCGGTATGCCGGGCGCTTCTTCCAAGATCACCATCCGTGGTGCCCGTTCCCTCGACGGCAACAACCAGCCGCTCTATGTCGTGGACGGCATGCCTGTCGCTTCCACTCCTGACATCAGCACCGGCAACTCCGTGACGGGTTCCGACTATGCTTCCCGTGCCCTGGATATCGATCCGAACGATATCGAGAGCATCAACATCCTGAAGGGCCAGGCCGCTTCCGCCCTCTATGGTATGCGCGCCTCCAACGGTGTCATCATCATTACGACGAAGAAAGGCTCTTCCGCCCAGAACGGCAAGACCTCCGTCACCTTCAGCACCAACTACACCTTCGATACTCCGGCCATCTATCCGGAGGTCCAAACCAAGTACGCCCAGGGTTCCTCCGGCAAGTACAACCCGACTTCCTCCCTGTCCTGGGGTCCGCTCATCACCGAACTCCCGAATGAT
>ONQC01000034.1 GCA_900319855.1 uncultured Bacteroidales bacterium
ACATAACTAAAATCGACCGTGTCCAGGGAGACCAGGCCTTCCAACTTGTGCAGGCTGCCTTCCGGCGTCTTCCAGGCCCATCGGCCCGTCCGCCGGGACACCTCCGTCAGGGTCTCGTCGACATTGACCAGTTCAACCTTGCCGGCATCCGGCTCGGATACCTCATCCAGCAGCGCATAGACCCGGTCGGTTCCGGCAGAGGCCATGACGATGCTGTTGATCTCGTTGGATATCTGGGAGACCGGCCGGGTGAAATTGCGCTGCAGGGTCAAGAACGAGACGATCGTGCCCAAGGTCATGGCCGCGCCGTCCAGGCCGCTCAGCCACCAGCCCTGCCAGCCGCCCAGCGCGATCAACGCTCCGACCACCGCCAGGAGGACATAGCCGAACTCCGCCAGGTTGCCGTTGACCGGCATGATGATGTTGCCGATCTTGTTGGCATTGTATACGCTCTTGCGAAGCTGCTCGTTGATCACCGAAAACGCCTCTTGCGCCTTCTGCTCATGGCAATACACCTTGACGACCTTCTGGCCGGAAACCATCTCCTCGATGAAGCCGTTGACGATGCCGAGGTTTTTCTGCCGTTCCGTAAAATATTTGCGCGACAATTTTCCCAGGGCGGTTGTCACCCGGAACATCGTGAAGGCGATGACGACCGACACCAGCGTCAGCGGCAGGCTCAGCACCAGCATGCTCACGAAGGTAGCCGCAATGGTAATCAGCGACTGGAACAGGCGCGGAACGCTGCTTCCGATCACCTGCCGGAGCGTATCGATGTCATTGGTATAGACCGACATGATATCGCCATGGGAATGGGAATCGAAATACTTCAGCGGCAAGGTCTCCATGTGGTTGAACACTGACTCGCGCAACTTGCGCATCGTCCCCTGCCCCACGTAGATCATGATCATGTTGTACACGTAGCCCGCAACGATACCGGTCAGCAGGATCGCGGCCAGCTTGACCAGTGCGACAGCCAGCGGCCGGTAATCCGGCCCGACCCCGATCTCTCCGAACAAGCCGGAGGCCTGTGGGGCCGACAGCATCGGGAGGATATAATCATCGATGAGCGTCCGCGTAAAGAGCGAAGAGGCCAGCGAAGTCAGTGAAGAAATGACGATGCAGACCATCACCACGATGAGCGGCACCTTGTAATTGGCGAAGATAAACCGGAACAGCCGGCGTACCGTTCCGATGTTCCGCAAGTCTTTCAGGGTCGCGCCGCCCCGCGGCCGATCCCCGCCTCTGTTTTGTCCGAATCCCGGGGGCATGGCTATTCCTTCATTTGCCCGGCATCGAAGTCGCCCTCGCCGCCGGAGGTTTGCATTTCATAGATATCACGATAGATCTCATTGGTATTCAACAGGTTCTCATGACTGTCAAACCCGTTGACCCGGCCGTCATCCATGACGATGATCCGGTCCGCATCCTTGATGCTGAGGATCCGCTGGGAAATGATGATCTTGGTCGTACCGGGAATCCGCTGCATAAAAGCCTGACGGATCCGCGCATCGGTCGCCGTGTCCACCGCGGAGGTGGAGTCGTCCAGGACCAGCACTTTCGGATGTTTCAGCAAGGCCCTGGCGATGCACAGACGCTGCCGCTGGCCGCCCGAGACATTGGTCCCTCCCTGGTCGATCAAGGTATCGTATCCGTCCGGGAACTCTTCGACGAATTCGTCGGCGCAGGCCTGCCGGCAGGCTTCGCGGCACTCCTCCAACGTGGCATCTTCCTTGCCCCAGCGGAGGTTGTCCAGGATCGTTCCGGAGAACAATGTACTCTTCTGAAGGACCATGGCCACTTCGCTGCGGAGCACCTGCATGCCGTATTTCCGGACATCGATCCCGCCAACGCGCACGACGCCTTCCGAGACATCGTACAGACGTGCGATCAAATTGCCCAAGGAAGACTTGCCGCTGCCGGTACCGCCGATGATTCCGACCGTCTCTCCGGCACGGATATGCAGGTCAATGTTCTCCAGGGCGTAATCTCCGCCTTTCTTATAAGAGAAATACACGTGGTCGAAATCGATGGAGCCGTCCGGCACCGCCAGGACCGGATCTTCCGGCTCCGCCATATCCGGTTCCTCGTTGATCACTTCGGCAATCCGGGCCCCGCTGGCCGCGCTCTGGGTCAGCTGGACGATGATCATGGACAGCATCATCAGCGCGCCCAGGATCGTCGTGATATAACTGAACAGGGAGGTCAGCTGACCGGTCGTCAGCGTCCCGCCGACGATGAAATGGGCGCCCCACCAGCTCAATGCGATGATACAGGCATTGACCACCAGGTTCATGACCGGATGGTTCAATGCCATCAGGCTTTCCGCCTTGACATTCAAGGTGAACAGGGACAGGGCCGCCCGGTCGAACTTGCCCATCTCATGATGCTCGCGGACGAACGCCTTGACCACACGGATGGCGCTGACATTCTCCTGCACCACCCCGTTCAGGTCGTCATACCGCTTGAAAATCTCTTTGAACAAACGGGCCACCCGGGTGATCAGCACCGCCAGGAACGTCGAGAGGACGACCATCGCCACCAGGAACACCAGGCTCAGTTTCCCGTTGATGAAAAAGCACATGAACAAGGCGGAAACCATGTTGAGCGGAGCCCGGAACGACGTGCGCAGCAGCATCTGGAACGCATTCTGGATGTTGCTCACGTCCGTGGTCATGCGGGTCACGAGCCCCGCCGTGCTGAATTTGTCGATATCCGAAAAGGAGAAGCGCTGGATATTCCGGTACATGGCTTCCCGCAGGTTCGCGGCCAGTCCGGTGCTGGAATAAGCGCCAAAACGAGCGGACAGGATGCCGAACAGCAGGCTCAGGCAAGCCAGGACGATCATGAGCGCCCCGTACCTGTAGACGTTGCCGATATCGCCGGCATTGATGCCCTTGTCGATGATCGAGGCGGTCACATAGGGAATCAGGACTCCCATGATGACCTCCGCCGTCGTCCAAACCGGAGTCAGCAAGGCGGCCCATTTATACTTGCCGACCTGCCGCAAGATGGTTTTTAACATATATCCATTTTATATAGACGTCAAATATAAATAATTTTAAGAACTTTTCTATCTTTGCAAGTTGGTTTGACCACCATAATTAACGACACAAACTGCAGAATAAACTATGAATCTTGAAGCCCAGAGATGCCTTTTGTGCAAGAAGGCAAGATGTGCCGAGGCCTGTCCGGTCCATACGGACGTGCCTGCGGCGATGCGTCTCTACCGGGAAGGCCGGAATGAAGAGGCCGCGCAGCTCCTTTTTGATAACAATCCTTTTTCAGCCATAACCAGCCAGGTTTGCGACTGGTCGAAATTTTGCCATGGGCACTGCGTGCTGAACGCCAAGAAAGTCCCGGTCAAATGGTACGAGATCGAACAGGAAATCTCCATGGCATACCTGCTGCACGCCCACCCCGAGGTTTCCCAGACAGCGACCGGGAAATCCGTCGGCATCGTCGGCGCCGGTCCCGCCGGCATTACCGCAGCCCTGCAGCTGCGCAAGGCCGGCCACGAGGTCGTATTGTATGACGCCTTCGACCAGGTCGGTGGCGTCCTGCGCTACGGCATTCCGGATTTCCGCCTTGATAAAGAATATGTGGATGCCTATGGCAGGATCCTTTCGGAAGCCGGCGTCCGTTTCCTCGGCGGACAGACCCTCGGCAAAGACTTCAGCCTCGAGGATTTGCGGAACCGGCACAATGCGGTCTTGCTGGCAGCCGGAGCCTGGAAACCCCGCCGGCTGGACATTCCCGGCGAAAACCTGCCCGGCGTCATCCATGCCCTGGATTTCCTGAAAGAGCCGGAGCGGTTTGAACTGGGGAACCGGGTCCTTGTCATCGGCGGCGGCAACGTCGCCATGGACGCCTGCCGAACGGCCGTGCGCCGCGGCTGCGATACGACGGTTGTCTATCGGAAGACCTTCGAGAACATGCCGGCCAACCAGATGGAAGTCAAGGAAGCCATCGCCGACGGCGTCAAATTCATCCTGTTCCAGGTTCCGGTCGAGATCAAGACCGACGGGCAGCGGACCTGGACCATCGTCCGGGCCTGCGAGAATTACACCCGCGAAGACGGCCGCATCGCCACCCGGATGCTGGACGGAACCGATTCCGAAATGGATTTCGACTCGATGATCGTGGCCATCAGCGAAAACGTGGACAAATCCCTGCTCGGCGGGGCGGATCCGGAGCAGCTTCCGGATGTTTTCCTGGCCGGAGACTATGCCTATGGCCCCCAGACCGTCGTCGAGGCGGTCCAGAGCGCCAAGGATGCGGCGCAGCGGATTCTCGACTACCTCGGATAAGTCCGGATTCCTGCAGATTCAACTCCCTTTTGGTCAGACAAAAGGGAGTTTTTTTGCGATTCTGCCGCAAAATTACTATCTTTCAGTCTTGAAACGTGTACCTAACCATGCAGGGCCCCCAATATGCCTTTACCATTGACCTGGGAACCATTCTCCGGCAAAAGTTCGGAAAGGTTCCGGGGTTTGTCGTTGCCTTTCTCCGCCGGCTGATCCATGAGGATTTCCTGAACGAGTTCTTCCGGCGGGGCTGGGAAGGCGTCGATTTCGCGGATCAATGCCTGAAATACCTGGACGTTACTATCCAGATTGAAGGGCTGGACAATCTGGATCCGTCCGGACGTTATACCATCGCTTCCAACCACCCCCTCGGCGGCATCGACGCCATCGGTCTCATCAGCGAGTTCGGGAATTATTTCCATGGAGATCTCAAATTCCAGGTAAATGACTTCCTGATGTACCTCAAGGGTCTGAATTCCACGTTCGTCCCCGTCAACAAGACCGGACGCCAGTCCCGCGAACTCGCCCTCGGCACGGATGCCATCTTCGCCGCCGAAGGTCAGATCGGCGTTTTTCCGGCCGGAAAGGTGTCCCGGAAAATCGACGGGGTCATCCAAGACGGCCCCTGGACGAAAACGTTCATCCAAAAGAGCGTTCAATTCCGAAGGGATATCGTTCCCGTCCACTTTTACGGGCGGAATTCCAACCGTTTCTACCGGATCGACCGTATCGCCGGATGGCTGGGACTCAACAAGAAATTCCCCCTGGCCATGATCCTGCTGCCGGACGAATTGTACAAAGGGCAGCACAAAACCTACCGGATCGTCGTCGGGAAGCCGATTCCCTGGCAGACCTTCGACAGTACCCGCAAACCCCTGGAATGGGCGGCGTGGGTACGAGAACAAGCCTATAACCTGTAATCGATAACGTACTAGACCGTAAACCAATGAAAAAAATCATCGACCCCGTCGACCGGGCGCTGCTCAAGGCAGAACTGACGCCGGAATGCCTGCTGCGGAAAACCAACCGCGCCGGCAACGAACTCTACGTGGTCACCAACCAGAATGCCCCGAACGTCGTCCGGGAAATCGGCCGGCTCCGCGAAATCGCCTTCCGGGACGGCGGCGGCGGGACAGGCGAACCCCTGGACATCGACAAATTCGACACGGACCCTGCCTATGGATACCGCCAGCTGGTCTTGTGGGACCCGGAAGTGGAGGAAATCATCGGCGGTTACCGTTTCGTCCTCTGCGACGAAGCCGTCTTTGACCGCTACGGCCAGCCGCACCTGACCTCCTCCCACATGTTCGAATTCTCCAAGAAATTCCTGGAAGACTATCTTCCCTACACCATCGAACTGGGCCGCTCCTTCGTTTCCGTCGAATACCAGGCGTCCAAAAACGGGTCCAAGAGCATTTACGCCCTGGACAACCTCTTCGACGGACTCGGTGCCCTGACCTTGCTGACGGCGGGACGGATGAAATATTTCTTCGGGAAAATGACCATCTATCCCGACTATCCCAAGAAAGCCCGGGAAATGATCCAGGTCTTTCTCAAAAAATACTTCGGCGACAAGCGCCACCTGACCCGGCTGCGCATTCCGGTCAAGGTCACGACCAAGAAGTATGACCGGATGTTCAGCGGCAATAGTTTCAAGGAAAACTACAAGATCCTCAACGCGGAGGTCCGCAAGCTGGGCGTGAACATTCCCCCGCTGGTCAATTCCTATATGAACCTCTCCCCTTCCATGATCTATTTCGGGACCGGCATCAACGACGAATTCGCTAACATCTTCGATTCCGGCATCCTCATCTCCTTTGACGAGATGTATCCCGAGAAGCTCGAACGGCACGTCGACTCGGTCATCAAGGAAGAGTTCATCAAGCTCATGCGACGCCTGAAGTGGAACCGGAAAAAATAACCCCAACGATATGAAACGGATATTCTTACTTCTCCCCTTGCTTGCCTGCCTCGCTTCCTGCGGCAGCAAACCCATCATCGACCTTCCCCGCGCCAAGGCGCCTGCCAAGCTGGACGAGGCGTTCCAGTCCTATCTCAAAGCCGTGGCCGACAGCGGCCAGGACCTGCACAGCATCATGATTGTCCAACACGGCAAGGTGCTTAAAGAACAATGGTTCGGCGATGCAGCCCCGGACAAAGCCCACATCCTCAACTCGGTCAGCAAGACCTTTACGGCAACGGCTGTCGGCCTGGCCATCCACGAGGGCCTGCTCAGCCTGGACGACAAACTCATCGATTTCTTCCCGGACAAGCTTCCCGAACAGGTCAGCGACAACCTGGCCAAGGTCACCGTCCGGCACCTCCTGACCATGAACTGCGGCCACCATACGGAGCCCGGCATCCGCCGGGTCGAGGGAGCCGACTGGGTGGAGGGATTCCTCGCCCATCCGGTCGAGCACGAGCCGGGTACCTATTTTTGGTATAACAGCATGGGTACGTACATGCTGTCGGCCATCGTCCAGAAAGTGACCGGCGAGAAAGTCGTCGATTACCTGACCCCGCGCCTGTTCGAACCGTTGCACATCGAGAAACCGCAATGGCAGGAGAGCCCGCAGGGCATCAACTGCGGCGGCTGGGGTCTCTACCTCAAGACCGAAGACCTGGCCAAGATGGGCCAGCTCTTCCTGCAGGGCGGCAAGTGGAACGGCAAGCAGGTCCTTCCGGCCGACTGGGTCGCCGAAGCCTCGAAATACCAGGTCCCGTGCGTGCCGTCCGGTGTGCGTCCGGAGATGCTGGAACAGCTGGGCATGACCAAGGAGACCAGCGACTGGGTCCAGGGCTATGGCTACCAGATGTGGATGTGCCGTCACAATGCCTACCGGGCTGACGGTGCGAACGGCCAGTACATCATTGTCATCCCTGACAAGGATGCCGTCATCGCCACCACGGCCAACATCCGCGACATGCAGGGTGAAATCAACCTGATCTGGGACCATCTCCTCCCCGCCCTCTAAATAATTCGCAGAAGTATTCGTCGAAGAAAACAGGGGTTCTGTCGAAAAACCGGACAGGACCCCTGTTTCGCATCGTATGTTTGCACCGTGAAACCGAAAGGAAGGTTTCTGAAACGGATAATGAAAGACAAACATATGATGAAAAAGATCCTCGCAACCTTCAGTCTGATCCTGATGACCGTCGCGGCCGCCATGGCCCAGCGTACCGTCGTCAGCGGCTCCGTCCTCGACTCCCTGACCCGCCAGGGCGAACCCGCAGCCGTCCTGCAATTCTTCAAGGCGGCAGATCTCGAGAAGCCCATCGCCTTCACCACCACGGACACAGACGGCCGTTTTTCCCAGATTCTGACCGGGAAAGGTGAATACCAATTGTTGTTCAGCAACATGGGCCGGAAAACCCTGCGCCGCAACTTCACCCTCGACGGCAGCGAGACCCTGGACCTCGGCACCCTCCTCGTGCAGGATGATGTACAGGTCCTGCAGGCCGGCGGCGTGACCGCCCTCCGCCCGCTGGTCAAGATGGACGTCGACAAGATGACCTATGACGTTGCCAACGACGTAGACGCCAAGGCCAGCACCGTCCTCGACATGCTCCGCAAGGTCCCGATGGTCTCGGTCGACGGGCAGGACAACATCACCGTCAACGGATCCTCCTCTTTCCAGGTCTATGTCGACGGGAAGCCCAACCAGATGATCTCCTCCAATCCGTCCGTCGTATTCAAGATGATGCCGGCCAGCGCCGTCAAGGACATCTCCGTCGTCACCAACCCGGGCGTCCGCTATGACGCGGAAGGCGTAGGCGGCGTCCTGCAGATCACCACGAACCGGGAAGCCACCGGCGGGCAGAGCGTGGCGGACGGTGCATACGGAACCGTCACCGGCATGGCCAGCACCCGCGGCTACGGCGGCGGTCTCTACTACAGCCAGCAGAAAGGCAAATTCGCCGTCAACTTCAACGGCAACGCCATGTACAACAACAACCCGGGCACCGTCACCGACCTGGAGCGCACCGGTTCCGGCATCACCATGAAAAGCCACAGCGAAGGCGGGATGAAGATTCCCATGGTCATGGGCAACCTCGGCATGAGTTACGAGATCGATGACCAGAACCTGGTTTCCGCGACCGCCGGCATCATGCGCATGGGCATGACCAACGACGGCACCGGCACGACCGAAATGATCTTCGGCACGGATGGATTCAAATACGGCACCGATACCTATACCAAGAGCCGCAACAACTCCATCACCGCCAGCGCCGACTACCAGCACCTCTGGGCCGACATTCCCGACCGCAGTTTCATCCTCTCCTACCAGTTCTCCGCCAGCCCGTCCACCACGGACTCCAAGAACCTCTTCGGCGACGTGGCCAATCCCCTGCTGAACCTCACCGACCGCCGTACCGACGGAAAGACCGGTTCCACGGACCACACGGTCCAGGCCGACTTCACTTCCCCCCTGGACGGGATCGGAACCATCTCGACCGGTGCCAAGTTCATTTCCCGCCACAATTCCTCAGACCAGCAGCAATACCTCTGGGACGGTGCAGACTGGGCTTACAACGCCCTCGGCAGCACACAGTACGACTTCTACAACCGCATTGCCGCCGCCTATACCGAACTGAGCGTCACGCTCGGAAAGGTCGGCATCAAAGGAGGCGTCCGCTATGAGCATACCTGGCAGAACTACCGCGAGAACGGCGGCCAGACCTTCCGCACGAACTATGGCAGCCTGGTTCCGACCGCCAGCGTCCAGTTGAACCTCGGCATGACCAGCAACATCGGCCTGAGCTACAACCTGCGGATCAGCCGCCCGGGCATTACCTACCTCAACCCCTACCGCGACACATCCGACCCGACGGCCTTGAGTTATGGCAATCCGGATCTCGACGTGGAAAAGAACCACAACGTCAGCCTCGTCTACAATTACTTCAGCAGCAAGGTCATGCTCAACCTGACCGGACGCTGGAACCACACCGGCAACGGCATTTCCTCCTACAGCTTCTATCAGGACAACATCCTGAACACCACCTACGACAACATCATCGCCAGCACCACGACCGGCCTCAACGCCTTCCTGATGTGGAACGCCGGCAGCAAGACCCGCATCATCCTCAACGGCGGCGTGGACTATGCCGACCTGCGCAGCGACGTCCTCGGCCAGTCCAACAACGGCTGGAGCTACAACGCCCTCCTGGGCTTCCAGCAGACCCTTCCCTGGGACCTCCGTTTCAGCGCCAACGGCATCCTGATGAGCAAGAGCTACAACCTGCAGGGTTGGAACACCGGCATCAGCATCGGCACCGTCGGCCTGACCAAGACCTTCCTGGACGACCGGCTCAGCATCAGTGTCAACGCCGTCAGCCAGCTTAGCGGCAAGGACTTGTCCATCAAGGCTTTCACCCAGACCAAGGACTTCACCATGAACATGGCCACCACCGTCCCGATG
Source organism: uncultured Bacteroidales bacterium (assembly GCA_900319855.1). Classification (GTDB taxonomy): domain Bacteria; phylum Bacteroidota; class Bacteroidia; order Bacteroidales; family UBA932; genus Cryptobacteroides. The sequence goes on from ONQC01000034.1 coordinate 9,728, forward strand.
CGCCAGGTCGGAGTCAGCATCAGCTGGGCCTTCGGCAAACAGGGCAACTTCGGTGTCAAAAAGGCCCGCCGCACCATCACCAACGACGAGGTCATCAATACCCAGAGCACGGCGGAAGCCCTCAGCGGCAGCGGCGCCCTCGGCGGCACCACCGGAACTTCCACCAGCCTCCCTACCGGAATGTAAAAGGAATTGCTTATCTTTGTCTTGATCATGGATAAACAAAGACGAAGCAGCTTGGTTCTCAATATGACGCAGGTCCTGATATGGATCTTCGTCATATTGATGCCGGCTATCCTCAACATTTTTCTGACAGGAAACAAGACACAAACCGCCCAGGTGTTCAAGACGACCCTGGTCATCATGGCGCCCGTCCTGTTCATTTATCTGGTAAACTACCTATGGCTGGTGCCACGTTTTCTTTTCGACAAGAGCAAGAAAAAATGGTTCTGGATCCTGAATGCCCTGATCCTGTCGATCCTGAATGCCCGGTATATGTTCCCCGGGCCCATCCCGGACGATGTCCAGACGCAATTGTCTGAGAACCTTCCTTTCTCTGTTGATAATCTGTGGGCCTGGTACGCAGGAACCGTCTTTATGGCTTTCATCGTCCAGTGCGTCTTTATCCTGCTGGCCGTCGGCGTGCGCCAGATCCAGCGCAACCATGAACTGCGGCTGAAAATCGAAGAAGAAAAACGGAAAGGAACGGAAGCCGAACTGACCTGGCTCAAGCACCAGCTCAATCCCCACTTCCTGTTCAACACCCTCAACAACATTTCCTCCCTGACCCAGATCGATCCGGACAAGGCCCAGGAGAGCATCGGACAGCTCAGTGACCTGCTCCGCTATGCCCTGTACGACACGGACAAGGATTTCGTCCCGCTGTCAGGAGAGATCGAGTTCATGGACAACTACATCGACCTGATGCAGTTGCGTTGCAACGAGATGACGACCGTCGAAAAAGATTTCAGTCTCGCAGCGGGTGACGCCGTCATTGCACCGCTGCTGTTCATCTCCCTGATTGAGAATGCCTTCAAGCATGGCGTCAACGCCCGCTACCCGTCGTTCGTCCGGATCGGGATGCAGCAGGATGGGAAGGACCTGGTTTTCACCTGCGAAAACTCCCTTTTCGAGAAAACCGGAACAGACCGGATCGGGTCCGGCATCGGACTGGAGAACCTGCAGCGCCGGCTGGAACTGATTTACCCGAAGGCTTTTACATTCACCCACCAGGCGGACGGACAGTCCTACAAGTCTGTTGTCCGCATCAATGGTATCTTCGCATGAACCTACGCTGCATTGTCGTCGACGACGAGCCCCTGGCCGTCAAAATGCTGGAGAACTTCATCTCCCGCACGCCGTTCCTGACCCTGGAAGCATCTTTCACCGATCCGGTACAGGCCCTCTCAGAGATCCGCAGCCGCCAGCCCCACCTGGTTTTCCTGGACATCCAGATGCCGGACCTCAGCGGGATGGAACTGTCCCGGATGATTCCCCCGCAGACCCGGATCATCTTCACGACCGCGTTCAAGCAATATGCGTTCGAAAGTTACGAGGTATCCGCCCTGGACTTCCTGCTCAAGCCGATCCGCTACCAGAAATTCCTCGAAGCGGCGGAAAAGGCCCGGCAATGGTTCTCACTGCAGGAAGCCGCATCCGCACCCGCCGCTCCGCAGCAGGAGCCGGAAACCGTCTTTATCAAAGCGGACGGGATCCTGCAGAAGGTAGCCCTGGACGATATCGTCTGCCTGGAAGGGATGAAAGACTATGTCCGCATCATCCGGACCGACGGCCAGCCTCCCCTGCTGACCCACCTGACGATGAAAGCAGCCGAAGACCTGCTGCCTCCGGGCCGTTTCATGCGGGTGCACCGCTCCTATATCATCGCCCTGGACAAGATTGCCTCGGTCTCCGTGACGGGAGACATCAGCATCGGGGGCATGCTGATCCATGTCTCTGATGCCTGCAGGGAGGCGTTCGATGCGTGGCTGAACGCCCGCTCGCTTATTTCTTCAAAGTAATAAGGACGACGCCATTGGCGCCGCGGCTGCCGTACATGGCCGCACCGCCGTCCTTCAGGACCTCCACGCTCGCAACTTCGCGCGGATTGATATCCGAAATGTCCTCCACGACCATACCGTCGACCACCAGCAGCGGCTGCGTCGATCCATAGAACGATACGGCGCCCCGGATGCTGAGCGTCGCCGTCGTCTGACTGGTCCGGTTGATCACCAGGCCGGGGACACGGCCTTCCAGGTAATCGTAGATCGTTGCAAAGCCGGCATTGTCAACATCCTTGCTGTCCACCTTGGAGACGGAAGTACTGACTTCCTTCCGGTCCAGGACGCCATATCCGACATTGACCTGCTCCGACTCTTGGGAAGGCTGATAGGCCGAACTGCAGGAAAAAACTGCCCATAAGGTCAGCATAAGGGGAATGATCCGGTTCATATCTCGTTCGTTTTATTTTTTTGTCGTAATAATGATGACACCGTTCGCGCCGCGGGTGCCATAGATGGCCGTCGAGGCATCCTTGAGCACATCTACGCTCTTGACATCTTTGGGGTTGATCATGGATATGTCATCCATCTGAACGCCGTCGACAATATACAATGGTTCGGTCGCGCTGTTGAGCGTCCCAAGGCCCCGGATCCGGACGGAAGCGGTCGCCGTCCCGGTCTTGATCACTTCCACGCCCGGGACGCGGCCTTCCAGGTAATCGTAGATGGTCAGGTAATGGTTTCTTTCAAGTTCCTCGGTATCCAGCGAGGAGATCGAATATGTCAGGTCTTTCCGGTCGATTTCCCCATAACCGATATTCACCGGAGTTGAGGCCTGCGGGGCCGGTGTTCCGCACGAAGCGGCCATCGCCAGGACCAGGATCAAAGACAATCGTTTCATACTTCGTTCGTTTCGCCGGAACGCTGCAAATTTGATGCACAAGTAACGATTCAGACCAATAATCTGCACATCGGGACAAGAGAAACTCCAAAAGAATCCGCATCTTTGTATCTGAGCAAATCTGCAAACATGAAAAAAAGACTGATATTACTCCTTGCCACGGCACTGTTGCTGGCATCCTGTAACAACAAGAAAGCCGTCCCGGCCATCCTTTTTGATTCTTCCGAAGCGACCTCCCGCGTCTCCACGACGGGCGGCGACATCGCCGGCTACGTGGAAAACGACGTATACATCTATAAAGGAATCCCTTACGGGAAAGCAGAGCGCTTCATGCCAGCCGAGAGCGTCTCCTGGGAAGGCGTCCGCAGCTGCCGAGCCTACGGACCGACATGTCCCCAGGGTGCCCGCACCGGCTGGTACAACGACGAGCAGGCCTTTTCTTCGGCCTGGAACGACGGCTTCCCGGATGAGGACTGCCTCCGCCTGAACATCTGGACGCCGGGGATCAATGACGGCGGCAAACGGGCGGTCATGGTCTGGCTCCATGGCGGCGGTTTCCACAGCGGCAACGGCCAGGAATGGCCTTCCTACGACGGACGCGCCCTCGCCGGCGGCCATGACGTAGTCGTGGTGACCCTCAACCACCGGCTCAACGTCCTGGGTCACCTCGACCTTTCCTTCTTCGGTGAGAAATACGCGGCGTCCGGCAACGTCGGCATGACCGACATCGTCAAGGCGCTCGAGTGGGTCCGCGACAACATCGCCACCTTCGGCGGCGACCCGGACAACGTGACCATCTTCGGCCAGTCCGGCGGCGGCGGGAAGGTAACCACCCTGATGGCCATGCCTTCCGCTAAGGGACTTTTCAAGAAGGCCATCGTCGAAAGCGGCTCCATCACCACCGTCATGGACAAGAAATACAGCCAGCGGATCGGGCGCTACACCGTCCACCACCTCGGCCTTTCTCCCCTGCAGGTCGACCAGATTGCCTCCGTCCCTTATGAGCAGCTGCTCGCCGCGGGCCAGAAGGCCGTCGCCCAGGCCCGAGAAGAAGCGGCCAAGGACGGCGCCGTTCCGGACAACTTCCTGCTGTCCATCCTTTTCGGTACGGAGCCGACCGTCGACGGAACCATCCTGCCGGCCCAGCCGGGCGCACCGGAATCCATGGCACTCTCCAAGGACATTCCGGTAATCATCGGCACGACCTGGAACGAATTCACCGTCGGACAGGAAGACCAGATGTTCAAGCCCCTTGCCATCGCCCAGGCCAAGGACCGTACGGCTTTCGGCTGCGCCCCCGTCTACCTGTACCGTTTCGACTGGGAATCTCCGGTTCTCGACGGTCACCTGGGCAGTTCGCACTGCATGGAAATCCCCTTCGTCTTTGACAATGTGGCCCTGCACTACACCATCACCGGCGGCGCGGCCGAAGATGTGGAACTCGGCCACCGGATCAGCCGCGCCTGGACGAACTTCGCCAAGACCGGCATCCCGCAGTCGGATGGACTTCCCACATGGCCTGCCTATTCCCTGGAAGAAGGCGCCACGATGGTCTTCAACAACACTTCCGAAATCCAACAAACACTTTAATAATCAATTATCAACATGAAGAAACTCGCATTGATTGCAGCTGGCCTCCTGCTCGCAGGATCGGCCTTTGCCCAGCAGGCGCTCTTCGGCCCCGCCGGCGTCGAATCCCCCGTCATCAACGAAGACGGCACCGTCACTTTCCGTTACCGTGCCCCGAAAGCCGTCCGCGTTACCCTTTCCGGCGACTTCCTCCCCGTCCAAAAGGTCAAGATGGGTGACCGGGAATTCGAGATGCAGGCTCCGGTCGACCTCAAGGAAGGCCAGAACGGCGTCTGGGAGTACACGACCGACTTCAAGGTCGCCCCGGAAATGTACACCTACACCTTCAGCGTCGACGGCAACTCCGTCATCGACCCGAACAACGTCTTCGTCAACCGTGACGTCGCGACGGTCAGCAGCGTCCTCCTCGTCCCGCAGGAAGGCGCCCGCAGCGACCTGTACGCCATCCACCGCGTTCCCCACGGCACCGTCTCCAAAGTATGGTATCCCAGCGCCACCGCAGGGTTTGACCGCCGTATGACCGTCTACACCCCGGCCGGTTATGAGAAGAATACCAAGACCCGCTACCCGGTCCTCTACGTCCTCCACGGCATCGGCGGCGACGAAGACGCCTGGGTCACCCAGGGCCGTGCCACCCAGATCCTCGACAACCTGATCGCCCGCGGCCAGGCCAAGCCGATGATCGTCGTCTTCACCAACGGCAACATCTCCCAGGAGGCTGCCCCGCTCGAGAACTCCATGAACTACACCCGTCCGACCATGAGCCTCCCGCAGACCATGGAAGGTACCTTCGAGAGCGCTTTCCCGGAGGTCGTGAAGTTCATCGACGCCAACTACCGCACCATCGCAAAGAAACAGAGCCGCGCCATCTGCGGCCTGTCCATGGGTGGTTTCCACACCCTGTACATCACCCTGAACAACCCGGATATGTTCAACTACTCCGGCATGTTCTCCGCAGCGATCGGCACCGGCTCTGAGGAGCGCGCCGCCCACAAGGAAATCTATGCCGACATGGATGCCAAGCTCGCTACCTATTTCAGCAAGAAGCCCGCGCTCCTGTGGATCGGCATCGGCAACTCCGACTTCCTCATCCAGGCCAACAACGACTTCCGCAAGAAGCTCGATGCAGCCGGCTACCCGTACGAATACATGGAGACCGACGGCGGCCACATCTGGCGCAACTGGCGCATCTACCTCACCGAATTCGTCCCGAAGCTCTTCAAATAGTCCCGGGCGTTCCCCATAAATGCGCGTGCCGTCCCAAATACAGGGACGGCACGTTCATTTTTGCCCGATTTTGCACCTGCCGTCCGCTTTTCAGGGACGGCGCGTGCACCCAGGTCTTCTTACCGCGGCATCATCGGGCCCATGGCAGAGGCCACCTGCTCGTTCTCGTCGAGTTTGAAGACCATGTAGTTCGGATCGGCCTGGGTCAGCGGGGTCCAGGCACCGGCCTTGGCACCGTTCGGGTTGCCGTACTTGGCGAAATTGGTCCAGTTGGTAATCATCTGTTCGGCCAGGTCATAATCGCCCTGGACAAACGGACGCCAGCAGTAACGCAAGGACTTGAACATGTACCAGAGTTCCGAAGAGTGGAACGCACCCTGGAGCACGCCCTCACGGCCGTCGGTCGGAAGGCGGCGAGCGAACTGATAGGCATAGGCCGGGATACCGGCTTTCTCACGCTCGAAGCAGAACCGGTCGATACCGGCGCCGAGTGCGCCCATGTCATCCAGCGTGCAGCCGATCATGTACGGGACATTGGCGATCCGGCCTGCCAGGGCGGCCTCGTTGAAGGTCTCGGGATAGGCGTAGCCATCGACGACCGGGGATGTCGACACACGGAGCATCTGATGGGTTTCCCGCATATAGCGCATGCTCAGGCCCATGAGTTCCTCCGGCGAGGCGGCACGCATCTTCTCGAGCGTGTCATAGCCGGCCCAGTCCATCAGGGTCTTCCCGGCTTCTTCGCTGGCGGCCAGCGGGCTGCCGAACAAGGAAGGACGATCGGAGACGCCACCACCGCTCTGGATGATCGCACCGGCGATCAGGTCCTTGGAGAGCGGGGAGGTCACCAGGGTCTGCACGCTCATCGCGCCGGCACTCTGGCCCATGATCGTGACATGGTCGGGATCACCGCCGAACTGGGCGATGTTGTTCTTGACCCACTTGAGGGCGGCGATCTGGTCCAGCATGCCGTAGTTGCCGGATACATGGTGCGGGCTCTCGGCAGAAAGGGCCGGATGCGTCAGGAAGCCCAGCACACCCAGGCGGTAGTTGAAGGTCACGAGGACGCCGCCGTGTTTCGCCCATTCCTCGCCGTCCATCTCAGGCTCGAAGCCCCAGCCGGCGGTGTAGCCGCCGCCGTGGATCCAAAGGGTGACGGGAAGCTTCTTGTCCGGTTTGCCGGCAGCGGGAGTCCAGACGTTCAGGTAGAGGCAGTCCTCGCTGAACTGAGGATCGCCGTCAAAGAAGAATTCCGGGGTATAACCGCCTCCGGAGTGCTTGGACTGCCAGGACGGAGCGCCGAAGGTATCGGCGATCTTAACGCCTTCCCACGGAACGACCGGCTGGGGTTCTTTCCAGCGCAAGTCGCCCACGGGCGGGGCTGCGAACGGAATCCCCTTGTAGACGGTCACGCCCTTGGTTTCGGTTGGGACACCCTGGACCTGTCCGCCCTCGATGGAAAGGACAGGATTCTTTTCAGCGCAGGCCGCCAGGCATAGGGCCGCCGCGCAAAACAGTAAGATCCGCTTCATATACTCGGTTTATTTGAAGAGTTTCGGTGCCAGTTCCTTCAGGTCGGCCCGCCAGGTACCCCAGCTGTGACCCGCCTGGGCATTCTCCACATAGTCATACTTCAAACCGGCCTCGTCCAGGACTTTCAGGGTATTCTTGCAATTCTGGAAAGCGATATCCGTCTGGCCGCCCTGGGAGAAGACCATGAGCTTGAAGCTCTTGTTGATCTTGTCGATGTTCTCGAAGACTTTCAACCGGTTGGCCTCGGCCTTGGGATCCTGGCCGGGCGCAAAGGAAGAGCTCATGACCCAGACCCAGGAGAACATGTCATAGTGCGGGAAAGCGACCTCCATGGTCTCCATGCCGCCCATGGAAAGGCCGGCGATGGCGCGGCTGTCCTTGTCAGTCTTGACCGCATAGTTGTTCTCGATGAACGGGATGATATCGGTCACCATATCTTCGGCAAACGGAGGGACCTCGTTCGGAACACCGGTCACGGTGCCGTTCGGCATGACCACCACCATCGGGACCATCTTTCCTTCCGCCAGAAGGTTGTCCAGGATCCAGCCCGCTGCGCCGACACCCGGCCAGGAGGCATCGTTGTCACCGCCGCCGTGGATCAGGTACAGGACCGGAAGCTTGGCCTGGGATTTTTCGTAGCCGGCCGGCGTCCAGACATGCAGGCGGCGCATGCCCTTCAGGGTCCGGCTGTAATACCAGCGCTGGGCGACCGCACCATGGGGCACATCCTTCATGGCAAAGAATTCATCGCCGGTGGGCTGGACTTTCAGCAGCGCACGGGTCTCCCCTGCCAGCTCGGATTTCGGATCGAATACAGGAACGCCGTCTACGGAGAACTGATAGCGGTACACACCCGCGTCAATCTTGGCCACGCGGCCTTTCCAGACTCCGTTTTCCTGCTTTTCAAAACGGATCGGCGCGCCCCACGGGAGGTCGCCGGATACGGAAACCTGCTCCGCCTGGGGAGCATAAATCTGGAAGATCACGCTGCTTCCGTCCACGACCGTGGAACGGAGGGTGTCATTGGGAGTGGGCTGACGCCGGAATCCCTGGGCAAAGGCGTTGCCGGCGACCAGCAGCGCCATCAGAAGGATCAAAGTTCTTTTCATAATGTATCGTTTTGAGTATTTGTGTCTGATACAAATATAGGAAATATTGGAGCGCGGTGGATGGACCTCCTGTACAAAAAACTTGTCCGTATGTTCAAAACGATGGTGCATACCCCCGAATCCGTACATTTTTTTATCCCGTTGTTCAATTCAGCGACCGAATGTTAGAAGGGTTTCCCATTATGGACATTATTGTATAACTTTATACTGCAGAAAACATTAAACCACACTCATACTATGTACAAACCCCTTTCCTTCCTTGCCGGTCTCGCCATGCTCGCAGCAGCATGCGGGAATCCGGTCACACCGCAGGATCGCCTGACGGTGAACGACAAGAAAATCAACGAGATCATCGCCCAGATGACCCTCGAGGAGAAAGTCGAGATGCTGCACAGTAAGACCAACATGTCTTCCGCCGGTGTCGAGCGTCTCGGCATCGCCGACATGCACTATGCCGACGGTCCGTTCGGCATCCGTGAAGAAGGCGTTCCGAACGGCTTTACCCCCGCCGGATGGAAGCTCGACTCCGCCACCTATTTCCCGACCGGTTCCGCCCTCGCCGCTACCTGGTCCAAAGACCTGGCCTACCTCTATGGTACCGGTATGGGCAAGGAAGCCCGCCTGCGTGGCAAGGATGTCATCCTCGGCCCGGCCGTCAACATCCAGCGCCTCCCCGTCGGTGGCCGTACCTATGAATACCTGAGTGAAGACCCGATCCTCAGCGCCGCCCTCTCCCTGCAGTACACCCTCGGTGTCCAGGATCAGGGAACGGCTGTCTGTATCAAGCACTTCGCCGTCAACAACCAGGAGACCAACCGCGGCAGCGTATCGTCAAGGGTGGCGCCATGAGCGTCATGCCGGCCTACAACAAGGTCAACGGCGATTACTGCTCCGAGAACGAGCACCTGCTCAACGAAATCCTCCGCGGCGAATGGGGCTTCAAAGGCTTCACCGTTTCCGACTGGGGCGGCACGCACAGCACCATGGGTGCCATGCTCCATGGCCTCAATGTCCAGATGACGGGCAGCAACTACCTTGGCAAGCCGGTCATCGACTCCATCAAGACCGGAGCCCTGACCGAAGACCTCGTCGATGAGAAGGTCCGCCAGATCCTCCGTGTCCGCTTCGCCATCGAGGCGATTCCGGATGACGTCGCGAACACCGAAATGACCTCCAAGCCGGAGCAGCAGAAGATCGCCTATCAGGTAGCCCAGAAGTCCATCGTCCTCCTCAAGAACGAAGGCAATGTCCTCCCGCTCAAGAAGGATATCAAAAAGATCGCCGTCATCGGCCAGAACGCCGTCTTGAAGACCCAGTCCGGCGGTATGGGCGCCGGTGTCAAGGCCCTCTATGAAATCACCCCGCTCCAGGGCATCCAGAAACGTGCCGGCGACGCCGCCGAAGTCGTCTATGCTCCGGGTTACAAGAATTTTGCAGGACGCCGTTGGGGCCGTGGTCCCGCTGGTGCCAACCCGAACCCGCTGGTAGCTGAAGCCATTGATGAGCCGGCCGACCCGGCCCTCCTCGCCGAGGCTGTCGAGGCCGCCAAGGGCGCCGATGTCGTCATCTTCTTCGGCGGCACTAACAAGAACATCGAGACCGAAGGCAGCGACCGCGCCAACATCAACCTCCCTACCGGCCAGGAAGAAGTCGTCAAGGCCCTCTATGAGGTCAACCCGAACCTGGTTACCGTCCTGATCTCCGGCGGTCCTTGCGACCTGCGCGTCCTCGACCAGTATTCCCCGGCCATCGTCCAGGGCTGGTGGAACGGTACCGAAGGCGGCACCGCCCTCGCCGAAGTCCTCTTCGGTGACATCGCCCCGTCCGGCAAGCTCCCGTTCACCTTCCCGGCCAAGCTGGAAGACTCCCCGGCCTTTGCGCTCGGCAACTTCCCGGACAAGACCCAGGGTGGCGACCTCTTCACCCTGATGTACCGTCAGGACCGTACCCAGATGACCCGCGAGCAGATCCGCGAGATGATGGAAAAGATGCCGAAGCCGACCTCCAAGTATACCGAGGGTTCCCTCGTGGGATACCGTTGGTTCGACACCAAGAACATCAAGCCGATGTACGCATTCGGCCACGGTCTCTCCTATGTTGATTTCACCTACGGAGCCATGAAGGCCGCCGCTTCCAAGAAATCCGTCAAGGTCACTTTCACCCTGACCAACGACGGCAGCATGGCTGCTGACGAAGTCGCCCAGCTCTATGTCCACCGCATCGACTCTGCCGTCGAATGGCCGGTCAAGGAGCTCAAGGCCTTCGAGCGTGTCAGCCTCGCCGCCGGTGAGACCAAGACCGTCACCCTCGAGATCCCCATGGAAGACCTCCGCTACTGGAACGTCAACACCAATGCCTGGACGCTTGAGCACGGCAAGCTCGAACTCCTGCTCGGCTCCGCATCCGATGACATCCGCCAGAAAGCTGAAGTCACCATTTAACGGAAAGTACTACTTTTTCACAAAAACACACATTGCAATGAAGGCCCGCCGGAGTGATTCCGCCGGGCCTTTCTACATTTCGCACAAGATTGAAGCGATTCGGCACAAAAAGGACAGGGCATTTCCGCGATATTTGCGGTAAACACGTATCTATCATGAAATCCTGCAAATCCATCCTGATGATCTCCACCGCCTTCCTGCTGGCTGCCTGCGGCGGGAATGCCGGAAAAGACGAGCCCGATCCCGAACCCGTTCCCGAGATAATGACCGCCAAACCGGCGGTAAAGAAAGACCAGAGCATCTCCAGTTCCGTCCTGGGCATGAGCATCAAATACAGCGTCTGGCTGCCGCCGACATACGATCCGGCCAAGTCCTATCCCGTGCTGTACCTGCTGCATGGATATGAGTTCGATACCACCGACGCCCACAATAAATGGCTGAGCACCGCGACAGGATGGGGCGGGAGTCCGGACGGAGGCAATCTGAGTTCCATAGCGACGAAGTATGTCCGCGACGGCGGCGAGTTGTTCATCATCGTCACTCCGAACGGGCAGAATGCCTTCTACATGGACGATTTTGACGATCGGAAATTGAAGTACGGGACCTTCTTTATCGATGAATTCATCCCGCATATCGAAAAGCAGTTCAAAGGCAACGGAAAGCGTGCGATTGCCGGCTTGTCCATGGGTGGCAACGGCACCCTGTACCAGGGCTTGGGGCATCCCGAGATGTTCACATATATGTATGCCATGTCCCCCGCAACCTTCCGGCTGGATGAAGTCCTGGAAAAGGCCGACAAATCCAAGGTGCCGCCCATCACCATCGAAACCGGCACGGAAGACGGAACGGTTTCGCTATCCTCCGTGCAGGCTTTTGTCAATAAATTGAAGGATAAAGAAATACCCTGCGAATTCATTACCCGCTCCGGCGGGCATACCTGGCAGTTCTGGCAGGAGTGCCTGCCCAAGGCCCTGAAGAAAGTCGGGGAATCCTTCAAATAGAAGAACCTGGAAAACAGAAAAGCCGGTCCCTGCGGACCGGCTTTTCAGCATTGTCTAACCTAGGTTAGTCTTCCCACTTGACTTCCTCGATCTTGCTGAAATCAGCGGAGATCTTATAAATCTTGGAGAAGTTGTAGAGGTTGTTGCTGTTGTAACCGCTTCCCTTGGCCATGGCAGCGATGCGGATGTAGCGGTCACGGGTGTACTTGAACAACTCGGCGTTGGCAGGAAGGGTCGTGTCGATCTCCAGGGTGATTTCCTCACCGGGATTGACATTGCTCTTCTTTGCACCCTTGTCGTTCTT
>ONQC01000002.1 GCA_900319855.1 uncultured Bacteroidales bacterium
CCATTGTAACACGTGTGTCGCCCCGGACGTAAGGGCCGTGCTGATTTGACGTCATCCCCCCCTTCCTCTCACCTTGCGGTGGCAGTCCCGCCAGAGTCCCCACCTCTACGTGCTGGTAACTGACGGCAAGGGTTGCGCTCGTTATGGCACTTGAGCCGACACCTCACGGCACGAGCTGACGACAACCATGCAGCACCTCGACAGACGCCCCGAAGGGAGTTCTCATCTCTGAGTCCGTCATCTGCCGTTCGAGCCCGGGTAAGGTTCCTCGCGTATCATCGAATTAAACCACATGTTCCTCCGCTTGTGCGGGCCCCCGTCAATTCCTTTGAGTTTCAACCCAGGTGGATGGCTTATCGCTTTCGCTTGGCCACCGGCTGTCTATCGCCGACGGTTAGCCATCATCGTTTACTGCGTGGACTACCAGGGTATCTAATCCTGTTCGATCCCCACGCTTTCGTGCCTCAGCGTCAGTGACTGCTTCGTGAGATGCCTTCGCAATCGGTGTTCTGGGTAATATCTATGCATTTCACCGCTACACTACCCATTCCTCCCACGGCAACAGTACTCCAGACCAACAGTATCAATGGCACGGCCCACGTTGAGCGCGGGTATTTCACCACTGACTTACCAGTCCGCCTACGCACCCTTTAAACCCAATAAATCCGGATAACGCTCGCATCCTCCGTATTACCGCGGCTGCTGGCACGGAGTTAGCCGATGCTTATTCGCCAGGTACTCTCATCGGTGTACGCGTACACCTTATTGCTCCCCAACAAAAGCGGTTTACGACCCATAGGGCCTTAGTCCCGCACGCGGCATGGCTGGATCAGGGTTGCCCCCATTGTCCAATATTCCTCACTGCTGCCTCCCGTAGGAGTCTGGGCCGTGTCTCAGTCCCAGTGTGGGGGATCTTCCTCTCAGAACCCCTAGACATCGTCGGCACGGTGGGCCGTTACCCCGCCGTCTACCTAATGCCCCGCGAGCCCATCCGCAACCATCGGAATTTTCAATATCGTATCATGCGGTACAATATGTTATGGGATATTAGACACCGTTTCCAGCGCTTATCCCCCAGTTGCGGGCAAGTTGCTCACGTGTTACGCACCCTTCCGCCGGTCGCCGCCATCGTATTGCTACAACGCGCTGCCCCTCGACTTGCATGTGTTAAGCCTGCCGCTAGCGTTCATCCTGAGCCAGGATCAAACTCTTCTTTGTATATACACTATAATTCTTAGCTTAGCTTGCTCCTTAACGCTCTCTATCATCAATAGAATTGACGCTCTCGATCTTTTAAGTTCGGTACTTGCTTCTTGTACTTAAAGTCTTTCAATATTTTCAATGAGCTACCGTTTTGTTTCAAACGGGCTGCAAAGATACGCACTTTTTCTTTCCCAGCAAATTTTTTCGGGAAAATTTTTGAAAAATTTCCAATTTTCAAGCGACCGGCGTACCTTTGCATTCGCTAAAAAAGAAGAGTATGGTTTCTCTGTTCAAGATTATGCGGGTTTTCGCGAAAATCGGCGCCTTCACCATCGGCGGCGGTTACGCGATGATTCCCCTCATCGAGAACGAAATGGACCGCAGGGGCTGGATCAAGACCGAAGAACTGCCGGACATCATCGCCCTCGCCCAGAGCGCCCCGGGCGTGCTGGCCGTCAACGTGTCCATCTTCGCCGGCTACAAGCTCCGCGGGATCAAGGGCAGCATCGCCGCCACCTTCGGCACGGTCCTTCCCTCCTTCCTGATCATCCTGGCCATCGCCATGTTCATGACCAGTTTCCAGGACAATCCCATCGTCATCCGCATGTTCAACGGCATCCGTCCGGTCGTCGTGTCCCTGATCGCCGTTCCGATGATCAACATGGCCCGCAAGGCCAACAAGACCTGGTGGGCCTGGGCCATCACGGCGGCAGCCCTGGTCCTGGTCGCCTTCCTCAAAGTTTCCCCGATCTATATCCTGTTGGTAGTCATCGTGCTGGCCCTGGCCTTTACGATGTGGCAGGACCGGCGGCACCGGGAGGGCCGTGACGCATGATGGAAACGATCCTCCTCTTCGGCCAGCTGTTCGTGACCTTCTTCATCATCGGCGTCTTCACCTTCGGCGGCGGCTACGCCATGCTTTCCCTGATCCAGACCCAGGTCGTCGTGGCCCATCACTGGCTCAGTGAAAGTACCTTTACCAACATCGTGGCCATCTCCCAGATGACTCCCGGCCCGATCGGTGTCAACTGCGCCACCTACACCGGTTATGAAGTCCTGACCAGTGCCGGTGCCTCCCACGCGGTCGCCATCCTCGGCTCCGCAACGGCCACCTTCGCCCTCATCCTGCCCTCGTTCTTCATCGTCCTGACGATGGTCAAGTTCTACGAGAAATTCATGGGGAACCGCCTGTTCGAAGGCGTCATGGGCTGGCTCCGTCCCGCCGTCGTCGGCCTGATCGGCGCCGCCGCCGTGATCCTGATGGTCGACACGTCCTGGACCGGGCTCATCCCGCACTTCGCCATCGTGGAAGAAAACTTCATGGACTGGAAAAGCTGGGCCCTCTTTGCCGCGGCCATGGTCGCCTCGCTGGGCTTCAAGGTCAATCCGATCTACATCATCGTCGCCGGCGGCATCGCCGGACTCCTTTTATACTGACAAGGGCCGGCCCGAAGGCCAGCCCTTGTCGTCTTACCAGTCCCAGTGGTTCTCGGACCGGTATTTTTCCATCTCTTCGGGCGTCCGCACCGGATGTTCGTCCCCCGGCATGCCGGCCGTTCCGAGTGCATACTTGCACCAGGTATAGCCCAACGCGTCCAGGATCTCGCCGGTGTGCGGGAGTGAGGCCAGGAATCGGTCGTAATCACGTTCCTGGCACCACTGTACCTCGCTGAGGGCGCACATGCGCGGCAGCAGCATGTACTCCAGGTGCTCCGGAGTCGCGATGTATTCGGTCCACAGGTTGGCCTGCGCGCCGAGGATATGCGGCTTGGCCTCCTCGGAAAGCTTGTCATACGGATCGAAGCTGTAGACCTTCTCCAGCGAGACATAACCGCCGATGCCGAAGGGCTCGCGGTCGCGCTCCTGGCTCTGGTAGTAGTCGAAATAGAAATGGGAGTTCGGCGTCATGATGACGTCGAAGCCGCGGCTCGCCGCCTGGATGCCGCCGTCGGCGCCGCGCCAGGACATGACCGTCGCACCCGGAGCCAGCTCACCTTCCAGAATTTCATCCCAGCCGATGATCTTGCGGCCATGCTTGCCCAGGAATTCCTGCATACGGGCCGTCACGTAGTTTTGCAAGAGCTGCTCCTTGGTGTGGCCATTGCCGTCGCGCAGGCCGAGGGCGCGGATGCGGGCCTGGCAGCGCGGGCAGTTCTCCCAACGGACCTTCGGGCTTTCATCGCCGCCGATATGGATGTATTCGGACGGGAAGAGGTCCATGATCTCGGTCAGCACGCCTTCCAGGAATTCAAAGGTCTTTTCCTGCCCCACGCAAAGGACATCCTCGGAAACGCCCCAGATCGTCCAGACGTCATAGGGACCGCCGGTGCAGCCCAGCTCCGGATAAGCGGCCAAGGCGGCCAGCATGTGGCCCGGAAGGTCGATCTCCGGAATGACGGTGATGCCGCGGTCGGCCGCATAGGCCACCACTTCGCGGATCTCATCCTGGGTATAGAAGCCGCCATAGGGCTGACCGTCACCCACATAGGGATTGAAATTCTTCTTCACTATGGTCTCCTTGCGCTGGGAGCCGACTTCGGTCAGTTTCGGGTATTTCTTGATCTCGACCCGCCAGCCCTGGTCGTCGGTCAGGTGCCAGTGCAGCCGGTTGAGCTTATACAGGGCCATGACATCAAGGTACTTCTTGACCTCGTCCACGCTCCAGAAATGGCGGGACGGATCCATGTGCATGCCCCGGTAGCCGAAGCGGGGGGCATCGTTGACCTGTGCGCAGGGAAGCACCCAGTCCGCCTTGGCCTTGGCGTCCCCGTAGAAAGCGGGCGGCAGCATCTGGCCGAGGGTCTGGAGGGCATAGAAGAACCCGTTGAAATCGGAAGCGGCGACCTGGACGGCAGCCGGTTTGATATCGATGGTATAAGCCTCCGGGGCCAGGGAGGCGTCGGTGCGGAAGGAGAAACCCTTGTCCTGCAGCGTTTCGCTGACGAGGCTGGCCTTTCCGGTGACGGTGGTCAGGCGGGTCGCGAAATTCTGGATCTGTGCGGCGGTGCGGGCATCGACGCCTTCATAGCTGACCGGGGCGCCGGCGACTTTGAAGACTCCGCCCGTAGCGGTAATCTGCTGCGGCTGGGGGATCACGTGGATTTCGGGGGCCTGGGGCGCATGGCACGCGGATAGGGCCAGGGCTGGAAGGAGGGTCAGAATCAGGTTTCTGAAGTTCATGGTATCGCTCGTGTTTTTTTCGTTTGTCTTACAAAAATAGACATTTTTCAGTACATTTGCAGTCGCACGAGAGCAAATGTCAAAACCTGATCATATGAAAAGAATCTTCCAATCCCTCGCCTGCATGGGCATGGCGGCGATGATGGTGGCCTGCGGAAACAACAAGGCCAAGAAGGCAGAAGCGGAGGCCGCGGAACAGGCCCGCCTCGATTCCCTCGAACAAGTCCAATTCCAACAGAAAATGAAAGAAGCTGAAACCATGATCCCGCTCCTTCCGGAGGAGCCGGTCTTCGATGTCCAGACCAGCCTCGGCACCCTGAAGATCAAACTGTACAGCAAGACCCCCAAGCACCGGGAGAACTTCGAGCGCCTCGCCCTCACCGGATTCTATGACGGCCTCCTCTTCCACCGCGTCATCGACGGATTCATGATCCAGGGCGGCGATCCGCTGACCCGCGACACCTCCGCCGTCGCGCAGTACGGCACCGGCGGCCCGGGCTACACCGTCCCTGCCGAATTCGTCCCCGAGTACAAGCACAAGAAAGGCGCCCTCGCTGCAGCCCGCCGCGGAGATGCCGCCAACCCCAACAAAGAATCCTCCGGTTCCCAGTTCTACCTGGTCCAGGATGAAGGCGCCTGCGCCGCCCTTGACGGAGACTACACGGTCTATGGAGAGACCATCGAAGGCCTCGACGTGATCGACAAGATCGCGAAGGTCGCCACCAACAACCGCGACCTCCCGCTGAACCCGGTCAAGATCATCAAGGTCACCCTTGATCCGGCCTCCCAGCCGACGCCTCCGGAGCCGGCGGCCGAATAAATGACGAAAAAATCACTTTTCGACCGAAAATTCTACCAAACCGTCCCTGCTCTGGCACAGACATTGCAATAGAAATGGTCGAATAGTTTTTTCATAGGTTAAGTTTTAGGTTAGAATTGCGAACGCCTTCCGATGGGAATCGGGAGGCGTTCATCTTTTATGCACCGGCACTCAGGAAATCCGGTTTTCCATCATGCGGGTGATGTACTGCTGGAGGAGGGCCTTGAGTTTCAGCGTCAGGGATGCCGCGATTTCGGGCTCGGCTCCGAGGCGGTTGTCTTCCAGCATCAGGTCAGTCTGGAAACGGTAGAGGGCCGTAGCCTGCTGTCCGTCAAACTGCAGGAGCCAGCCGTCCTGGAAAAGCTGGAATGTCCCGTTGGGCAGGTAATTGATGGCGAAGGTATCCTCGTCCGCCGTCCGGACCAGGTCCACGCCGAAGCTCAGGAAAGGCTGGTCATAGCCGAGCCAGCCCAGGACCGTAGGCTTGATGTCGGTCTGCTGGGCGATGCCGTCGCGAAGGCCCTTCAGCGACCCGTCCGGGGTATAGAAGATGATCGGGATCCGGAACCGGCCGCAATCGGTCTGGTACTCGGGAAGGTCGGTCCGGTTGGTGTGGTCACCCGTGATGATGAAGATCGTATCCTCGTACCAGGGCTCTTTCCGGGCCGACTCGAAGAACTTGCGGATGGCATGGTCCGAGTAGGCGACACAGCGGTGCATCGGGATGGTTCCCGGATCGAAAGCGTTCTCGTACTGGGCCGGAACGTTGAAGGGATGGTGGGAAGACAGGGTGAAGACCGTCGCGATGAACGGCGGTTTCAGTTCATTGATGCCCCGCTCGAAGTATTGCAGGAACGGCTCGTCCCAGATGCCCCAGGTCCCGTCGTAATCCGCTTCGTTATTATAGGACTCCCGGCTGTACTGCTTCTGGAAACCGGTGTTGTTGGCAAAACCGGCCAGACCGAGCGACTGGCGGGCGGCGCCATGGAAGAAGGCGGACGAATAGCCTTTCTCGCCCAGTTCGCGGGCCAGGCCGCGCACGTCGTTCTGGGCATAGGGCGTCAGGAAGAACGGCTCGATCAGCGAAGGCAGGCCGCACATCACCGAAGGCAGGGCCTCAATGCTGACGCGTCCGTTGGCGAAGGAATTCCGGAAGACCAGCGATTCGCGGCTCAGCGAGTCCAGGAAGGGCATGTGCGTGGGCTGCGGAAGTCCCTGCAGTTCCGTCAGAAGGCCGCTGTAGGAGGCGGAGAAACTCTCCAGGATCAGGATGACGACGTTCTTGGCACGGAAGGCCGTGGTATCCGCCGGGACATGGACCGGGTCGAAAATGGCCTGTGCCTCGGCCTCCGTCTCAAAGTAATGCGGGTCCTGGAACGAATCGTCTCCCAGGGTCCGATACATGCTGAAAGCGGTATTGAGCACAACCCCTGCCTGCAGCGGACGATCCGCGTACAGGTTGGCGTCGTTCAGGGCGATCGGCCGGACCGTCACGCCGAATCCGCCCCGCATTCCCCCGACGACAGGGTAGATGACCGCCACAAGGACAGCCAGGTGCACGGCATAGTCTTTCCAGTCCCACCGGCCCTCGTAAAAGCGCGGCCGGCGATACAGGAAAATCAGTGCGGCCAGGATGCCCAATCCGAGCAGGACCAGGTACCAATGGGCGACAAATTCGTGCAGGAAGACGCCGCCAAGGTCGTCTCCGCCGAACTGGCGGAAGATCGTAAAGGTCGTGCGGCGGTTGGAGAACGGAAAATAAACCGAGTCCGCCAGGTCGGCGGCAAAAGCGACGAAGTTCGGCACGACATACAGGCCTTTGACCAGTCCCTGCCAGCCTCGGCGCCTGCGGAACCGGAACGGCAGCAGCGCCAGGACCATGTACAGCGCGTTGGTGTACATCAGGGCGGAAATGTCAAAACGAAGGCCACCCTGCATCAGGCGGCCGAAGACGGCCCTGCTGACCTCCGGGAACAGTTCCCGGTTCTCCGCAAAGAACACCAGCCGGCAGACCGTATACAGGACAAGGGCCAGCAGCAGGTTCCGCAGGACGCTGAACAAAGGATCGAAATACCGTTTCATCACTTTATCTGAAAAAGAAAGGAGTGATCCCGGATACCGGCATCACTCCCCTGGGAATCAGTCCGTAGACGTAGAATTAGTCGCTGAGGGAGAAGCGCTTGAAAGCAACGACCTTGGCCTCTTTATCGGCAGAAGCGATATAGTTGGCGACGGAGATCTTGTTGTCCCAAACGAAATCCTGCTCCTCGAGGGTCTGCTCCTTGAAGAACTTGCCGAGTTTGCCCTTGGCGATGTTCTCGAGCATCGCTTCCGGCTTGCCGGCCATCTTCGGATCTTCGGCCATCTGCTGCTTGTACATGGCGAGCTCTTTCTCGACGAGTTCGGCCGGGCAGTCAGACTTGCTGACGGAAACCGGGTTCATCGCAGCGACCTGCTGGGCGACATTCTTGCCGACCTCGGCGGGAACTTCCTTGTTGAAGGCGACGATGGCACCGAGCTTGCCGTTGAAGTGGATGTACTGGGAGATGAACGGGGCCTCGAGGGTCTCGTAGCAAGCCAGGACATGCTTCTCACCGGTCTTGCCGGTCTGGGCGGAGATTTCCTCCTCCACGGTGTGGCCGTTGGAGCAAGGGGCGGCCTTCAGGCCTTCGGCGTCAGCCGGGAAAGCCTTGATGGCGGCGTCGGCGATTTCGCCGGCGAGGGCCTTGAAGTCCGGGGTGGCGGAGACGAAGTCGGTCTCGCAGCCAAGGCAGACAAGGACAGCCTTGCCACCTTCGATACGGGCGAGGACGGCACCTTCGGTGGTCTCACGGTCCGCACGCTTGGCAGCGACGAGCTTACCCTTCTCACGGATGATGTCGACGGCCTTCTTGAAATCGCCTTCGGCCTCGATGAGGGCCTTCTTGCAATCCATCATGCCGGCGGAAGTCATCTGACGCAGTTTCATTACGTCTTTGGCGGTAATTTCCATAATCGTATTCTTTTTAGAGCAAAATTATTCAGCCTTCGCTTCTTCTTCAGCGGCGGGAGCCTCGGCCTCGATTTCGACCTTGGTACCGCGGCGGGCACGGAGCTTCTTGCCGGCAGCCTGCTGCTCCTGGGCGGGAGCGGCCTCAGCCTCTTTCTCCTTTTCGAGCTTCCTTTCGTTCAATCCCTCCTGGATGGCGGCGCAGAGAACATCGGTGATGAGTTCGATGCTCTTCGCGGCGTCGTCATTCGCCGGAATCACATAATCAATCGGAGTAGGATCGCAACAAGTATCAACCATAGCGATAACCGGGATGTTGAGACGGTTTGCCTCTTTGACGGCATTGGCCTCTTTCTGTACGTCCACTACGAAAATAGCTGAAGGGAGACGGCTCATGTCCTTGATGGAACCGAGGTTCTTCTCAAGCTTGGCACGCTGGCGGTCAACCTGGAGACGCTCACGCTTGGCGAGTTTCTCGAAGGTTCCATCCTCTTTCATCTTGTCGATGGTATTCATCTTCTTGACGGCTTTGCGGATGGTAGGGAAGTTGGTGAGCATACCGCCCGGCCAACGCTCGGTAACGCTAGGCATGTTGACAGCGTTCGCCTTCTCGGCGACGATGTCCTTAGCCTGCTTCTTGGTTGCCACGAAGAGGATCTTGCGGCCGCTGCGGGCCAACTCCTTCATCATTTCGGCAGCCTCGTCAATCTTGACGACACTCTTGTGCAGGTCGATGATATGGATTCCGTTCTTCTGATCGAAGATATAGGGAGCCATCTTAGGGTTCCACTTGCGGGCGAGATGGCCGAAGTGTGCACCTGCATCAAGCAATTCCTGGAAATTTGTTCTTGGCATTGTTTTAAAGTTCTTTTTTGTTTTAAAAACTGTCCCGACAGGCGTTTTGCCTTGTGCCTGAGGGGCTTCTTACATCAATCCCGAAGCAGCGGGAGACCCGGTCTCCGGAATTTTTCGCAGTACCGGCAATCCTGGGCAGCTTCCACGGGTTCACACCAGTGCGAAGATCCGACGGATTTGCAAAACCGGACTGTGGGCGCAAACCAGCGTCAGGCGGCGATTAACGCTTGCTGAACTGGAAGCGGCGGCGTGCACCAGGCTGACCAGGCTTTTTCCGTTCGACCTCGCGAGCGTCGCGGGTGAGGAAGCCGGCGGCCTTGAGGGCGGAGCGGTAAGCCTCGCGATCCACCTCGCAAAGTGCGCGGGAGATACCGAGTCTCAGGGCTTCGGCCTGACCTTTGACTCCACCACCGTCGATGGTAGCCTTCACGTCAAACTGACCTGCGGTACCGGTCACCTCGAACGGCTGGTTGGCGATGTACTTGAGCGTATCCTCGGCGAAATATTCGTCCAGGTCACGGCCGTTGATCGTCACCTTGCCGGTGCCGGCTGCCACATAAACACGAGCCACAGCTGATTTACGTCTTCCAAGGGCGTTGACTGTTTTTTCCATTTGCTCTGTTTAGATTTCGTTCAACTTGATAGTTTTAGGGTTCTGTGCCTGGTGCGGATGCTCGGGACCTGCATAGATGAACAGGTTGTTGATGAGCTTGTCACCAAGACGGGTCTTCGGGAGCATACCCTTAACAGCTCTCCGGACCAGTTCGGTCGGCCTCTTTGCGAGGATCTCGGCGGGCGTCGTGAAACGCTGGCCACCCGGGTAACCGGTGTAGCGCGTATAGACGCGGTCGGTCATCTTGTTGCCTTTGAGGGCCACCTTCTCGCAGTTGACGACGATGACGTTGTCACCGCAGTCCACGTTCGGGGTGAAGCCCGGCTTGGTCTTGCCACGAAGGACAAGGGCCACGCGGGAGGCGAGACGACCAAGAGCCAGATCGGTAGCATCAATGACCACCCACTCTTTCTTTACAGTCGCTTTGTTAAGCGAGACCGTTTTGTAGCTAAGTGTGTCCACTGTCTTGATCTTTAATGGTTTATACTAAAAAATTGCGATCCCTACACTTTATAGGGACCGCAAAGATAAGAAGAATTTAGGTTTTACGCAAATTTCTGCGGCTACAAGGGCTTAGAACGGGCGTTCGGCCTCGATCCAGGTCAGGGCGGCGTTGGCGGTGATGTCACGGCCGTTGCCGGAGTAATCCTTCACGGTATTGCCGGAACCCTCGTTGAAGCGCCAGTAAGCCATCAGGCCGGAAGTCGAAGGAGCGGCCTTCCTCATGTCAGCCTTGATCTCCTCGCCCGTGCGGGCCTTGTTCCAGATCCGGACATCGGCGATGGAACCCTTGAAATAGCGGTTGTTGGAAGAAACGCCGACGTAGAACTTGAACGGGAGCACCCAGGTGGCGCCGATACCGTTCAGTTCGATACCATGATCCTCCGCGGTGTTCTTGCCCACCTGCTCGCCGTCCACATAGAGGACGACGTCTCCGCCCTTGGCGTAGGTCGCGGCCACATGGTGCCACTCGCCGGTGCTGAAGTTGGTCGAATACGTGACTTTCTTTTCATTGTATTCGCCGTTGGACTTCTTCGTTCCGCCGTAGACCAGATTCAGCTGGCTGCCTTCGAAGCGGAGCAGGAAGATGCCTTCCGTGCCGACGATCGAGTAGATGTTGTCGTTGCTGCCTTCGAAGGAGGACGGCTTGACCCAGGCTTCCATGGTGATGTTGTCCTGCGTGGCGTCGGCCGAAGCCCAGTCATACGGGAAGTACTGGGTGGTCAGGTTCACCAGGTAGGGGTTGTCGGTCGGGGTCGGGGCATCGGAAGTGACGGTCACTTCGCAGGTGGCCTCGATCGTGCCGGTAACGACCTTGATGGTGGCCGTGCCGGCAGCGACACCGGTCACGACACCGCCGTTGACGGTGGCGACGGTCTCGTCACTGCTCGACCAGGCATATACGGGTTCGTCGGTATGGTCTTCCGGGAGGGCGGTCACGGTAAGGGTGGCCGTTTCACCGGCCTTGACGGTCAGCTCGGACGGATCCACAACGAGAGAGGAGGTCGGAATCTCATGTCCGACGGTCACGGCGCAATAGGCCTTGAGGTCGCCGGCCATGGCATAGACCTCGCAGCTGCCGCGGCCGCGGCCGGTCACGACACCGTTGAAAACAGTGGCGACGGCCGGATTGGTGCTGGCCCAGGTCACCGCAGCGGTCGTCGGAGCGACGGTGGCGGAAAGGGTCGCCGTGGCGCCGATACCGTCAAGCTGAAGGGCTGTCTGGTTGATGGACAGGGATTCGGCCGCGGGATATTCCGGCGTAGTTTCAGTCTTCTCGGAGCAGGCGGCAAAGGCCAGCAGGCCGAGGGAAACGGAAAGGATGGTGATTATCTTTTTCATATTCAACGTTTATTTCTCTGGCAATTAGCGTTCGACGGCTCCCTTGAGGACGATCGGTCCGTAGCGGACGTCACCGACATAGAGGTAGATCTCGTCGGTATACTCCCCCTCCGGCAATCCGGAGGTATCGTACCGGACCGTAGCCTCGACAACCTGTCCGGGCCGGATCAGGGCCGGCATCGTCACCTTCGCCCGACGGGACGGACAGGACCAGCGCATCCGCATGGGTGCGTCGCTGTCGTTCATCACGGACAAAGGCCGCTCGACGACCGTACCTTGCTTCCACAGTCTCAGGCCGATCACGTCAAGGTCCGTCCGCAATCCGCCGCCCCACTGGTGGGGATGCCGGATCTGGTCCAGCGTCTCGTCCCGCAGCACCTCACCCTCCAGGGTGATGGTGTTGTACTTACGGTAATCCCCGTTGGTCGCGATGACCGTGAGGTGCCGCTTCTGCGGGCCGACCAGGGAAGCCGGGTCGAGGACCACGTCCACGTAGCCTTTGGCTCCGGGCGCGATGGCGTCCTTGCTCCAGGACGGGATCGTACAGCCGCACTGGACATGCACGTCCACGATGGATACCGGTTTGTCCGCGATGTTGGTGCAGGCGAACCGGACCGTCACGGGCTTGGCGTCATAACGGATGGATCCGAAGTTCTGGACGGGAGCGTCAAACTGCAGGATACGCGCAGTCTGCCCGACCGCCGGATGACCGGCAGCCAGGACAGCTGCAGCGCAAACTGCCATGATATGCAGGAACTTATTCAACGACCGGGCACTTGATGCCGTCCACCCAGTTGGTGCCGCCTCTCGGGGTACCGACATAACCGTTGCCGGACAGGTCGACGAGTTTGCCGTTCTCATCCAGCTGGTCCATCCGCCAGTAACCGACCAGGTCCTGCGCGGTTTCCGGGTTGACATAGCACTGGTTGTTCTCAGCCTCGACGATGGACAGGGCACGCTTCCAGGCGCGGACCTCGCTGATGTAACCGTTCAACGGACGGTTGTCACCGGCGGAGGCGCCGATACGGAAACCGCCGCCTTCGGCGTTCGCACCGAGGTTCAGGGCAGCCTTGCCGGAGGAATCAACCTCACCTTCGAGTTTGCCGTCCACATACAGGCGGAGCTTGGAACCGTCGTCGATGGCGACGATGTGGTACCAACGGCCCAGGGAGAAGTGGTCGGTCGAAGTCAGGGACACGCCGCGGCCTGCCACCTGAAGCTGGTCACGGTCGCAGGAGACATCGCCGAAACGGACGATCATGTGCTCCTCGATACCGACCACGGAAGCGATCTTGTGGCTGAGGTTGGACCAGCCGTTCATGTAGACGCGGGCCTCAAGGGTCACGGCCGGCAGGTTGGCCAGGTCGGAGTTGTTGACCATCGTCTCCATGTTGTACCAGTTGGAACCGGCGAGGTTGACGCAGCGGGTCGTGATGATGGAGTTGATCACCAGGAAGATCGTCTGGCTGGGATAGAGGATGTTGGAACCGTCCGCGGCGGCCAGGAGCCGGACCGGGGCGCAATACAGCACGCCTTCCTCGAAATCATCCATGGAGACAATCGAGAAGGCGACCGGAGCGGAAACGCTGGTTCCCGCATAGATCGTGAAATGGTTGTCGCTGAGCTGGTAGCTGCCTTCGGGAAGCATCTGGTAAGAGGTGCCGTTGGCGGCGTTGAACGCCTCCAGCGCCGAAGGATCGACCATCACGGCGATATTGACATCCTCGTCATAGACCTTGGACGAGGAGACCGTCAGGTTCTTCGAGGCCGGGCCGTCGACATACATGCTGACGGCGGGATCGTCTTCGGTCCCGGTGAAGTACAGGACATCCCTGTACTCCAGAGACTTCTGGCAACCGGCCAGGGCGAGGACGGCCACTGCAATGGAAAATATCTTTTTCATATTCATTATCGATTACTGAAGATAGACGTTCATCTCGCCGACACGCTGGTAATAAGAATAGCTGTAAGCGAAATTGATCGTGATGCGCACATACTGGGCCTTGATGGCTCCGGCGAATCCGACATGGACCTGGTCCTGGCTCCATCCGGAACCGACATTCAGATACTCACCTTCACCGGGGACGCCGCAGGACACAAAGTTGGAGCCATCCGTGCTGGTCTCGATGAGCGTAATGGTCGGAGCATAATACATAGAGGTAACCATGACACCCGTCACATCCTTCACGGCGCCCAGGTCCAGGGTCAGGACATTGTCGTTCTGGCGCGGGAAGTTGGTCGCATAAGAGCCGGTATTGCCGTCAATGGCGGAATTCATGTTCTGGCCTTCGCCCGTGATGCTCCAGCCGGTGCGGTCGGAGGCCAGGCTTCCGTCGATGTCTTCGAGAGACTCGATGGATTTGAGCTTGGACTCCACGACCTTGACGATGACATAGACCACATTGGCCGTTTCATCCACATGGGCGGAAGACTTCAGGGAAAGCGGAATCAAATAGCCAAACGGCTCTTTCAGCGAAGCCAGGTCGCCGGTCACGGCAACATGGACGTCATCGGACTTGACGGCACCGCCGCCGATCGTAACGGAACCATATTCCACGGTCACATTGCCAGCAGGGAGCTCCTTGTAGGAAGTACCGTTGGCTTCGTTGTACGCAGCGATCAGGCTGTTGTCGACGGCAACCGTCGCATTGATGGCGGACGTACCGGACGGGGCGACCCGCACCGGGAAGGAATAATCCACGTTGGAGGTCGATCCGGCAGGCGTATGCTTGACCATGCCGGTGAAGGTATTGTCCTCGCCGCATTGGAGATACAGGGTCGGTTCCTTGCCGGCTGCGCAGTAGATGTTGAAATCATTCAGGTAGCGGTACCAGGAAGAGACATTGGTCGCATCGGCGGTGAACTTGATGTAACGGGCTTCGATGTAGCCATAGAAAGCGACGTTGACGGCATCGTCGGTGGTCAGGCCGTTCTGGTCCGGGCTGCCGGCCTGCTCCCAGGCCTGGCCATCCGTACTGTATTC
Source organism: uncultured Bacteroidales bacterium (assembly GCA_900319855.1). Taxonomy (GTDB): domain Bacteria; phylum Bacteroidota; class Bacteroidia; order Bacteroidales; family UBA932; genus Cryptobacteroides. The sequence goes on from ONQC01000002.1 coordinate 14,486, forward strand.
GATTGCGCTGAATGTCGGGATACCGCCCCAGGAAGAATACAGGCCGAAACGGACGCCGGTGACGATGTAGTTCTTCTTCATGTCCACGACAATCTGCACCGGCTCGCCAGGCAGGGACTTGCGGGAAGACACATCGCCGGACAGGCCTTCGATGTACTCCCAGCCGCTGCGGTCGGCGGTCTTGCCGGCCATCTCGTCCATGCTGGTCAGCGGACGGATGCAGTTCTTCTCGGTCAGGACTTCCAGATAATAGGTACCCATGACCTCGCTTCCTTCGAAGGCGTCGGAGGAAATCTTAAGGGCGGCGATATACTGCTTTTCAGTCAGTTTGCTCAGGTCGCCGGTCAGGGCTACCCGCACGGAATCGGTGGTCGAACGGGCGTCTTCCGGAAGGGTCAGAAGTGCCTCGGAAGAAGCCGTCGCCTCGGCACCCGCGACATATTTGGTAATGCTGAGGAACTCGGCAGGAAGGATGCTGTGCTCAAGTTTCTTCTCGTCCTTGTAAGCCTGGGCGGCATCGGCGTCATACGTGACTTTGACCGTGGTGGCCTTGTGGCTGCCGGAGTTGCAGGTCACGGGGAAGACGGCGTCATAGGAACCGAAGGAACCGACCGGTGCATGGGCCACCTTGGTGGAGTGCACGTTGGCGGAACCGGCCTGCTGGGAATAGACGAGCACGTCAGGGGCGTCGATCGTGGTCTGGAAGTCTTCCAGCTGCTCGCAGGCAGCGAGGACACCCATACCGGCGACGGCGGCCATCATATATTTGACAATATTTTTCATAACGTTGCTGCTTTAAGGTTATTTGGTAACAGCCGGATTCTGGAGCTGGATCGCACGGCGAAGGTGGCCGTACGGGGTCTCCTTGTCACCGCCGACCGCCGTGATGGCATAGTCGCGCTGGTTGTGGAATGCACCGAAACCGCCCTTGCGGCCGCCGCGGGAAGGCTGGAAAGCAGCGATCTGCTCCATCACGCCGCCGGTCTTCCAACTATCGCCGATATTCTCGCAGAAGATCTTCTGTTCGTTCTTCCAATCACCGGTATTGAAATTGCTCTCGGAAGGAACGCGGCCATAGGACTGGTCGATGCTGTAATCGGCATACGGAGCGCACATGCCGGGAGCACCGCCCGGGGCATCGACGCACAAGAGGGTACGCGGATTCGGGGACTTCGGACCGATGAACTGGGAAAGGTACTGGACGAAGGTCAGGAACGTGTTGCCGCTGAGGGCATCGCCTTCCGGTTCATAGTCCAGGTCATAGCCATCGAGATCGTATTCCTTGATTTCGTTCAGCAGGTTGTCACCGGCATAACGGCACCATTCCGGATACTCATACACCGCATTGTCAGCGCCTTCTTCGCCGGACACGAGGGTACGGGTCGGATGGGCGGACATGTCGGCACGGAGGGCGTTGCAACCGGCTGCACGGCCGGCCGTCTCAGCCTTCGAGGCGGCGATGTCTTCCTTGTCTCCTGCGGCGATGGCGGCATTGTAGGTCTCGTCATACGCGGCCTTGTAGGCCTCCATGAAGGAAGGGATCTCCGCTTCCTTGGCCCAGGTCAGGTAGTTATAGTAATTCGGATTGCTCGGAGCCAGACGGACGATCTTCACGCCGACCAGGCGGGTGCCCTTGAGACGGCGCATTTCATACATCTCTTCGCGCAGGACGTCGCTCTTCGGGATACCGCCCCAGAGCGAAACGACATCGACACTGTCCGGAAGGCCCATGAAACGGGAACCCGGGCAAGCCTCTTCGTAGTTGGCGAACCAGAGATAGCAGATCGAGTGATCGCTCTCCTTGTACGCCCTCAGCGCCTTGTAGTAGGCGTCGGTGTATTCGTAGGCCGGCTGCAGGTCGAGGGCCTGCGGCTCCGTATCGCAGGCCTGGAGGCCGGCGACGGCTACAAATGCAGCAGCGAGGTAATATAATGCTTTTTTCATAATGCTCTACGTTTTAGAATCTGGGGTTCTTGTCCCACCACAGACGGGTACCGCCATTGTCGGCGGATCCGCTCTTGGCCTCGCCGGCGAGCAGGGTCACGGCTGCGGCGACATTGGTCGCATTGGCCTGGTACTCGCTGGAAGGATAAGGAAGACGACGGACCTGGAGGTTCGTGTTGATGGTACCGCCACTGTTGTTCTGCTTGACCGGAATGATGTTCGGATAGCCGGTACGGCGATATTCGGTCCAGGCTTCCTGGCCTTCCGGGAACATGGCAATGTACTTCTGGGTGATGATCTGCTCGAGGTGATTCTCGAAGGAAGAGGCACCGCTCCAGACGACCGGCGTACCGGACAGGGCGTTCTCGTAGGAGTTGTTGCCCACCGGATCGGTATAGCCGCCGACGGTCGCCGTCGAAGCAAGGTACTCATCGGCACCGGCGGCACCGACAGTCGCGAACGCGACCTTCACACCTTCTTCATACGCGGTCTTCGCCTGAGCCTCGTCGCCCTTGCGGAGCCAGTATTCGGCCTTCAGGAAATAAGCCTCTGCAGGCGCCATCCACAGCATCGGGCTGGTCTGGTCGCAAAGGATGCGGGAAACCTTGAGCTTGTAGTCGGATCCGTTGGTAACACCGTTGCGGACACCGATATAGTCACGGGCGCCGTCGCTGACCTTGGTGAAGAGTTTCTCACGACGCGGGTCGCCAAAGCTGTTCATGTAGGTCTCGATGGTTGCACCTACGGCGGAGTCACCATTGTTGAAGTCGTACTGGATGGTGTAGAGCGGATACTGCCAGGCACCGGCACCCGGATGGAGATAGGCAGCGTCGCCGGCTTCGGTCATCAGGCCGACCGGGTTGTTGATGGACTTCTCCGCCTCCTCGAAAGCGAGGGCTTCGTCCGCATAGACGACATGCATGGCAAGACGCAGGCGCAGGGTGTTGGCGAATTTGACCCACTTGGCGACGTCGCCGTAGAAGACATCGTCATAATCGGCCAGCAGCATACCGCCGCCGAGAGCCTGGTTCTGAAGGGTTTCGATGGCATTGTCCAGATCCTTGAACATGCCGCGGTAGACCTGCTCCTGGGAATCGTACGGACGGGCCAGGACCTGCTCTTCGTCATAGATGACGCTGTAGGGAATCGGGCCGTAGGAGTCGGTCACGCGGTGCAGGCCGGCGACCTTGACGATATCCACGAGGGCGACCTCGGACGGGAAGCTTTCGCGGAGCGGTTCGACGTTCACGGCCTGGGTCACCAGACGCTCGTAGACATCTTCGAACATGCCTTTGCTCCAGCCACCGGCGGTGATGTTATACAGGTTGTTCTGGGTGAAACCGCTGTTGGTAGCGCCCGTGTAACCGGAGAAAATGTTGCCCGCCAGGTCCTGGATGACCTGATAGCGGTCGGAACCATATTCGCTGGCACCCATCTGGTAGGCGGCACTGACATTCTTGGTCATCTGGGAGAAAGGACCGCCGATGGCCAGGCCGTCGTGCTTCATATGCTCTTCATAAGCCTGCTCGGGATTGGTGTTCCTGTCCAGGAAATCCCCGGTGCAGGAGACCGCCGTGAATGCAACGGCCAGAGCGAAGAGATTGAATATCTTACTTGTTTTCATAATGTTCCGGTGATTAGAAGGTGATCTTGGCCGAGAAACCGATGTTGCGGGTAGACGGCACCATGAAGTAGTCGATACCGGAGGAATAGTTGCCGGCGCCCTGGATGAGTTCCGGATCGAACGGCGACTTGCAGTAGATCATCAGGAGGTTGCGGCCGACGACGGAAACATTCAGACCCTTGACCCAGTTGAGCCAGTTGTTGATCGGGATGTCATAGCCGAGGGTCACCTCGCTGAGGCGGACGTTGGTCATGGAGTAGGTATAGAAGGAACCGATGGCCTTGTCGCCCTGGCCGCCGATGGTCGTGTAGAACGGCTCGGCCGGGATGCGGACACCGTTGACGAGGGCGCCTCCGTTGTCGCGGGCCTCTTCGGTGCGCTTGGACATGCCATAGGAATCAAAGGCGGCTTCCGTGATGGAAACGCCGACACCGCCGACGCGGGCCGTCACCATGGCGGAAGCGGAAAGACCCTTCCAGGAGAAGGCGTTCCGCCAGGAACCGGTCCAGGACGGGTTCACGTTGCCGGCGTACATCATGGTCTCGATGGTTCCCTTGTTCTCCGCAGGAACGACGATGTTGCCGGATTCGGCGTTGGAGACGAAGATGTAGCCATGCTCATCGGTCTTCAGGGTGCTGACATAGATGTCACCGATCCGGCCACCTTCGGTCAGCCAGAACTTGGCACCGTCGACACCGCCCACATTAAGGCTGCTGCTCACATAGCGGCGGCCGTTGATCTCGGTGTCGAGCATCTTGACGATCTTGTTGATGTTGCGGCTGTAGATCAGGTTGGAAGTCCAGTGGACCTGGCCCAGATCCTGGTTGAAGCCCAGGGAGAGTTCGACACCCTTGTTGTCGACACGGCCGGCGTTGACATAGAAGGTGCTGTAGCCGGACACGGTCGGGGTGAAGACCTGGTTGAAGGTACGGGAATTATAATAGGTACCGGCGAAGGTCAGCTTGCCGCTGAACAGGCGCAGGTCGATACCGGCTTCGAAGGATTTCGTGCGCTCCGGCTCGAAATCGTCCGCGACACCCCAGGAACGGGTGGCGGCGGTACCGCCGCTGGAGACTTCGTAGTACTTCGGACCGACGATGTAACGCATCGGGGCGTTGCCCACCTCGGCGTAGGATGCACGGACCTTGGCGAAGGTCAGGAAATCGGAGTGGACGTTGAACGCATCGGTCAGGATGGCGGACAGACCCACGGACGGATAGAAGATGGACTTGACCTTTCCTTCCGGATTGGTAAGACGGGAATCCCAGTCGTTACGGGCGGTCAGGTCGAGGAAGAGCCAGTTGCGGAAACCGAGCTGGAACGTACCGAAGACGGACTGGGTCTGGTCGTTGATGCTCTCTCTCCAGAGACCCTTGGAGGTGTCCATGTTGTTCATCGTGAAGAGGTTGGCGATCTTCTGCAGGTCACCACGCGTGAAGACGGCCGCATCCTTGTAGGTTTCGACGGCGGCGCCCAGCACGGCATTGATCTGCCAGATGTTGTCGGCAAACTGCTTGTGGATGTTCAGGAGGGCATCCGCATAGGTCTGGCGGGTCTTGTAGGTATCATAGTAGTAGCGGCCGAACTTGCCGGCGAACAGACCGTTGGTGGAAGCGTAGTTCTTCATTTCGGAAACGGTGTTGTTCGAGTCGATGCGGCCACGGACCTGGATGTCGATCCAGTCAGCGATGTCATAACCCAGCGTGCCGCCGAGCAGGATACGGTCCTTGGTGGCGGTGGTCATGTTGCGGTTGATCACCCAGAACGGGTTCTGCATCGCGAAGTCGCTGGCATAATCCGGCCAGTACTGGGTCTTGAAGTTGCGCACCACGTCGTGACGCTCGTAGGTCTGGTACTTGGACAGGTCGTCGCCCGGGGACATCAGGTACAGCGGGACGAGCGGGTTGTAGTACTGACCGCCGGCGAGCTGGTTCTGCTCGTCGACCGTGATGTACATGCCGAGCAGGCTGACATGGAAACGGTCGTCCAGCAGGTCTGCCGTATGCTTCGCCGTCAGGTTCTGCCTGCCGTAGGTGTTGTTCGGAATGATGCCTTCGGCCTTCGTCATGGAAGCGGACAGGTAGGTAGTATAGTTCTCGCCGCCCATGGAGAGCGCGACGGAATTCTGGGTGTTGAAACCGGTCTGGAAGAAATCACGGATGTTCCAGGAAGGTTCAGCGGTGAGTTTCGAGCCCCAGGACTTGAAGCTGTTCGCAGCGGAACCGTAAGTCGTCTGGAGTTCCGGGAGCATCACCGGCGTGGAGAAGGAAGTATTGTTGGCGTAGGAAACGCTGATGCCTTCCTGACCGCCGCGGGACGTCAGCATGAGGATACCGTTGGCAGCCTTGGAACCATACAGGGCAGCTGCGGACGGACCGACGAGGGCGGAAGTCTCGGCGATGTCTTCCGGGTTGAAGTTGGAGATACCGTCACCGGTCAGGCCGGCACCGGCATAGATGTTCCAGCTGTCACCGGGATTGGTACGGGAAAGGGTCGGAAGCGGAATACCGTCCAGGACGTAGAGCGCGTTGTTGCTGGAAGCGATGGACTTCGCACCACGCATGACGACCTTGGATTCGGCACCGGCGCCGGCCGCGGTCGAGTTGACCTGCACGCCGGCCAGTTTGCCCTGCAGGGAATTGACCATGTTGGCTTCCCGCACGGCGAAGGCTTCGTCGCTGACTTTCTGTACATTATAGGTCACGCTGCGTTCGGCACGCTTGATACCGAGAGCGGTGACGACGGTAGCCTCGAGCATCTCGCTGTCCTCACCGAGGGTCACGTTGAAGATGCTGCGGCCGTTCAGGGGTTCCTCAACGGTGGCATAGCCGAGGCTGGAGAATTCGAGGACGCGGTCCTCGCTGCCGGCAGGAACATCGAAGGAGAAATGACCGTCGATGTCGGTGCTGGCGCCGATGGTCGTGCCCTTGAGGAGGACGGCGCCGCCGATCACCGGCTCGCCGAACTCATCCACGATGGTACCGCTGATGGTGCGGGCCTGGCCCTGGCGGCCCTGGGGCTGCTGGGGCTGAGTTTCAGGTTTGGGTTCTTCGCGCTGGGCGGGCTGGGAGGCAGCCTGGGTCGCGGCGGTCGAAGAGACCGGGGCAAGCTTTTTCACCAGCTCGGCAGCCTTCTGCTCGGAGAGAGGCTCCGTGGAAATGACGACATTGCCTCCGCTGATCCGGTAGTAGACACCGGTACCGGCGAGGATCTCGTCGAGGGCGGAGGACAGGGACTGACCCTGGACATCCGCGCTGACCGTCTTCCTGAGATCGACGTTGTCGTTCAGGAACACATGTCCGGACTGACGCTCGACTGCCATGAGCACCTGCTCAAGGTTACCCCGCATTTTCAGGGTAACGCTTTCGCCACCCTGGGCATAGGCCGTCCCGCACGGGAGAGCCAGGCAGAGGGCAACGAAGGCAATGGAAAGGGTCTTGATCCAGACGTTGCTGAATAGACTTTTACTCATTGTTTGGGTTGTTATTAATGATGATGTTTGGTTTGTCAGTTTTCGTCTCTAGCTTAGTTTCTTTCAAACCGGCCGCAAAGATACTATCATTTCTGGAATTCGCAAAACCGTTTTAACCTATTTATTAAAAAAGTTCAACCGATTTAGCCTTTTGCGCAATTTGGAGCGAAAAAAGTTCGTTTCGGCCAATTAATGTACCGGGACACGATCGATTTATAAGCAAAAACCCCCATTTAACCCATAAAAAGTCAAGTTTCGACGCAATTTCGCTTTTTTTGGGCAAACAGACGCAACAAAAAAGCCCCGCCTTGAAAAATCAAAAGCAGGACTGATATTATTTTTGCAAAGCCGTTACAGGGAGAGGACGGCCAATACGTCAATCAATTCTTTGTTGATCGGCTTGTCCATCTTGATGGCCCGCTGAATCGGGACATAGACGATCTCATCGTTGGAGATACCCACCATGATGTTGCGCTGCCCTTCGAGCAGGGCTTCGATGCTGGCATACCCCAGGCGGCTGGCCAGGATCCGGTCGTAGGCGCTCGGGGTGCCGCCCCGCTGGAGGTGACCCAGGATCGTCACCTGCACATTGAACTGCGGATACTCCTTGCGGACACGGTCGGCATAATACATGGCTCCGCCGATCCCGTCCTTCTTGGCTTCGGAGACCAGGACGATGGAGCTGTTCTTGCTCTTGCGCATGCCACGGCCGATGAACTCGGCCAGCTGGTCGACATCGGTCTGGTCTTCCGGGATGATGGCTGCTTCGGCGCCGGAAGCGATGGCGCTGTTCTGTGCGAGGAAGCCGGCGTCCCGGCCCATCACCTCGACAAAGAAGATGCGGTCGTGGGAGTTGGCGGTGTCGCGGATCTTGTCCACGCATTCGACGATGGTGTTCAGGGCCGTGTCGTAGCCGATGGTATGGTCGGTGCCATACAGGTCGTTGTCAATCGTGCCCGGCAGGCCGATGATCGGGATGTCATACTCCCGGGCAAACTGCTGGGCTCCGGTCAGGGAGCCGTTGCCACCGATGACGATCAGGGCATCGATGTTGTGTTTGACCATGTTGTCATAGGCCTGCTTGCGACCCTCCGGTTCCAGGAATCCTTTGCTGCGGGCCGTTTTGAGGATGGTACCGCCCCGCTGGATGGTGTTGGACACGGAAGAGGAGGTGAACTCCTTGAACTCTTCGTTCATCAGGCCTTCATAGCCGCGGTACACGCCGACGACTTTCATTCCGTTGTAGATCGCCGTCCGGGTGACGGCACGGATACAGGCATTCATGCCCGGGGCATCGCCACCGGAGGTCAGAACCGCCACTTTCTTGATTTCTCTCATTTCTTTTGTGTTTTGTCGTTTTCGTTACAATCCATAGACCGAAGCCGCCTCCACCAGGGGCGTATCGCCCCACCGCTCAGCCACGTAATCCAGCAGGCGGAAGATCTCCTGCGGATCGGTCGTGGTCACGAGCTTGATGCGGGTATCCTTGAAGTCCGGCAGTCCCTTGAAATAGCAGCTCAAGTGGCGGCGCATCTCAAACACGCCCGTCACCGGTCCCTTATGGTCCAGCGACAGCTGGAAATGGCGCTTGGCCAGGTCCACCCGCTCGCGGACCCCCATGGGCGGGAGTTCCACGCCGGTCTGCAAATAGTGCTTGATCTCGGTGAAGATCCAGGGATGGCCGAAGGAGACGCGACCCACCATAATGCCGTCGACGCCGTACCGGTCAAAGGCTTCTTTCGCCTTGACAGCGGAATTGATGTCACCGTTGCCGATGATGGGAATGTGCATCCGGGGATTGGCCTTGACCGCCCCGATCAGGGTCCAGTCCGCCTTCCCCTTGTACATCTGGCAGCGCGTCCGCCCGTGGATGGTCAGCGCCTGGATGCCCACATCCTGCAGCCGTTCAGCCAATTCCACGATGATCTTGGAGTTATCGTCCCAGCCCAGCCGGGTCTTGACGGTCACCGGCTTTCCGACAGCCTCGACGATGGCCTTGGTGATGGCTACCATCTTGTCCGGCTCGCGCATCATCCCGCTCCCGGCCCCGCGGCCGGCAATCTTGCTGACCGGGCAGCCGAAGTTGATGTCGATCACGTCGCAGCCGTGTCCCCCGGCGATTTCCGCGGCCCGGTCCGCCATCCGTGCAGCGTCCACCATGGCCTCCGGGACACTCCCGTAAATCTGGATGGCGATCGGTGCCTCCTGGTCGGATGTATGCATTTTGGCAATGGCCTTGGCGGCATCGCGGATCAGCCCGTCCGAGGAGATGAATTCCGTATAGACCATGTCCGCCCCGCATTCCTTGCAGATAATGCGGAACGAAGCGTCGGTCACATCCTCCATCGGTGCCAGCAGCACGGGACGGTCTCCCAAGTCGACATTGCCTATCTTCATAGCACGGAGGGAAAAGTTAAATTTCTTCGGTCCGGGCCTGGCGCAGGGCGGAAAGCATCCGGTCTTCGAAGACCTCCTGCTCATGCGGTGTCAGGAAAGCAACCTGGATCGGGACCTGGAAGAGCCTTTCCGGAAGACCCTCCGGCATCTTCTTGATATCCCGGACGCGCTGGGCGTCTTTCTCCGTGGTCACGACGACCGCTGTCGGATCGTTCTTGGAGGCCGCCGAAATCTTCTTGATATCCGCTGTGGTGTACCGGTAGTGATCCGGGAAGGCGAATCGCCGGACGATCTTGTACCGGTCAGACAGATAGCGGCGGAGCGGCGTATCCTTGGCGATGCCGGAGAAGAGGATCGCCATTTTCGAATAGATATATCTCAGGTTGCCCTGCTCCGGATAGATCGGTTCGAGCGGGCAGTAATTAATCGACGTGAACAGGACCGTCATCTTTTTCCCCTTACGGCCGGTCCCTTCGCAGGTCTCCGGATCGAAGTCCTTGATTCCGAGTGGCTTGAGCCATTCGATCCGCTCCCAATCCTCCAGGTAGACCGGGCATTTGGTGACGATGACAACGTCGGCAGCGAACAGGCGCTCCGGCAGGTCGCGCAGCCGGCCGAACGGCAGAAGTTTATCCTTGTAGATCGGACGGTTCCAGTCCACCAGTACGATGTTGAAGGTGGCCTTGAGGGCCCGGTGCTGGAACGCGTCATCCAGGACGATCACATCGGCCGGGCGGAATTCCTTGTTCTCGCACTTGCGGGCTTTCTTGGAGGTCTTGAGTTCTTCCGGATGGGTCAGGAAACGGCATCCCTCGATGCGGTCCTTGTCCACGGCGACGGTTACGCCGGGAAACTTCTTCTTGATCTGCAGCGGTTCGTCGCCATAGAAATCAGCGGTGCCGCGGCGGTCTACCTGCTGGAATCCCTTGCTGCGGCGCTTGTGTCCGCGGGACAGCACGGCGATCTCCCGCATCCCCCAGTCATCGCTGCGCAGCAAGGCCTTCAGGATCATCTCTGTATGCGGGGTCTTGCCAGTTCCGCCGGCGGTGATGTTACCCACGCAGACCGTGGGGACATCGGCGCTGTGCGATTTGCGGATACCTTTATTATAAAGCGCATGCCTGATCTTGAGTGTCAGGTAATAGGGAGCGAGGAGAATCTTTTCTAACATAACTTGCAAAGATAACAATTCGCCGTCGCTTTTTTGCAGTTTTTGTCTTTTTTCGGACGGCCGGCGGACAAGATACCGCCCGTGACCAAGTGGTCGCGGGCGGTATGACAATGATTCGCGTAAGCGTTACCCCTCGAGGATTTCGTTCTGAACCCGGACGGATTCGTCGTGGATGGCCGTCATGATGGCGCGGATGGCTGTCTCGGACAAGCCGTACTCCCCGCCCTTGCGGACCATCTCGGCCAGCAGGCTGTCCCAGCGGCCGGTCTGGAGGATGGCGACGTTGTGCTCCTTTTTGTAGGATCCGATCTTGCGGCTGATGTCCATGCGGGAACGCAGCAGCCAGAGCAGATTTTCGTCAATCACGTCAATCTGGGCGCGAAGCTGCTCGATCCCCTCCTTGTATGCGCGGCTGTCGGAGGAATTGTCCCGGATGACCAGGCTCTCCAGCATCGTCTTCAGGTCGGCGGGAGTAAGCTGCTGCTTGGCGTCGCTCAGGGCGACCGACGGATCGCAGTGGGACTCGACCATCAGGCCGTCCAGCCCCAGGTCCATGGCCCGCTGGGAGAGTTCCAGCAGGTATTTCCGGTCACCGCCCATGTGGCTCGGATCGGCGAAGAAAGCCAGTTCCGGGAACCGGGTCCGCAGCTCGATGGCAATCCGCCAGCCCGGGTCGTTGCGGTAATGCGAGCGGGAGGCCGTAGAGAATCCGCGGTGGACGACGCCGAGTTTGCGCACCCCCGCCCGGTTGAGCCGCTCCAGGGCACCGATCCAGAGGTCCAGGTCCGGATTGACCGGATTCTTGACCAGGACCGGAATGTCCGATCCGGCCAGGGCGTCGGCGATCTCCTGCATCAGGAAGGGGTTGGCGGACGTCCGCGCCCCGACCCAGACCATGTCCACGCCGTATTTGATGCACTCCAGGACGTGTTTCTCCGTCGCAATCTCCGTGCAGATCTTCATCCCGAGTTCTTCCTTAACCCGCCGGAGCCAGGGCAAGCCTTTCGAGCCCACGCCTTCGAAACTGCCCGGATGGGTCCGCGGCTTCCAAATTCCGGCCCGGAAGACGTGGATGCCGAAGGCAGCCAGTCCGCGGGCGGTCTCCATCACTTGCTCTTCCGATTCAGCACTGCAGGGACCCGCGATGCACATCGGCCGCGGGAGGGTGAAGAAGCCCCACTCGGAGGTAGGGACGATATCGAGTCCAGGTTTCATAAGCAATGAAAGGGTTCCGGCCTGTTACCGGATGATTTTCTTGATGCGGTTGGCGTCCGTGATCAGGCCGCGGATGGCGTCTTCGTCAAAGTCGGCAATGGCCCGGCGGAATTCCTGCATCTTTTCAATATAGGTATCCATGACATGCAGGACGTTGTCCCGGTTCTGGGTCAGGATCGGGACCCACATGTCGGCACTCGACTTGGCCAGGCGGACGGTCGAAGAAAAACCGCCGGAAGCCAGGTCGAAGATATGTTTTTCGTCTTTTTCCTTGTCCAGGACCGTCAGGGCCAGGGCGAAGGAGGTCACATGGGAGATATGGGAAACGTAGGCGGTATGGACATCGTGCTGGGAAGCATCCATGTAGATCGGGCGCATGTTCAGCACATCGTACAGATCCTCAATGGTCTTCAGGGCCTTGGGGGCGGATTCCCCCGGATTGGCGAAGATGCAGGCCCGTCCGTCGAAAAGGTTCGGCATCGCCGCCCAGGGACCGGAATACTCCGTACCGGCCATGGGATGGGTGGAGACGAACTGCCCGCGGCAGGGATGGTAATGGGTCGCCAGGGTGATCTGCTCCTTGGTCGAGCACGTATCGATCACGATCTTGTCTTTCGCGCCCGCCTGCTGGAAACGGTCCAGCACCTGGCAGACGATCCCGACGGCCGCCCCCACCGGGACGGAAACCACGACGATATCCGACCGGTCCACGCACTCCTCCAGCGATACCGTCTCATCGGCCAAGCCGATGCTGCGTGCCGCCGATGCGTGGAGCGAATCCGCTTCCACGCCCAATACCTTCTCCGCGAACCCCCGGCGCTTGAGGTCGATGGCCATGGAGCCGCCAATGAGGCCCAATCCTACGATTCCGACAATCATCCAATCACATTTTTGATTTTCCGTTCCGCATCTTCCAGCACCGGTACCGGCGCACACAGGGAAATACGGACATACTGCTCTCCATTCTTTCCAAAGATGAATCCCGGAGTAATGAACACTCCCGCCTCATGCAGGAATTTCTCCGAAACGGCCTCGCCCGGGGTCATCCCCTGCGGGACCGTGAGGGACTTCAGCACCGGGGAATCCGCAATGCTGCCCCAAACAAAGAGTCCGGCGGAATCCCGGTCGAACTTCGCGCCCAGCGCGTCGAAGATCCGGCACACCACGTCGCGGCGGGCCTTGTACTCCGTGTTTAATTCCTTGAACCAGTCCGGTCCCTGGCCGAGGGCCTCGATGGCCGCCAGCTGCAGGGGTTTGAACATGCCCGAATCCATCTGGCTCTTGACTTTCAGGACCTGGGAGATCGCCTGGGCGTCGCCGGCCACCATGCCGATACGCCAGCCGGCCATGTTGTGGGCCTTGCTGAGGGAATTCATTTCCAGGCAGGTATCCTTCGCTCCCGGTACGGCCAGGATGGACAGCGGGTTGTCATTCAAGATAAAGCTATACGGATTGTCGTTGACGATCAGGATATTGTGCTTGAGTCCGAAAGCCACCAGCTTCTGATAAAGCTCCGGCGTCGCCTTCGCGCCCGTCGGCATGCCCGGATAGTTGGTCCACATCAGCTTGACCCGGCTCAGGTCCATCTTTTCGAGTGCTTCGAAGTCCGGCTGCCAGCCGTTTTCCGCCTTGAGGTCATACTTGACAACCTCGGCATCGACCATCTTCGAGGCGGACGTATAGGTCGGATAGCCCGGATCCGGGACCAGCACCTGGTCGCCCGGATTGACATAAGCCATGGAAATCAGTAGGATACCCTCTTTCGAACCGGTCAGCGGCTGGATCTCCTTGTCGGGATCGAGGGTCACGCCATAGTAACGGCCATACCATTTCGCGAAAGCCTCGCGGAGGGCCGGAAGTCCTTTGTAGTTCTGATAGCCATGCATGCCGGGTTTGACGCACTGGCGGGCCAGTTTATACAGGGCAGCACCCGGCGGCGTGCCGTCCGGGGAGCCGATGCCCAGGTTGATGACGGGATCCTCCCCGCGGGCCTTGCGTTCCTGGGACAAGGCATCGATTTCGCGGTTCTTGCGGGAGAAATAATACTCTTGGACGCTGGCGGTCCTGCTGGCTGGTTGGATGTTCATTTTATATACTGGATGGATATTCGCCAAGGATGTCCAGGTCTTCGATCAACGGACGGACCGCCGTAAGAGCCTGGCTGTAACGCTCATAATCGCTGAATTTGATGTCAGCGTAGAAGAAGTACTGCCACTCCCGCCCGGGAATGGGAAGGGACTGGATGCGGGTCAGGTTCATGTCGTAGAACGACAGGATGGTCAGGATGTGGGCCAGGGAGCCCGGCTTGTGCGGCAGGGTAAAGCACAGGGAGGCTTTGTTGATGCAGTCGTGCGGAACGCGGACCTCGTCATCGAGGACCAGGAAACGCGTATAATTGTGGCGGTATGTCTCGATGTTCGGGGCCAGGATTTCCAGGCCGAACATGTCCGCGGCCAGTGCCGAAGCTACCGCACCGATGCCCCTTTCTCCGCTTTTGGCAACATCGGCAGCACTCTTGGCCGTATCTTCCGACTCCACCATGCGGATCCAGGGCGCCTTCCGCTCGAAGAAACGGCGTGTCTGGTTGATGGCCATGTAATGCGTATGCACCTCCCGGATGTCCTCCAGTTTCTGGCCGGGCAGGGCCATCAGGTTCTGGTGGATGGGCAGATAAACCTCACCTTTGATGCGCTGGGGGTTGCAGCGCAGCAGGTCGAAGTTGGACAGCAGTCCGCCGGAGGTGGTATTCTCAATGGCCATGACGGCGGCATCGGCAGATCCGTCCTCCAGGGATTCAAAAAGTCCTTCGAACGTCGCGCACTCTACGATTTCGGGAACGACGTCGAACTGGTCCTTATAGAACTCCCGGGCCGCCTCCTCATGGAAGCAGCCCGAGAAGCCTTGGATTGCAACTCGTTTCATGGGCGTCAAGTTCGTCGGAAAGGCCCGGGGGCGTTGGGGAACCGCCGGTCCCGAGTGCCATCGGGATTAAACAGTCAGGATATCTTTCTCCTTTTCCGCAATGATCCCGTCGACGGTCTTGACATTCTTGTCAGTCACTTTCTGGATCTCGTCTTCGCCTTCACGCTGGACGTCTTCCGTGATTTCGGAGGCTTTCTGGGCCTTCTTGAGCTGGTCGACGGCGTCGCGGCGGGCGTTGCGGATGATCACCTTGGTGTTCTCTCCGGCAGCCTTGGCCTTCTTGATCAGGTCGCGGCGGCGCTCCTCGGTCAGGGCCGGGACGACGCAGCGGATGATCTCGCCGTTATTGGAAGGCGTGAAACCGAGGTTCGCATCGAGGATGGCCTTTTCGATCTTGCCGATCATGCTGCGCTCCCACGGCTGGATCGCCAGGGTCTTCGCATCCGGCGTCGTCACGGAAGCCACCTGCGGGATGGGGGTCGCGGTGCCGTAATAATCAACGGTCACATTGTTGAAGATGGACGGATTGGCCTTGCCGACCCGGTAGGTCTTGAGGTCTTCTTCCAGGAAGGCGATCGCATCCTGCATCTTCTCGTCAGCCTTGGCCACGATGGCCTTTGCATTCTCAGTCAACATAGGCTAGTTGTATTTACGTTATTGCCGATTTCCGCAAATATAAGGAAAAATCCGCAGATTATACATGTACCAGGGTCCCGATCTTCTCCCCGTCCAGGATCCGGCGCAGGTTGCCCGGCCCGTTCATATCGAAGACGATGATCGGCATGTTGCCTTCCCGGCAGAGGGAGTAGGCCGTCTGGTCCATGACTTTGAGGTGTTTGGCGAGCGCCTCATCGAAGGTCAGCTCGTCGTATTTGACCGCCGTAGGATCCTTTTCGGGATCCGCCGTATAGACACCGTCCACCCGGGTGCCTTTCAACAAGGCATCCGCCCGGATCTCCAGGGCACGGAGGGCCGCGCCGGAATCGGTCGTAAAGAACGGATTGCCCGTGCCGCCGGCGATCAGCACCACGCCGCCGCGCTCGAGCACCTCAACGGCCTTGTCGCGCATGTAGTACTCGGCGACCGGCTCCATTGGCGTAGCGGTAAATACCTTAGCCTCAACGCCTTCGTCTTTGATGAACATCGACAGGGCCAGGGAATTCATGACCGTGGCCAGCATGCCCATCTTGTCACCGTCGACCCGGTCGAAACCTTTTCCGACGCCCTGGATGCCGCGGAACAGGTTGCCGCCGCCATTGACGATCGCGACCTGCAGGCCGGCCTTGGCCGCCTCAGCCACTTCCTTTGCCATCCGGGAGAGGCTCTCCGTATCAAATCCCTTGCCGGACGGGCCGCCCAGGCTCTCGCCGCTCAGTTTCAGCAAAACTCGTTTATACATATTTATTCTTTCTTGGATTCAATCTTTGCAAAAGTACGGAAGTTTTGGCAAAAAAATGCGGAGATATTATGAAACTTGCGAGAAAGAACTTATATTTGCCTACCGAACCTATTCGACAACTACACTAAACTATATGGCAAACGCATTCCATTATTCCATCGGTAGGAAGTTCATCCAGGCGGTGAGCGGAGCATTCCTGATCATTTTCCTGCTCCTCCACGGTACGATCAACTTCTTCTCCGTCATAGATTCCTTCACCGGCAAGTTCGGCGCATTCGACGGTCTCTTCCAGAAAGGCTGCGATTTCATGGCCCTCCCGATCGTGACCATCATGGTGCCTGTCCTTGCACTGGGTTTCATCGTGCATATCGGTTATGGCATCTACCTGACCTGGTACAACGTCAAGGCCCGCGGCGGTTACAAGCGTTATGAAGTCGCCAGCAAGGCCCAGGCCGACTCCTGGTCCGCGACGAACATGTTCGTCCTGGGTATCGTTATCCTCGGTATCCTGTTCTTCCATCTGACCCATTTCTGGGCCAAGATGCAGCTGCAGGAATTCACCGGCGGCATCGCCTCCAATCCGTATGACCTGCTGACCGCCACGTTTGGACGATGGTGGGTCCTGGTGATCTACATCCTCTGGTTCGTGGCCGTCTGGTTCCACCTGTGCCACGGTTTCTGGAGCATGTTCCAGACGGTTGGTTGGAACAACCAAACCTGGATGAAGAGGCTGAAAGTCATCGGAATCATCGTAGCGACCCTTATCTTGCTGATGTTTGTTTCAGTTGCGATCAACGCATTCCTCCAAGCACACGCACTGATCTAGGAAAGAGCGAAACGGAATCCAAGGCTGGCCTCGAACAAAGGCCGGCCTTTTTTTATGAATTATACTATTAACCCTTAATACACTTAACAAATGAGACAGAAAAAATTCTTGCTCCCGGAGTCCGAGATTCCGACCCATTTCTTCAACATCCAGGCGGTCATGCCCAACAAGCCCATGCCGTTCCTGCATCCCGGCACCAAGCAGCCGCTCAAAGCCGAAGACCTCTACCCCATCTTCTGCAAGGCCTGCGCCGACCAGGAACTCAACCAGACCGACGAATGGATCCCCATCCCGGAAGCCGTCCGCGAGCAATATGCCGCCTATCGTTGCACCCCGCTCGTGCGTGCCTATGAGCTCGAAGAGGCCCTCGGAACCCCGGCGCATATCTATTTCAAGAATGAGAGTGTCTCGCCGGCCGGCAGCCACAAGCTCAACTCCGCCATCGCCCAGGCCTACTATGCCAAGGAGCAGGGCATCACGAACCTGACCACCGAGACCGGCGCCGGCCAGTGGGGCGGTGCGCTGTCCTACGCCACCAAGAAGTTCGGCATCGACTGCGCCGTCTACATGGTCAAGGTCAGCTATGAGCAGAAGCCCTACCGCCGCTCGATCATGCAGACCTTCGGGGCTGCCATCACCCCGTCCCCTTCCATGTCCACCCGCGCCGGAAAGGACATCATTACCCGGAACCCCAACGACCGGGGCTCCCTGGGCTGTGCCATTTCCGAGGCCATCGAACTCGCCGTCTCGACCCCGAACTGCAAGTACGCCCTCGGCTCCGTGCTCAACCACGTCTGCCTGCACCAGACCGTCATCGGCCTGGAGGCCGAGAAGCAGATGGCCCTCGCCGGAGAATATCCGGACATCGTGATCGCCTGCTTCGGCGGCGGCTCCAACTTCTCCGGCATCGCCTATCCGTTCATGCGCCACAACATCCAGGACGGCAAAAAGACCCGCTTCATCGCGGCCGAACCGTACTCCTGTCCGAAACTGACCCGCGGCAAGTTCGAATATGATTTCGGTGACGAGGCCGGCATGACCCCGCTCCTGCCGATGTACACCCTCGGCCACACCTTCAAGCCGGCTTCCATCCATGCCGGCGGCCTGCGCTACCACGGTGCCGGCGTCATCCTCTCCCAACTGATGAAGGACGGTTTCATGGAGGCAGTCGACATTGAGCAGAAGGATTCCTTCGCCGCCGGCGTCCTGTTCGCCCGCACCGAAGGCATCATCCCTGCTCCGGAGTCCTGCCACGCCATCGCCGCCACCATCCAGGAGGCCCTCAAGTGCAAGAAGACCGGCGAGGCCAAGACCATCCTCTTCAACCTCTCCGGCCACGGTTTCGTGGACATGGGCGCATACGACCAGTATTTCTCCGGCGAGATGCAGAACTACCATGTTTCCGACGAGGAACTGGCCACGTTCATCAAGAGCGCCGACGCCCTGAACAAGTAGACCCCTGTCATTCTGCGGGCTGCGAAGAATCTGACAAATTTGCAGAAACGGCCGGTCCGCCTTTGGATTGGCCGTTTTTTTGCATTATCTTGTCAGCGGACAATTTAAAAACACACTGATATGAAAAGCAATTCCTTATTCGCCCTGCTGGCCGGAGCGGCCGCAGGTTTGACCCTTGGAGTCCTTTTCGCTCCCGATAAAGGCGAAGAAACCCGTGCAAAACTCAAGAAGGCCGCCGAGGAAGGCTATGACGACCTGAAGGAAGCCACCGAAGAGACGGCCCACGACCTGCACGTACGCGCCCGGTATGCCCGTCGCGAGATGAACACCCTCAAGAAGACCCTTTCCGAACAGGGCGCCGACCTGAAGGAAGATGTCAAGGCCAAGATTCTCGACCAGCTGGCAAAACTCGAGAAGGTCCTGTCCAAGGAAGAAGAACAGGAGCCTGCCGTGGAAGACCAGGATCAAGAGGCGTAGGTCATGAGCGAGTTCTCCCGCCCGGTGGAGAAGCTCTCGCAAAGTGCCCGGGAATATGTCGACCTGCGGGTCGATGACTTGAAACTGCGCACGGCCAAGGGGCTCTCCATCTCCCTGAACCATCTTCTGTCGATGATCCTGGTGCTGTTCTGCGCCATGATTGTCCTGCTGGCGCTGGCATTCGGCTGCATCCTGCTGCTCGGGCAGGTAATCGGCAGCTATGCCCTGGGGGCTTTCATCGTCGCCGCCCTTTTCGCCGTCCTGACATGGGGCGTATTCCGCCTGCGCGGGAAACTGTTCCTGGACGGTTTTGTCAGGATGTTTGTCGGACTGTTCTTTGAGGAGGAGGAAGATAGCGATGAAGCCTAAATACAGCCAGATCACCAATCTCCAGGAGCTGGAAGCGGCGCAGCGGCAGCTCCGCCGGAAGATCGAACGGAAAGGGAAGGAACTGTCCGGCCGCTTCGAGAACCTCCAGCAGGACTACTCCCCGGCCAACCTGCTCGGGATGACGGCACGCACCACCGGCTCGGATGTCCCGATCCTGCAGGTCATCCGCTATCTCAAGAAGAAAATCGCCAGCCTGTAAAGGCCCAAACGAAAAAAGCCGCCCGGAAAAAACCGGACGGCTTTTTCGCATTATCATCAACAGTCTACTGGACTTTCTTGTACAGGTAGACCTTCTCCAGCGGGTCGTTCAGGCGCACCCGGTAGCTGTCGTAAATCTGGCCGATCTTGGAATAGTCGACACCCGCCAGGACATCATAGGTGGACTGGTCAAAACGGGCGTTGCCGTTGTTGTCGAAGAACACCTTGTTCGCTGCCTTATAAAGGAAGTTGTCATAACCCATGATGTTCCACTTGCCATCGTATTTTTTCCAGAAATCAACGAAGGCCTTCATGTCACCGTCAGCCTGGTCAAAGGCGGATTTCAGGGTGTCGAACCACACGCCGCCCGGCATCGGGATATTGAAGGTAAAGCCATTGTCCGCAGCATAGAATCCGACCGGGGTAGCCAGGCCGAACAGCTTGACATGGTTCTGTTTGCAGATCGAGTAAGCGTAGGACGAATAATTGTCATAGTACTGGGCGAAAACATCCAGCACCTTGGTCTTCGTGGTGATGGTCATCATGTTGACGCTCAACTTGGCATCGATCATCTCCTTAGCCAGGGCGCAGGCCTTGTCGAAGCCCTTGACAAGCTTGTCCTTCTGCTCGGCGGTCAATCCGGCCTCCTCAGCGAAGAAATCAATGGCATAGCCAAAGGTGACAGGGACATCTGTTCCACGAACGGTCTTCAAGGACTGGACAAGGTCCGGAGCATTGAAAGCTACGGTGATATTGGCAGCCTCGTTATCGAAATCGACCACGATGTGGTCCATCTTGACACTGAAGGATTTGTCACCCACAGCAGCCGAGAGAGTCGTCTTGCCGTCGGCGCCAATAGCGGACCAGTCGTCCTTACCGGAATTCAGCGTAATATTGACTTTTGCCGCTTCTTCCTGGTCGGCAGAGAGGAACAGCGTAGAAGCATTCGCTTCGCCGGCAACGGTCACATAGTTTTCATCCAACACGGTCTGGTACAACGCCGTCGCATGGCCAAGCAGGTTCTTCAATCCATGGACATCGCTGACCGTAGCTGCCGCCTCGACGACATTTTCCATCGTCTTCTGGAAGCTGAACAGGCGGTACTCGCCGTCGGCAGGATAAACCAGGATGTAATCACCCGCCTCCAGGTCATCCGTAGAGGTCACCTTCTCATAAGCAGTGAGTTCGATGGCCGGGGTACGGTAGATCATACCGGTCTCGACCTTCATATCCTTGCCGGTCAAGCTCTTTTCGGTACCGGCGATAACGGTTTCGCCCTCCAGCAGGGCCACGGTGAACTGATTGTACGTGCCGGCCGGAACCGGGAAGTAGAAGTTCATGTTCTCGGTCTTCTCCTGGGAGAACTTGACTGTAACAGTCTTGCTTTCTCCGGCCAGCGGCTGGTCTGCCGTCAGGCGAACCGCCGTAGCAGACTCCGGGACACTGGCATACGTTGCCCGGAAGATGCCGGTCTGATGCTTCAGCATGGCCTTGAAGGTGCCGTCTTCCTGCGCAGCAAGGCTACCGGCCCAGCGCAGACGGAACGCATTGGCAGCTGACACCTCATATTCGGTCGGGAAAGAAAGCGCGAATACACCACCCTGGAAATCCTGCTCAACATACGGATACGCGATCAGTGCACCATCCTCCAATTTCGAGCCAGGAGGCAATGTGCCGGTAAACTTATTGTTTTCCTTATCGGTCAGTACGAATTTGACGAATGCGTTGCCGACGACGACGCCAATCTCGTCATTATCTTCCCATGCGAAAGAAGCAGCACCACCTTCATCGCTGTCATTGATCAACGCTTTGGTCTTTTCAAGGGTAATGGTCACTGTCGTCGTTTCCGTTCCAAGGGCCTGAGGCTCCACATTTTCCTTGGAGCATCCTACCAGCGCTGCCAGCGCTGCCAGGGAGACATACAAACTTTTTTTCATCTGTCTTTCTCCTATTCCTTTAATATTAGTTCCAAGGACCCCAACCTGAGGTATCCCCTTCTTTCGAATCATCGACCGGCTTCTCGCCTCCGTCGATGGAAGCCAGGAAATTGGTCTCCATGAAGACCCGCATTTCCTCTGCAACTGGACTTTCGTAAGTCCGTTTCGTTTGCTTGATCATAGTACTATTTGTTATTATTGATTGTTACATATTCCTGATAGGTCAGATCCTGCACGTCCTTTTTATACAGGCCGAAGGACGCCGGAGTCTTAGGCACTGTGCAGAGATACTTGTTCAGCAGCATGAACTGGTTGTTCAAAGTAGAGCCATCAGCGACAGACTGCTCTGTTGTGCAGTAACCGATGGTCGTGAGCTCGTCGCACGCCTTGACGGCGGTCTGCTTGATTTCACTGGGGGTCATTGCACTGTTCCAGTTACTGCCCTTCCCGTTGAAAATGATATCGACCAATCCGTCAATGGAGGTTTCCGAGATATATCCGGTCAGTTTCGCATCGGAACCGTCAAAGACCGGCGAACACTGGGTCAGCTCAACCTGGGTTGAAATCGTCTTGTTGTACGTTGCACTGCCACTGGTTTTATCCTTATAATAAAGTTTGAAAGAAGCCGTTTTATCAGCATTGACCAAGATGGCGCACGCATCATTCGGATTCAAGATCAGACGTTCACCGGCATAAGAAATCCCAGAGCCCGGCGCATCCAGATAGGAATTCCGGAACGCATACAGCACGAAATGGCTCATCCAGGCGGGGGTATTGCCATTACTCCATGCCGACTTCGTGTTATTCAGTGCTGTAAGCCAACCGCCCAAAATCATTTCAAATTTATCCGACGGGAAATCCTTATCGTAAAACTTCTGCATCATGACCGATCCACTTCCTGTCCAAGCATCTGTCTTGGCCTCGTTGAAAATCCGGTAAGCACCGTCGCCCTTATCATAGGCGAACAAGTAACTCCCCTCCGTGAAAGCCGCTGTTTCTGTGATCCGCCAATACGCCTCCATTGCCGTCTGATACGCATCCAGGTTCTTCCGGCCGACGGGGGCGATGGTGTTGCGTTTGAATTGGGCGGACTTGTAGGCCTCACCGGCGTAGTCCTTGGAAAAGACAACGCCGCCTTCCGTCTCGAATTCGACCCGGTAGCCGGCGGCCAGGGCGGCGGGGGCGCTGGGGGCAACCAGGATGTAATAATCCGTCTCCGGGGAAAGGATTTCACCTTCAGCGGCTTCGTAGCTAGCATAGGGGACGCCATCGGTCACGGCGGCGGTCACATCGGTGATGGCTCCGTCTTCCAGGGTCGGAGTCAGGGTCACGGTACCGGACAGCAGGACGGATTCATCCAGGCTGCGGACCGTAACCTTGCGGATGCGGGCCTGGGTATCCGTGGTCTTGAAACTGACCTTTGCCCAGGCAGCGGCATTCTTGAAATAGAACGGCTTGCCCCACTCGGCCCACGCAAGGGCCAGGTTGGAGAACGCACCTGCAGCGGCGGACTGAACAGTCGGGATCGATGTCGTGACGACTCCGCCGGCAAAAACTGCGGAGGCATTGTAAGGATAGAGGGCATAGTAGGCCTTCTCCTCCATTTCGCCGGTATGCGTAAACTTGGCACGGAGACCCGATTCGGTCGTCTCAAACTTGAAGTTGTCTCCAACTTCCAGCAGGGAGACGGCATCGCCTGCATTCCATTCGATCTGTCCATCCTCATCAAGGAAGGTTTTCGTGGAAGCATCATCAACGGAGGCCGTGATGGTAAAGACGGGCCCCTTGTCTCGCCCGGAATCAGGCGTGAAATCCATTTCGTCCGCGCAGGCATGGAACAAAGCCAAAGCCGCAACGGCGGCAAACAGTCTGGTCAACTTTTTCATCATCCTGCCCTCCTATTCATCTCCGCCCGGGAAATCATTGTCCACATCCGGCGTTTCGAAGCCGTCCGATCCAGCCAGGATACCACACAACAATCCGACCTCGAGGATTTCAGCCTCGGGGAAAACATACGGTTCTCTCATCGTTTTCTCTGTTTGGTACACTTTCAAAACATCTATCAATCCTGATTTAACCGACTCGTCAGATTGCTTGCTGTCAAAACATTACCTACAAATCGGTAAAATCGGACAAAATTATCCACTTTTGGATCAAAATCCAATAAAAATTTTCGTTTTTTTTCGTAACTTGCATCTTGTCAGACAACTTTCCGTCTTATGGAGAATCTTTACGCCAGCCGGGTCGAACGGATCCGGGACATGATGCGGGCACGGGGCTGGAACGCCGTGGTCATCTGCGGGAGCGATCCGCACGGGAGCGAATACATCGCCCCCCGCTGGCACCAGGTCGCCTGGGTCAGCGGATACGACGGAGAGGGCGACCTCGTCATCACCTTGGACCATGCCGGCCTGTGGACCGACACCCGGTATTTCATCCAGGCCGCCCGACAGCTCCCCGGCAGCGGCATCGAACTGCACAAGACCCGTGTCCCCGAGCAGGTACTGATTCCGGAATGGATCGCAGCCCAAGCCGCTGCACAGACAGAAGAATATGTCATCGCCGTAGACGGGAATTGCCAGACCGCCGGATCCGTCCAGGCCATCACCGAGGCCTGCAAGGCAGCCGGCTGTGAAGTCGGTGAGACGGTCCGGATCGTCAACGCGCCGGACCTGCTGGACGGCCTTTGGACCGACCGGCCGGGCGTTCCGGCGACTCCGATCATGACCCTCGGGGAAGAAATCACCGGAGAATCCCGCCCGGAGCGCATCGCCTGGCTGCGCGACGTCCTTCAGGAGAAAGGCTGCGACGCCATGCTCCTGACCGCCCTTGATGAAATCGCCTGGCTCCTGAACATCCGTGCTTCGGATATCCCTTATAACCCGGTCTGCATCTCATTCCTGCTGGTCACCTTGGATGAAGTCTGCTGGTATGTCACCAAAGACGACTTTGCAAGGCCGGACGAAGAGACCGCGGACAGTTTCGACGAGTTGCGCCGCGAGGGTATCCGCATCCTGGGCTACGAGGAAGTCGCCTACGGCGTGGCCGGCATGGTCGAAGACGGCGAGATCGGACGGATTTACGCCGATCCGGCCAGCCTGAACTACAACCTGTATACCATCCTTTCGGAGAACATGCCCGACGCCGTATCTCCGGCGGAAGTCTCCCTGATCCTGGGACCCTCCCCGATCCCGCTCCGGAAAGCCCTCAAGAATCCGGTCGAGATCGCCGGCATGCGGGAAGCCCACCTCGAGGACGGCATTGCCATGGAGCGGTTCCTCTATTGGATCGAGAAAAGCCTCGCTTTCGGAGATATCATCACGGAACGGGACGCCGCCGATAAACTGGGTTCCCTGCGGGCGGAGATTCCCGGTTACAAGAGCGACAGTTTCGAGACCATCTCCGCCTACGGACCCGGCGCCGCCCTGCCCCACTACATCACGCCCAAGGAAAATGCACCCCGGCTCGAACCCCACGGCCTGTATCTGTGCGACTCGGGCGGACAGTATATCTTCGGAACGACGGATATCACCCGCACCGTCCCGCTGGGTCCCTGCAACCCGCTTGAACGTGAGGACTATACGCTGGTATTGAAGGGGCATATCGCCCTGGCCATGGCGGTCTTCCCGCGGGGAACCGCCGGCTGCCAGCTCGACGTCCTGGCCCGCAATCCGCTCTGGCAGAGCAAACGGAACTTCGGCCATGGGACCGGCCACGGCGTGGGCTTCTTCCTCAACGTCCATGAAGGGCCGCAGGACATCCGTCAGAATTTCAACAGCCAGCCCCTCCTGCCCGGGATGGTCACCTCGGATGAACCGGGCATCTACCGGGAAGGCCGGCACGGCGTCCGCCACGAGAACCTGATCCTCTGCACGGAGGCGGGAAAGAACGACTTCGGCAACTGGCTGCGTTTCGAGCCGCTGACCCTCTGCCATTTCGACACCTCCGCCATCGTCCCCGGCCTGCTGACCGATGACGAGCGGGAATGGCTCAACCAGTACAACCGGACGGTCTATGAGACCCTCCGTCCCCGGCTTGGCGAGGCTGTCGCCACCTGGCTGGAACAGAAAACCCGGCCCATCTAGGCCGGGTTCCTGAAAAGGGGAACACGCTTATTTAATAAGCCTGCTCAATATTCCACAGATAGGCCCGGAGCCCCAGCTTCGGGTTGGCTTCGTCGGTCTCCTTGACCGCCTTCATGATATCCGAAGCGATGGCATCGTCCACCGCCGTGAACAAGGCGTGGTTCTGGGTCGGCCAGGCATGGTTGCCCAGGTGCGGTTCGCCGTCGACGCTGCCGCGGCCGCCAATCTCGGACCAGACGGTATAACCCCGCTGGCCAAGGCCTTCGAGGAGCTGGACGATCTCCTCGTTATAGGCCTGGTTGTATGCGATAAAAATTCCTTTCATAGCGTTATTTCGCGTTGTTCAGATTAACTGGCAGCCTGCGCCTTGCGGGCGGCCTTGCGGGCCTTGCGCTTGGCACGGTGCTCGGTAAAGCCGCAGTACAGGGTCGGGATGATGACCAGGGTGATGAGGGTCGAAATGGAAAGACCCCACATGACCACGACGCCCAGACCGTTCCACATCTCGGAACCTTCGCCGCGGCCGAAGGCCAGCGGCACCATGCCGAGCACGGTGGTCAGGGTCGTCATGAGGATCGGGCGCAGACGGCTCTTGGCCGCCGTCACGGACGCCTCGCGGACGCTCATGCCCCTTTCCTGGCAGAGGATCGTATAGTCGATCAGCACGATACCGTTCTTCACGACGATACCCAGCAGGATCATGATACCGACCATCGCCATGATGCTGATAGCCATGTTGTGGACCATGGCGCCGAGGGCGACGCCGACGAAGGCGAACGGGATACTGGACATGATCACGAACGGTCCCATGAATGATTCGAACTGGGAAGCCATGACCATGTACACCAGGATGATGATCAGGAAGATCAAGAGGATCATGTCACCGAACATTTCCTGCTGGTCCTCATAGTCGCCGCCGATGTAGTAGCTCAGGTCGGACGGGATGATGGTGCTGTCCATGATGGCCTGGGTTGCCGCAACCGCCTCGCTCAGGGCATGGCCGCGGGCGACGACGCCGGTCACGGTGATCAGACGCTCACGGTTCTTGCGCTGGATGGTCGGCGGGACCCGGTCTTCGACGACCGTGCCGAGGTCCTTGATCCGGACCGCGTTCCCCATCGCATTGTAGATCACGATGTTCTCCATATCCTCGATGCTGCTGCGGAACTCCGGCGCATAGCGGACGCGGATGTTGTACTCCTCACCGTTTTCCCGGTAGAAAGAGCCCACGGTACCGCTGATTGCCGCGCTGAAAGCGGCGGCGGCCGTCGTCGAGCTCAGGCCGGCCAGGGCGAGTTTCTGGCGGTCGAAGTCAATCTGGTATTCAGGTGTATACTGGTCGCGGCTGAGGATTACCTGGGTGAAATTCTCGTTGTCGAACATCTTCTGCCGGACCTCCTTGGCCAGCGCTTCGGTAGACTCGAAGTCGTAGCCATAGATCTCCAGCGCAACGCTGGAGGCGCCGCCCATGGCACCCATGCCTTCGGAGACATTGTATTTGTTCAGTTCCGGGAAGAGGCGCAAATCGGCGCGGATGACGTCGGCGATTTCAGAGGTCGTCCGCTTGCGGGTCGTCTTGCTGCCGACATTGATGTTCATGGAAATCAGGTAGGTACCGTTGCTCCGCATGCTTGCGAACGCATTGTCGGAATCGGCCTGGCCGAAGGTGTAGCTGAGCACCTCGATCTCGGGGACATCCTGCTTGATCCTTTCATAGATGCGCGCCGCCACGTCGCGGGTGACATCCTGGGACGTACCGATCGGAAGTTCAATCGTAGCGGACAAACGTCCCTGGTCGCCCTGCGGGATAAATTCGGTCTTCATGTTCGGGACATAGACCAGCAGCACGAGGGCGAAAACGGCGACAGCGCCGAGCAGGACGATGCGCTTGTGCTTCATGCACCAGGAAATCAGGCGGGAATAGCCGGCGGAAACCTTGTCCAGGAAACGGTTGATCGGATCGAAGATCACGTGATACAGCTTGCCGCTCTTGTTCTCATTCTCCAGCAGCACGGAGCACATCATCGGGACCAGGGTCAGGGCCGCGGTCGTGGAGACGATCATGATGATGCTTACGATGAAGCCCAGCTGGCGGAACATGATACCGGCCATACCGGACATCATGGTCAGCGGGAGGAACACGCAGAGCATCGTCAGGGTCGATGCAATGACGGAGATACCGACCTCGGACGTACCGTGCACGGCAGCCTCCTTCGGTTTCTCGCCCCGTTCCAGGTGCGTCGTCACGTTCTCCAGAACAACGATGGCATCGTCCACGACCATACCGATCGCGATGGAGAGCGCCGACATGGAGATGATGTTCAGGGAATTGCCCGTTCCGAAGAGGTACATCAGGGAAGCCAGCAGGGCAATCGGGATCGACAGGACGACGATCAGGGTCGCCTTCCAGCGTCCGAGGAAGACATAGACCACCAGCATGACCAGCAGGAAGGTGATCAAGATGGTCTCCTTCAGGGAATTGATCGTATTGACGATGGTGGTCGACGAATCGACGACGGTCGTAAACTGGATATCGGAAGGGAGGTCTTTCTCAATGTCGACCATAGCGGCCTTGACATCCTTGATAACCTGGACGGTATTGTAACCGGACTGTTTCTGCACAACGATCTGGGCGCCGCGGACACCGTTGGTAAAGGCTTCCTGGGACTTCTCTTCCAGGCCGTCCTGGATGCGGGCGACATCCCGCAGGTAAACGGCACCGCCGCCGGCCGCATAGCCGACGACCAGGTCGAGCAGTTCGGACGGAGCCTTGAATTCCTTCTTGATACGGAGGGAATAGGTCTCGGAGCCGATGTCGATGTTGCCGCTCGGGATATTGCGGTTCTCGGATGCAATGACGCCGGCCAGGGTGCTGATGGTCAGGCCGTAAGCCTGCAGCTTGGCCGGATCGCAGTAAACCTGGATTTCGCGCTGCGGGGCGCCGGCCACGGAAACCGTACCGACACCGGAAACGCGGGCCAGCGGGGTGGCCACCTTGTCATCCAGGATCTTGTCCAGGGCGGAAACGCTCTGGTCCGCCGTGGCGGCCATGATCAGGATCGGCATGTCGTCGGCGCTGAACTTGAAGATCATCGGGGACGAAGCACCGTCCGGCAGGGTGGTCGTCACCATGTCGAGCTTGTCGCGCACGTCGTTGGTCGCCGCTTCGATGTCGATACCATATTTGAATTCGAGGGTCAGGACCGAGATGTTTTCCCGGGACTGGGAGGTCAGATCCTTGAGGTCACTGACGCCGTTCAAGGCGTTTTCCAGGGTCTTCGTCAGGTTGTTCTCGACATCCTCGGCACTCGCGCCCGGGTAGGAAGCCATGACCATGATGACATTCGACTCGATGTCCGGGAAGAAGTCGATCGGCAGCTTCACCAGGGAGAAAACGCCCAGGATGGCAAACGCCAGGAAGATCAGGAACGTTGTGACCGGCTTGTTGACGGCTGAACGATAGATACTCATAGGCCGTTACTTGTTAAGCACTTCAACCTCGATTCCGTCCTTCAGGCCGGCCTGGCCCTTGACCACGACCGTCTGGCCTTCTTCGATACCGCCGAGGATCTCATACTCGGCGCCCATGTGGCGGCCCAGGGTGACCGGGACATAGCTGACCGTCTTGCCGTCGGCATTCAGCAGGTAAACATAGCGCTGGCCGGTGCCTTCCTGCTTGACAATCGCCTGGTCGGGAAGGACGATACTGTAGTTCGAACCATATTTCACGGTCACGCGGGCGTACATGCCCGGACGGAGCGCGCGGTCGGAGTTGGGAACGACCACTTCGGCCTGGAACGTATGCGTAGCCGGATTGAGGGTCGGGTAGAGACGGTTGATACGGCCGGTGAAACTGCGGCCCGGAAGGGCGTCGACGGTCAGAGTGACCTCATCGCCCTTGGTCACTTTCGTATAGTCGGTCTCGGAAATGCCCACGAGGAGCTTCACCGGGGTGACCTGCTGGACCGTAAAGATCGGCGCGGACATGCCGTACATGTCTTCCTTGTCAAAGTTGCGGGCCGTGACATAACCCGTGATCGGGCTGCGGAGGATGGTATTCTCTTCCAGATTGGCATAATTGGTCTTGCGGACCTTGTAGCCCAGTTCCGCGGCTTCGAAATCGGACTGGGACACGCCGCCCTCCTCATACAGGGACTTCAGACGGGCGTATTCGATCTCGTCGTTCTGGATCTGGAGCGCCAGCTGGTCCAGCTGGAGACGGTCCATCTCGGCCAGGACCTGGCCCTTGACGACATAGTCGCCGACCTCCACGTTGATCTTGCGGATGCGGCCGCCCTGCTGGGGCATGATGTTGTTGGTCGCATAGGCTTCCACGGTACTCGCGTAGGAGTTCTCCTGCGGGACGTCGCGCTTGGTGGCCCGGGCCACTTCCACGGTCCGGATCACATCCTGGGGGTTGGCCATGGCAGGTGCCGCCGTCTTGTTCTTGCCGCCGCCGCAACTTGCAACCGCTGCAAGCACGCCGGCATAAACGAGAGTCTTGAAAATCTTCTTCATATGTATTGTCTTCTTATTATCGGATTGCCTGGGGGTCATAGTTGCCGTCCTCGTCGATGAAATCGGCGCCCAGGAGCTGCTCGAGATTGGATTTGGCGACAAGGAAATTGTAGATGGCCTGGCTGCTGGCGAGCCGGGACTGGGTCAGGACCAGCTGGGCGTCGTTCAGGTCGGTCAGGGTGCTCTTGCCCACTTCGAAGGAACGGGCGGAGACGTCATAGGCCTTCTGGGCCAGTCCGACGGCCTCCTGCGCGGCATCATGGCTCTTCATGGCGGTATCCATCGAATTGAGATACTGGCGGATGCCGATCTTCAGCTGCCGCTCGGTCTGGATCTTCTGGAGCGCCAGTTCGGTCTGCTGGACCTTGGCCTGCTTGACGGCATGGTAGCGCTGGCCGCCGGCGAAGATCGGAATGCTCAGGCTCAGGCCGGCGAACGAATACGGGGTCCACTTGTACTGGCTGAACTTGAAGTCGTCGTTCATGGACATGAAATTGAACGCGAAGCTGGCGGACAGGGTCGGCAGGTTGGCGAACTGCTGCACCCGGACGGTCTTGGCCAGCATTTCGGCCTGGAGTTCCAGCTGACGCATCGTCGTGTTGTTCGACAGGTCAGCCTGCTCCCCTTCGTGGAGGTCGCGGAACATGGTGTCGGCATAATCGCCCAGTTCCCCGGCCACGTCGATGGCCCGGTCCAGGTCGACGCCCATGACGGCCTTGAGTTGCCACAGGGCCAGCATCACGCTGTTTTCGGCGTTGTAGACATTCGGAATGGCGTTGGCCATGGTCGAGGCAGCCCGGGAAAGCTCCAGTTCGGAAGCCTTCTGCACCTTGTACCGGCGCTCGGTCTGCTCGAAGTTCGCCTTGGCATTTTCGTATACGCTCTTGTACACGTTGAAGCCCTCCTTGGCGAAGAGGACGGAATAGAAAGCCTGCTTGACCTGGGTCACCATGTCCAGACGGGAGGAACGGGCCTGCTCAACGGCCAGTTCGACCTGGTCGCCGGAGAGTTTGATGCTCTCCCAGAGCTGGGCGTTGACCAGCGGCATGCCCGCGCTGATACCCACGGAATACGTATTCATACGGCCGACTTCAAAGCCGCCGTCGTTGTCGTTGGAATTATCCACCGGAGCCGGGACATAAGGCGTGATCTGCCCGGGATGCAGGGCCACGAGCTGGTCGATGTAGTGCATGACGGGAGCGAGGATGCCGGACATCATACCGGCCATGCCGCCGCCCGACCCTTCCTCGTTGTCGGAAGAGCCGCCACCCATGTACATCACTTGTTTCTTGATGGTACGCTGATAGGAACCCGACCCGCTGACCTGTGGGAACAGGGCGGCATACGAGCCCTTGCGGGCATATTCCTGACGGGTGATTTCCTGATCGGCGACCTGGACGGCAATATTCTCGCTGAGGGCGATTCTAAGGGCCTGGTCCAAGGTAAGGACAACGGTATCGGAAGATGCCGGATTCTCCTCCGGCTGGATGTCTGTCCTGTATTGCGCTCCCGCGCTGAAGGACAAAAGGACCGCGCCGCTAAGCAAGATGGCGCGCAGTAAATGCTTCATAAACGTATCTCGTACTTTCTGGGTTTTCTGGATTGTCCGCGTCTTTCACGACGCGCGCGATAATGCCGCAAAATGTATACCGAAAAATCCGGCTTTTCGGCCGAATTCCGATCTTTTTTCAGGAAAAACGTTTAAAGCAACCCGAAATGGGACAAGGCTTTCCGGATTCCGTCGTCATCCACTCCTGCCGTGACATAATCGGCCGAGGCTTTGACGCCGTCTTCGGCATTGCCCATGGCCACGCCGATACCGGCGAACCGCAGCATGCTGATGTCGTTCCCGCCGTCTCCGAAAGCGATGGTTTCCTCCTGGGAAATACCCGTTTTTTCCAAGACTTTTGCCATGGCGGCCGCCTTGGAGGCCTGGGCGGGCGTGGCGTCAATGAAGTCCGGATGCCAGCGGGGCCAGGCCGTTCCGGGTACGAACGGAAGATAATGCCGCTCCAGCTGTTCCTGGGTAATATAGACCGTGTACTGGTAGACATCGCTCTTCCGCACGGTCTCGGACAAGGCGATGGTCGGGAAATCGGGGACATGGATCATTTTATTGATCCGGGCCGTAATGTCATTCTGCAGGTTGATCCCCATCCCGTCTGCCATAAACGCGACGGCCGCGAATCCTTCCCGCTCGGAGATTTCCGCGATCCGGACGGCCGCCTCCCGGGGCAGCGGCGCACTGTAGATCACCTCGTCGCCCAGGGTGACGAGGCTGCCGTTCATCGTGATATAACCGTCAAAGGGATAGTCTTTCAGGTTGCGGATCAAGGCCTTGGGCCGGCCGCTGGAGATATAGAGCCGGATGCCCTTGCGCCGGAGCGCTTCAAGGGCCTCCAGGACTTCGTCGCGGATTTCCGCATCATGGAAACCCACCAGGGTGCCGTCGATGTCAAAAAAGGCGGCCTTGATCATTTGGCGTGGGCATAGTGCGTCTGCTCACGCACGGGCTTTTCCGGATGGACCGCCCGGGCCGGGATCTTCTTTTTCCAGGCGTACCAGAGGAAGAAAATGCCGAGCAGGATGAAGGGGATGCTCAGGAGCTGTCCCATGTTCAGGGCCATGCCCTCCTCGAAACCGACCTGCGGCTCCTTGATGAATTCGATCAGGAAACGGGCGCCGAAGCAGCCGATGAAGAACAGACCGATGAAGGTACCGCGATACAGTTTGTCGAGTTTCGCCTTGTACAGCCCGAGCAACAGGAAGCCGAGCAGCAGGTAACTGCCGGCCTCGTACAGCTGGGTCGGATGCTTCGGCTCGGTCTCGCCGCGCAAATCAAAGATAAACCCCCACGGAAGCGAGGTGACATCACCGTAAATCTCTGAATTGAAAAGGTTTCCGAGACGGATGAACGCACCGGCAAAAGCTACGGCGATGCACAGGTGGTCCAGCAGCCAGACGAAATCGAAATCGTTCTTCTTCCCGTATTTCCGGGCATACCACCACATGGCCAGCAGCAGGGCGATCGTACCGCCGTGACTGGCCAGGCCGCCCTTCCACGGCATGAAGATCTCCAGGAAACCTTCCCAAGAACCCAGGTAATAATCGGGTTGATAGAACAGGCAATGTCCCAGCCGGGCGCCCACGATCGTACCGATCAGCAGGGTGAAGAGCAGGGAGTCCAGGAGTTTCTCGTCGATCTTTTCGCGACGGAAGAAATATTGGAAGATGTACCAGCCCAGCACGAATCCGGCCACGAAGAGCAGGCCGTACCAGCGGAGTTCGAAACCTCCGAGCCGGAAGATTACCGGATCCACGTGCCAGTGGACGAAAAGCATTTCAGTCATAACAAAACAGCCGGACCCGCTGATGGGCCCGGCTGCAAATATAGCCATAATATTTTAATCCTGGATGGCTGCGATGCCCGGGAGGGTCTTGCCCTCGATGGCCTCGAGCATGGCGCCGCCGCCGGTGGAGACGTAGCTCACCTTGTCGGCATAGCCCATCTGGGTCACGGCCGCGACGGAGTCACCGCCACCCACGAGGGTGTAGGCACCGTTCTTGGTGGCCTCGGCGAGGTCCTCGGCGATCTGGAGGGTACCCTTGGCGAAGTTCGGAAGCTCGAACACGCCGACCGGACCGTTCCAGAGGATGGTCTTGGAGGAGAGAATGATCTTCTTCCAGTTCTCCAGAGAAGCAGGAGCGGCATCCATGCCCTCCCAGTCGTCCGGAATCTCGGTGATGGGGAAGATCTTGCGGGGCGTATCGTTGTCGAAAGCCTGGCCGCAGACGGTCGCGACGGACAGGGACAGGTTGACGCCGCGCTCCTTGGCTTCCTTCATGATCTCGAGAGCGTCCGGAATGAGCTCATCCTCGTGCAGGGACTGGCCGATGTGACCGCCCTGGGCCTTGATGAAGGTATAACCCATGCCGCCGCCGATGATCAGGTTGTCGACCTTGCCGACGAGGTTCTTCAGGACGGCCAGCTTGCTGGAGACCTTGGAGCCGCCGATGATGGCGGTCAGCGGGCGCTGCGCATTCTTGAGCACGTTGTCGATAGCCTTGATCTCACCTTCCATCAGGTAGCCGAACATCTTGTCATTCGGGAAGTACTCGGCGATGAGGGCGGTGGAACCGTGGGCGCGGTGGGCGGTACCGAACGCGTCGTTGATATAGCAGTCAGCGTAGGAAGCGAGCTTCTTGACGAACTCCTTCTGGGAAGCCTTGACGGCAGCCTTGGCAGCCTTCTTCTCTTCGTCGGTAGCGTCCTCGGCGAGGCCGCGCGGCTTGCCTTCTTCCTCGGCATAGTAACGGAGGTTCTCAAGCAGGAGGGCCTGGCCCGGCTTGAGGGCGGCGGCCTGCTCATCGGCCTTCATGCAGTCGTCGGCGAACTGGACCGGAACGCCGAGGCATTCGGACACGCGGGCGACGATGTGCTTCAGGGAGAACTTCGGATCGACCTTCTTCGGACGACCGAGGTGGGACATGATGATGACGGAACCACCTTTCTCGAGGACCTTCTTCAGGGTCGGCATGGCCCTGCGGATACGGGTATCATCGGTGATTTCGAAATTCTCGTTCAGCGGAACGTTGAAATCGACACGCACGATGGCGCGTTTGCCGGTGAAATCGTAAGAATCAATGTGCTGTTGCATAGTTGTATGATTGTTTTATGTTTTTGTCTTGCGACAGGACGTCCTTTTCGAAAGGAGCGTCCGCAAATGTAATGATTTTCAACCGAAAATCCCTTATCTGGCTTAACTTTATCGTTTTACCGGCGGAGAAATCCGGCGGAATCGGTATCTTTGCAATCCAGAACCATCCCGCCATGAAAATCGAATATCCCCTTGACACCTGGAAAGACTACGCCATCCTGGACAGCGGCAACTTTGAAAAGCTCGAGCGTTTCGGCCCCTATGTAACCGCCCGGCCCGAGCCGAAGGCGCTTTGGGATAAAACCCTCTCCGACCAGGAATGGAACCGGCTGGTCCACACACGCTTCACCCCGGGCGCCGGATTCGGCAAGGCGGGCAAGGAGGACAGCGGGACATGGTCACGGGCCAAAAAGATGGAGGACCAGTGGTACATCCGGTACAAAGGCCAGCAGCCGGGGCTGGATTTCAAGCTGCGGCTCGGCCTGACGTCCTTCAAGCACGTCGGGGTCTTCCCGGAGCAGGCGCCCAACTGGGAATACATCTATAAGAACACCAAAGAATTGGTCGGACAGGCCAAGGCGGACGGCAAGCCGGTCCCGAAGGTCCTGAACCTCTTCGCCTATACCGGCGGCGCCTCCCTGGCAGCCAAGGCGGCGGGAGCGGACGTAACCCATCTGGACTCTGTCCGGCAGGTCGTCACCTGGGCCCGGGGCAACATGGAGGCCAGCAATCTGGACGGCATCCGCTGGGTCGTGGAGGATGCGTTGAAATTCGCCCGCCGGGAAGCCAAACGGGGCAATGTCTACCAAGGGATCATCCTGGATCCGCCGGCCTATGGCCACGGCCCGGACGGGGAGAAATGGAAACTCGACGAACTGCTCTTCGACATGCTGAAGACCGTCAGCCGGATCCTGGCGTCGAAAGACAGTTTCCTGGTGCTCAACCTCTACTCCAACGGCTACTCCGCCATGCTGGGCGAGACCCTGGTCCGCCAGGCCTTCGGACTGGCCCCCGACCCGCAGGGCTATGATATGCAAAGCGGAGAACTCGCCCTGCGTGACGCATCCGGCAAAGTCCTCCCCTTAAGCATTTTCGTCCGCCTGCGGCGGTAAATCCTACTGTTTCGGGACGATCCCGATGAAAACAAGATCCCTGTCCGTTTCTTCGTTGCGCAGGGTATGGGTATGTCCCTTGGGACAATAATGCACCTGGCCCGGACCGACGGTCAGGACCTGTCCGTCATACTGGACGGTCCCGCGTCCGGAGAGGAAGTACATGATCTCGCAGCTGTCATCATGGGTGTGCAGGCCGATGCTTGCTCCCGGCGGGAGCGTCCCGTGCATGATCTTGCAGGCACCGTCGTCCGCCATGTGGGCGAAGAAGGTTTGTTCCCCGCCTTTGAAGTGCTCCAGTTCCTTGACCGGAATCTTGTTAAAATCCAGAATCATCGTTCAATCATGCATTATCTCCCACCACGTTCTTCAGCATGACCTCCATCTTGGAAATGAGGGCCTCGGAGCGGTCTTTCTCGCCGGCTTCATCATAGATGTCGGTCAGGTACTGGACCATCTGGTAGGCATATTCGAAGTCCTGGTTGGCATAGTCGTAGAAATCCAGGAAGAACTGGGAGGACTTCAGCAGTTCGGCTTCGAAGCCGTCGGCCAGGGCGCGGGCCTTGTCCGGCTGTCCGGCCTTGTAATACAGGTCGATCAGGTCCATGACCCGCAGGTCGTTGGACGCGAAACCGATGCAGATGGTCTCCAGCGGATAGGTCTCGGCCGGGACACATTCAATGGCCTTGTCCAGCACCGTGACCGCCCGGGTGGTATCGCCGGCCTCCAGGCACTTGCGCGCGAGGTTGGCGAAGAGTTCCCGCTGCGGGGAAACGCCCAGGAAGGTATACAGGTTCTGGTAGTCCACATAGTAGTCGGTCTGCTTGAGCGCATCCCAGGAGTATGTCTCCATGACCGTCTTGTACAGTCTGTCGAGTTCGACCTTGCCGATGCCCTTGGAGCTGGAGACGGTATTGCGGATCGGGACCAGCTTGCAGGTAAAGCCCTCATACATCAGGTAGTCCTTCAGGCCGATGTTGATGTCGCCGCCCTGGCTGAGCATGCTGATCGGACGGTCCCACTCATAGCCGGCCAGCAGGTCGAGCATGAAGAGTTCCGGTTTGGTCAGCATATCCTTACCCTTGGGCAGGGTGATGACGATCTCTTCCGGGATCTGGTCGGCATATTCCGGACCGAGGATGCCTGATTTCAGGACATTCTCCTTGTTGACCGGGATGCTGATCTTGCGGGAGCAGATGTAGTCGACCGAGCGGCCGCTCTGGAGCGGCAGCTTGGCCTGCGGATGCTTGAAGACGGCCATGACATCGGCGATCGGCAGGACCTGGTCACGCGTATCATAGACATAGACGGCATCGTTGGTCCCGTAAAGGTACTGGCTCTGCGGCACGGTCAGCGGCAGCGGCTTGGAATCATTGATCGCATACTTCATCTGGCCGATGTACCAGTCCGTACCGAGCAGGGACGTATTGACGATGCGGATGTCCGGACGGATGGATTCGACCTCCTGGGCGTACCAGAGCGGGAAGGTATCGTTGTCGCCATGGGTGATGAGCAGACCCTGCGGGCCGACGGATTCCAGGTAGTTGCGCGCCATCTCGACGGCCGTGCGGCGATGGCTGCGGTCATGGTCGTCCCAGTTCTCGGCGCACATGATGACGGGAGCGACCAGGCAGGCTGCGGTAACGGCACCGGCGACGGCGACGGTCCCCTTGCGGGCCGTCCGCCCCGCGATCCATTCATACAAGGCTGCGACGGCCAGGCCGATCCACATGGAGAACATGTAGAAGGAGCCCGCATAGGCGTAGTCGCGCTCGCGGACCTGATACGGCGGCTGGTTGAGGTACAGCACGATGGCGATGCCCGTCATGAAGAACATCAGGAAGGTCAGCCAGCAGCCGCGCTTGTCGCGGTCGAACTGGAAGAACAGACCGATGAGTCCCAGCAGCAGCGGGAGGAAGAAGTAGTGGTTCTTGCCCCGGTTTTCGGCTAGGATGGCCGGCGCTTCGGACTGGTCGCCCAGGCGGAACTCGTCCAGGAACTTGATGCCGGACTCCCAGTTGCCATAGAAGATCTCGCCCGGGGACGGGCTGTGCACGTCATTCTGGCGGCCGACGAAATTCCACATGAAATACCGCCAGTACATCCAGTTGAGCTGGTAGTCGAAGAAGAACTTCAGGTTGGTCCCGAAGGTCGGTTTCTTGTGGTCCGCGCCCGGAACATTGATGCCCTTTCCGTTCATGTAGCCCTCATAGAACGCCTCGTTGCGGCCGTCCGAGCTGCCTGCCCACATACGCGGGAACAGCATCTTGCCGGCCGCCGTGTAACGGCCCTCGAGGGGTCCGTCGGCATGGACGTACTTGCCGTCCAGCAGGGCCCAGTACTTGGGCTGATAGATTTCGTACGGGGCGTCGAAATACTGTCCGTAGAGCAGCGGGGTGCTGCCGTATTGCTCGCGGCTGAGGTAGCGGACCAGGGAGAACGCATTGTCCGGCTGGTTTTCGTTGGTCGGAGGCTGGACGCTGGAGCGGATGATGACGATGCTGAAAATCGAAAAGCCGATCACGATGGTCGTCAGGCAGAGCAGCGCCGTGTTCCAGAAAACCTTGCCTTTTTCCAGGGTCTTCAGCAGGCCCCAGAAGCACAGGGCCAGCACCGCTACCAGGAAGAAGGCGGCGCCGCTGTTGACCGGCAGGTGCAGGGTATTGACGAAGAACAGGTCGAAGTAGGCGGCCATCTTCGGCAGGTACGGAATCAGGAAGAAGACCAGCACACCCAAGATCACGACGGACACCAGGGTGATGCCGACCAGCTGCTTGAAGGTATATTTACCGTCTTCTTTCTTGCGGTAATAATACATGAAGACCAGGGCCGGGATGGCCAGCAGGTTCAGCAGGTGCACGCCGATAGAAAGGCCCATCAGGAACGAAATGAGTACGATCCAGCGGTTGGCATGCGGCCGGTCCGCCTGCTCGTACCATTTGGTCATGGCCCAGAAGACCACGGCCGTGAACAGGGAGGACATGGCATAGACCTCGCCCTCGACCGCGGAGAACCAGAAAGTGTCGGAGAAGGTGTAGGCCAGGGCTCCGACGGCACCGGAGCCGAAGATGGCGATCGCCTCACCGGTCCCCCAGGTCCCGTCCTCGCGGGGTTTGAGAAGCCGTTTGGCGAAGAAAACGATCGTCAGGTACAGGAAGAAGATCGTCAGGGCGGAGCAGATCGCGCTCATGGCATTGACGGCCACGGCGGCATGTTCCGCGCCGGTGAACATCGTAAAGAACCGGGCGATCAGCTGGAAAACCGGGTTTCCCGGGGGATGGCCGACTTCCAGCTTGTAGGAGGATGCGATGAATTCGCCGCAGTCCCAGAAGGACGCCGTCGGCTCGATGGTGGCCAGGTACGTGACGGCGGAAATGACGAACACCGCCATCGCCACGATCCTGTTCCACAGGTTGAACTTCTTCTGTTCCATATATTTCCTTTCTGTTTTTATCATTCGGAGGCCCAAAAGAGGGTCAGCAATTTATCTTCGATAAACTGCAAATTTACGACAGATTCGCTATCTTTGCAAAAATAGTACCTTCAATCATGGCAGAAAACGACTGGAAAAAGCGACTGGGCGTGGTCTATTCCACCAATCCGGATTTTGCGTACAGCCAAGCCGATGCGGCGCCGGAACAGGACACGCTTTCTCCCGACAGGCAGCGTCTGATCGTAGCCCTGGACCGCCGGAACCGCGGCGGGAAGCAGGTTACGCTGGTCACCGGCTTCACCGGGACCGACG
Organism: uncultured Bacteroidales bacterium; assembly: GCA_900319855.1. Classification (GTDB taxonomy): domain Bacteria; phylum Bacteroidota; class Bacteroidia; order Bacteroidales; family UBA932; genus Cryptobacteroides. Next base: position 54,031 of record ONQC01000002.1, read on the forward strand.
AGGACCTCAAGGCACTCGGCAAGACCCTGAAGGTCAAGTGCGGCGTCGGCGGAACCGCAAAGGACGGAGAGATTACCGTCCAGGGTGACCTGCGCGACAAAGTCGTGGGCCTGCTCCATGAACTGGGATACGTCAAAGCCAAGCGCGGAAACTGACATGCCGGATCTGTATACCGTTGATACCTTGCGCGTCCTCCCTGCTTCCGAGGCATTCCCCGGCAGCCGGCTTCTGGCCCCAACCCAGGCGGACGGCGGACTGGGCCGGGCCCTGATGGACTGGGGGGATTCACCCGTCAACGACGTCCTGATCGTCGTGTTCACCATCCTCACCGTCCTGTACCTGCGGCGGCTGGTCGGCATCCTGCCCTACCTGGTCAAAGGACTGTGGCGCTGGAAAGAAGTTCCCAACCTGGAGACCAGCATGCGGCTGTCGCGCGACCGGACCTCTTTCGCCCTGGTGATGGTGGTCCCGTTCTGCCTGGTCATCTCCCGTTACAACCTGTATCCGCTCCGTTTCCTGGAGGGATTCGACGCCGGTATCCGGACCCTGATCCTGATCGGAATATTCGCCGTCTACGCCCTTGCACGCCGTTTTTTGACCCGGATTGCCGAGCCGCGGCGCATCAATTATGACACCTGGCGGATGGCCGCCGTCAGCGGTTACAACTACTTCATCGTGCTGACCCTGGTACTGGTCGCCACGGCGGGCGTTTCCGCGATTGCCGGGGTCAATGAATTGACGGTCAAAAAGATTCTTCTGTACGAAATCGCGGTCATTTTTGCCATTTTTCTCCTTCGGCGCACACAAATTCTGTCAAATGCTTGCAATCAATTCACGGCTTTTTTGTACCTTTGCGGGCTCGAAATTTTACCGGCCGGATTGCTGGTTGCATCGGCCCTTATTTTTTAGACTGGATATATGCGTGCAAGCAAGATTTTGGTTTCGCAGGCGGCTCCCATGAACATGGCCCCCTACGAAGCAGTGAAAGAGAAATACGGCGTGGAGATCGACTTCCGTCCCTTCTACCTGATCGAACCCCTGACCTCCCGGGAATTCCGTTCCCAGCGACTGAACATCCTTGACTATACAGCCATCGTCTTTTCGGCCCGCCATATGATTGACGCTTTTTTCCAACTTTGCGAAGAGCTCCGCGTCAAGGTTCCCGAGACCATGAAATATTTCTGCACGACCGAAGCGGTCGCCATGTACCTGCAGAAACACATCGTCTTCCGGAAACGGAAGATTTTTTACGGAAACGGCACCCCGCAGTCCGTGGTCGACCTGATCGGCCCGAAACACAAAGGCGAGAAATTCCTGATTACGACCTCCGGATCCGGCAACAACGAAACGATGGCCCGGCTTTTCGACGCCGCCAAGGTAGACTATACCACGGCCGTCTTCGTCAAGAGCGTTCCCCAGGACCTGAAGGACGTGGACCTGTCCGCATACGGACTGATCGTCGTCTATAACCCGGCGGACCTGGTCTCCCTCAAGGAGAACTTCCCGGACTACCAGCCCGGCCAGACCCGTTTCATCACCTTCGGCAGGCAGATCGCCAAGGCGGCCGAGGAAGCCGGCCTTCCGGTCAGCATCCAGGCCCCCACCGCCGAAGTTCCGTCCGTCGCCAAAGCGATCGAGGTCTGCCTCGGAGCGGAGGAGTAATGGACGCCGGCCTTCCCAAGCGAGAACGTATCTGCGGCAAGTCGACCATCGGGAAACTGCTTGCCGAGGGAAGGTACGGCTATGCGGGCGCGCTCAAATACTGCTGGCTGGCTCCGAACGGTACGGCGGACTCCGGATCCGGGACGGCGCCGGTCTCCCGGGTGATGGTCTCCGTTTCCAAACGCTTCTTTAAACGTGCCGTCAAGCGCAACCTGCTCAAACGCCGCCTGCGCGAAGCCTACCGGACCCGGAAAGGGCTGCTCCCTGCCGGCGTCGACCTCATGCTGGTCTACAATACCAAGGAGGTCTTGTCTACCGAGGAGATTTCCACGCTGGTCGAACGGGCGCTGCTTGATATCGCCGGACGGCTCGTAACCGTCCCCGAAACCCAAACGCCGACAGCGGAATGAGCCGGTTTTCCGATACAGTCAAGAAGGTGGCCATCAGCCCTTTTGTCCTGTTGATCCGGTTCTATCAGATCTGCATTTCCCCGCTGTTGCCCCCGACCTGCCGCTTTACCCCCACGTGCTCCCAATATGCGCTGGAGGCTTTCCGGAAACATGGCCCCTTCAAGGGCCTGTACCTGACGGTCAAGCGGCTCCTCCGTTGCCACCCCTGGGGCGGCCACGGATACGATCCCGTTCCCGAGAAATTCCACTTTTAACCGGAATCAGGCCTTCACGCCTGTATACATGCGGCAGATGCCGAAGGTGAACGCTTTGTGGGAAACCTCCGCGAAGCCGGCCTTCCGCATTTCTTCCATGAATTCGCGGTGCTTCGGAAAATGGACCACGGAAGCCGGCAGATAGTTGTAAGCGGCCTTGTCCCCGCTGACGCTGCCGCCGATCAGCGGCAGGATATGCAGGAAATACAGGTTGTAACACCAGCGGACCACCGGATTCTCCGGGACGGACAATTCCAGGAGCACCAGCTTGCCGCCCGGCACGAGCACCCGCAGCATCTCTTTCAGCCCTTTGAGCCGGTCCTCGAAATTCCGGATGCCGAACGCGACGGTGACCCGGTCGAAAGTCCCGGTCCCGAGCGGCAGGTTCTCCCCGTCGCCGGTCCGCACGGAAATCACCTCTTGCAGGCCCAACCGCTCCACTTTCTCCTTCATCACCGCCAGCATGCCCTCCGACAGATCCACGCCGGTCACGCGTCCCGGCAGGCCGTCCCGTTGCATCCGCCGGGCAATGGCGATGGAAAAATCCCCGGTTCCGCAGGCCAGGTCGAGGACACGGGTCACGCCGGGCCCGACGATTTCGCGCAGCGCCCGGCGCCGCCAGGTCTTGTCGATGTCCAGGGACATGATATGGTTCAGGCGGTCGTAATCGCTTGCAATCCCGTCAAACATCTGACGGACTTTTTCTTTCTTGGGCATTACAGCAGGAATTTGACAAAACCGAAGCCCATCAGCAGGGCCAGGGCGAAGGTGGACAGTACCAGCAACGGAAGCATCGGGTCCAGGGCCCGTTCCTCCCGGGTCCAGACACCTTTCAGGTGCAGGATATACAGCGGCAGGGTAATCACGAACAAGTAATGCCAGGGATCGAAGAACCGCAGCAGGCAATAGCCGATCATGCACGCCCATCCCAGGACAATCAGGACGGTCTGGTAGATCCGCGCCCGCCGGAGGCCCAGCATCAGCGCCACCGTCGTGCGGTTGGGCGCATCCGTCTTCATATCCCTTATGTTATTGACATTCAACACGCCGATGCTAAAGAAACCGATACCCGACGCCGGCAGCAGGAGCAGCCAGGACGGCATCGCGTGGCTTACCACGAAATAGGAACCCAGGACGGCGACCAGGCCGAAAAACAGGAAAACGAAGACATCGCCGAGGCCCCGGTATCCATACGGATTGCGCCCGAGGGTGTATTTCATCGCCCCGCTGATGGCCGCGAAACCCAGCAGAACCAGGCAAAGCCCGTCCATGCTGAAAATCCGGCCGAAACTGACCTTGATCATGGCCAGTCCGAAGATGACGCACAGGACGACGAACAGGCCGATGAGCCGTTTCATGTCCGTGACGGACATCCCGCCGCCGTTCAGCCCGTATTGCGGACCCTGGCGGTCCGCCGTGTCCGTGCCATGCAGCACGTCCCCCAGCTCGTTGCTGAGGTTGGACAGGATCTGGAGGCAGATGGTCGTCAGCACCAGGAACAGGACGGTCAGTCCCTTGACCTTGTAATCCGCCACGGCCAACAGGGTGCCCAGCAGGACCCCGGCCAAAGAAAGCGGCAAGGTACGGAGCCGCATGGACTGGATGGCAGGAACGAATTTACCCATTGCTTTTTCTTCTGGGGAACAAGACTTTGAAATGGACGGAAATGCCATGGATGACCGCCCACAGGAGTCCGCTTTCCCGGTAATCATAAATAAACTGCTCTTTCGGGGGACGGCCTTTCGGCGTATGCAGGTAGTTCCAGCGTTCCCGGAGCGGATAGGCGGCGTCCCGCCATTTTTCCAGCCCGTGGTCGCGGTTGCACACGGCCAGGACGCCCGGAGCGAGGACACAGTCAATCCCGTGCTTGTGCGCCCGCACGCCATAGTCGAAGTCTCCGAACGTATGGTGATAGACCGGGTCCAGGTTTCCCAGGACGGCAAAGACGTGTTTCGGGACCAGGACCAGGTTGCCATTGAACAGGTGGCAGGGAATCGGGATGACGGGATCCGGGGTCATGAGCTTGCGCGCCCGGTTGCGGCCGCCATAGGTGATTTCCCCCGCGGCGTTGGCGGTCGTTCCGACTACGATGGCCTTGTGCCGGAGGAACTCGGAGTTCTCCATCAGGGACGCCAGGGCACCCTCATTCATCAAGGTATCATCGTTCAGCCAAAGATAGAAGTCGAAGTCTTCCGCCGCCGCCCGGTCCCAGGCCAGCCGCATGCCCCGGTTCCAGAACAGGTTCCCGTCCCCTTTGATCAGGACCGTCTGGGGGAACATCGACTGGACCGCTTCCGATGTCCCGTCCGTGCTGCCGTCATCGACCAGATAGACGGTATAGTCATATTTGCCCTCGTTCTTGCCGGCATCGATCTGGTGCCAGCAGTTTTCCAGGCAGCGCAGCGTGGTTTCACGCCGGTTGTGGACGGTCAGGAGGATGGCGACGCGGAGCATGGCTAATCGAGTTTAAGGACCGCCATGAAGGCGCTCTGCGGTACCTGGACGGTACCGATCTGGCGCATCCGCTTCTTGCCCTCTTTCTGCTTCTCCAGCAGCTTGCGCTTACGGGTGATATCGCCGCCATAGCACTTGGCCGTCACGTCCTTGCGGACCTGGCGGACCGTTTCGCGGGCGATGATCTTCGCGCCGATGGCCGCCTGGATGGCGATGTCGAACTGCTGGCGCGGGATCAGGTCCTTGAGCTTAAGGCAGATCTTGCGGCCGAAGTCGTAGGCATGATCCTCGTGGATGAGGGTCGACAGGGCATCGGCCGGGTCGCCGTTCAGCAGGATGTCCAGCTTGACGAGACGGGCGGTGCGGTAGCCCATGACATGGTAATCGAAAGAGGCATAGCCCTTGGAGATCGACTTCAGCTTGTCATAAAAGTCGAAGACAATCTCGGACAGGGGCATCTCGTAGGTCAGTTCCACACGGGTCGCCGTGATGTAATGCTCGCCCAGCAGGGTGCCGCGCTTGTCCATGCACAGTTTCATGACCGGGCCGTAGAATTCGGTGTTGGTGATGATCTGGGCACGGATATACGGCTCTTCGATATGGTCGATCACGGTCGGGGCCGGCAGGCCCGACGGATTGTGGACGTCCAGACATTCGCCCTTGGTCGTATATACCTTATAAGAAACGTTCGGCACGGTCGTGATGACGTCCATGGCGAACTCGCGGAACAGGCGTTCCTGCACGATCTCGAGGTGCAGCAGCCCGAGGAAACCGCAGCGGAAACCGAAGCCCAGGGCCAGCGAGGATTCGGGTTCATAGACGAAGGAGGCGTCATTGAGCTGGAATTTCTCCAGCGTGGCACGCAGGTCCTCGTAGCGGTCCGCCTGGACCGGATACATGCCGGCAAAGAGCATGGGCTTGACTTCCTCGAAGCCGGCAATCGCCTCGGTGCAGGGACGAGCCACATGCGTAATCGTATCACCGACTTTGACTTCGGCAGCCGTCTTGATGCCCGAAATGATATAGCCCACATCGCCGCAGCCGATGCTGTCGGCCGGTTTGAGCTGCATCTTCAGCACACCGATCTCATCCGCTTCGTACTCCTTGCCGGTGTTGAAGAACTTGACCTTGTCCCCTTTGCGGATGGTGCCGTTGAAGACCTTGAAATACGCGATGATGCCGCGGAAAGAATTGAATACGGAGTCGAAGATCAAGGCCTGCAGCGGAGCCTCAGGGTCTCCCTTCGGCGCCGGGATCTTCTCTACGATGGCGTCCAGCAGCGGGGCGACACCCTCGCCGGTGCGGGCCGAGACCTTGTACACATCGTCCGGATCGCAGCCCAGCAGGTCGCAGACCTCGTCGGTCACCACCTCCACCATCGCGGAATCCATGTCGATCTTGTTGAGCACGGGGATGATCTCCAGCCCGTGGTCCACGGCCTGGTAAAGGTTGGAGATGGTCTGTGCCTGGACACCCTGGGAGGCATCCACCACCAGCAGGGCCCCTTCGCAGGAGGCGATGCTGCGGGAGACCTCATAACTGAAGTCCACATGCCCGGGGGTATCGATCAGATTGAGCGTATAATGCTCACCCTGATAAACATAGTCCATCTGGATAGCGTGGCTCTTGATCGTGATGCCCTTCTCCTTCTCCAGATCCATGTCGTCCAGCACCTGGTTCTCCATGTCCCGGGCATTCAGGGTCTGGGTCAGTTCCAGCAGCCGGTCCGCCAGGGTGCTCTTGCCATGGTCGATGTGCGCGATGATGCAGAAATTGCGGATGTGCTTCATGCTCTGTACGATTCTCTTATAAATTGCAAAGATACGAGTTTTTCTGCAAATCCCATCCCTTGCCGACGACAGGCGGAAATCACGGAATAATTGTTATCTTTGTATTGTTATAGAACAAACCTTTCTTACCACATATGAAAACCCTTGAAGAATTGAACCAGATTGCCGCACAGGTCCGCCGGGACATCGTCCGGATGGTCTCGATGGCCAAGTCCGGGCATCCGGGCGGCTCGATGTCGAGCGCCGATTTCCTGACCGCCCTGTATGGCAGCGTCATGCAGCATGATCCGGCCACCTGGACCCGGGACGGCAAGGATCAGGATGTCTTCATCCTGTCCGCCGGCCACCTGACCCCGGTGTATTACTCCATCCTCGCCCGCATGGGCTACATCCCGGTCGAAGAACTCGCCACTTTCCGCAAATTCGGCACCCGGCTCCAGGGTCACCCTTCCGTCCGGCGCGGCCTCCCGGGCATCACCCAGGCATCCGGCTCCCTCGGCCAGGGTCTCTCCGCCGCGGCCGGCATCGCCCTCGGGAAACGGCTGGACGGCGACCCGCATTTCACCTACGTCCTCTGCGGCGACGGGGAAAGTGAAGAAGGCCAGATCTGGGAAGCAGCCCTGTTCGCCGCCCATCATGGGTTGGACAACCTGATCGCCATGACCGACTGGAACCACCAGCAGATTGACGGGAATGTCGACAATGTGGCCGGCCAGGGCGACCTCGAGGCCAAGTGGAAAGCCTTCGGCTGGAACACCCTCGTCGCCGACGGCCATGATATGGCGGCCATCCTGAAGGCCTTCGCCGACGCCCAGGCCCTCCGCGGCAGCGGCAAACCGGTGATGATCCTCTTCAATACGGACATGGGGCACGGCGTGGACTTCATGGCCGGCACCCACAAATGGCACGGAAAGGCTCCCAGCGAAGAGCAGTGCGCCGATGCCATGACGCAGATTCCCGAGACCCTGGGCGACTTTTAGAACCAACTGATTATGAAAAAATACATCGATACAGGCAAGAAGGATACCCGCAGCGGATTCGGCGCGGGCCTTCTCGAAGCCGGCAAGGCCGACCCGCGGGTGGTCGCCCTGACCGCAGACCTCAAAGGCTCCCTGAAGATGGACGCTTTCGCCGAAGCCTTCCCGGACCGTTTCATCCAGTGCGGCATTGCCGAAGCCAACATGGTCGGCGTCGCCGCCGGCCTGGCTATCACCGGCAAGATCCCCTTTGCGGGTTCTTTCGCCGAATTCATCACCGGCCGGGTCTATGACCAGATCCGCCAGGAAGTCGCCTACGGCATGACCAACGTCAAACTCGCCTCCTCCCACGCCGGCATCACCCTCGGCGAAGACGGCGCCACCCACCAGACGATGGAAGACATCGCCCTGATGCGCGCCCTCCCGGGCATGGTCGTCCTCGCCCCTTGCGACTACAACCAGACCAAGGCCGCCACCATCGCCGCCGCAAAGTACGACGGACCCGTCTACCTGCGTTTCGGCCGCCCTTCCGTCCCCAACTTCACCCCGGAGGACCGTCCGTTCGAAATCGGCAAGGCATGGGTCATGAATGAAGGTACCGACGTATCCCTGATCGCCACCGGCCACCTGGTCTGGGAAGCCCTGCAGGCCGCCGAAGCCCTCGAGGCGGAAGGCATCAGCGCCGAGGTCATCAACATCTCCACCATCAAACCGCTGAACGAAGAAGCGGTTTTGGCATCGGCTTTGAAGACAAAGGCCGTGGTGGTGGCCGAAGAACACGGACCTGCCGGCGGGCTGGGCGAACTGGTCGCCGGCGTGCTGGCCTGCAAGGCCCCGACCCCGATGGCCATGGTCAACGGCGGCGACCGGTTCGGACAGACCGGCACCCCGAAAGAACTGATGGCCGCCTACGGGCTCGACGCCGCGCACATCGCCGAGGCTGCCAAGAAATTGCTGCACAAATAAATGACCGACCAGGAGATCATCGCACTATGGGAAGCGGGACAGCAGGAACGGGCGTTCAACGAGATAGTCAGGAACTACTCCGAACGGCTCTACTGGCATGTCCGCCGCTTCGTGTGCTCGCATGAGGACACGGACGATCTCCTGCAGGAAATCTTTATCAAGATCTGGGCTGCCCTTCCCTCTTTCCGGGGGGAGGCGCAGCTTTTTACATGGCTGTACCGCATCGCCACCAACGAGACCCTGAACTACCTGCGCAAACAGAAGGTCCGGGCCTCGCTGCGTTTCCAGTCGCTGGATGCGGAGATGGAACGCCGCATCGACGAAGACCCGTATTTCAACGGAACCGAGGCCCAGCGCCTGCTGACCAAAGCCATCGCCCGGCTTCCGGAGAAACAGCGGATCGTTTTCTCCCTCCGCTATTATGAGGAGATGAAGTACGAGGACATCGCCGCCATCACAGGCACCTCCGTCGGCGCCTTGAAGGCCTCCTACCACATCGCCTATGAAAAATTAAAGGCAGAATTTCAGGATTTGGTTTAAACCTTATGCCCATAAGGGTGTCAAAAGAATCGGATATGAACCAGAAACAGTTACATAACGTACCGGAAGGATACTTCGAGAACCTGCAGACCAGGCTCTCGGCCATTCCGCAGCAGCATTCCGCTGTGACCCCCTGGGTACGGATGCGGCCTTATCTGGCCATGGCCGCCGCTTTCGCGGCCATGGTGGTCGGCGGCACCGCCCTCCTGCGCTCCACGGCCCGCCCGGCCTCCGTCCTGTCCGACGAAGCCCTGTACAGCTATGCCCAGCTGATCCCCCGCACGGATCCTTACATGATCTATGATGAAAACGCGCAGGCGGAAGAATCCTATTCCGAAGAAGACATCATCAATTACCTGATCGAGACCGGCGTCTCCCTTGAACTTTTAGCATATGAAGCAGATTATTAGAAACCTCGCCCTGGCTGCGGTTTCACTGCTGGCCATGGCCACCCTCGCGTCCGCGCAGCGCCCGCAAGGCGGGAACAAATGGATGGAGCGGATGCGGAGTGAGCGGATCGCCTTCCTGACCGCCGAAACCGGCATGACCCCCGACGAGGCCCAGAAATTCTGGCCCCTGTACAACGAAGCCGAAAAGACCCGCATGGAAGCTTTCGGCAAGAGCATGCAGGCCTATGGCGTCTTGGAGAAAGCCGTTGACGACGGAAAGCCCGCCAAGGAAATCGAGCAACTGCTGAACGCCTACCTGAACGCCCAGAAAGCGGCCCAGGACGTGGACAGCAACTACGCCAAGAAATATCTGAAAGTGCTTCCTGCGGAAAAGGTAGCGAAACTGTTCGTCGCCGAGGAAAAATTCCGCCGCAACCAGATCGGCCGCCTGCACGTCGGTGCGGGACGGGGGTCTACCAACAAGAACACCAACGGAAAATAGGGTTAATAATTACTAGGGTAGAGAGCCGGCAGCGATGCCGGCTTTTTTCATGCCTTTTCGTCGAACAGTCCGTCCCGCATGAACAGCGAGCGGTCGCACAGGGCCGCCAGCTCGGGATCATGCGTCACGATCACAATGGTCTGCCCGAGGGAATCGCGCAGGTCGAAAAAGAGTTTGTGCAGGTCGGCCTTGGTCACGCTGTCCAGGTTGCCGGAAGGTTCATCGGCGAACAGCACGGCCGGACGGTTGATCAGGGCCCGGGCGATGGCCACGCGCTGCTGCTCGCCGCCGGAGAGCTCGGAAGGCTTGTGGGTCATGCGTTCGCTCAGACCGAGCGTATCCAGCAACTTTTCCGCTTCGGGACGGGCCTCCTTCTCGGAACGGCCGCCGATATAGGCCGGGATCAGGACATTCTCCAAGGCCGTGAATTCCGGAAGCAGGTGGTGGAACTGGAACACGAAACCGATCCGGCGGTTGCGGAACTGCGAAAGCGCCTTGCTGCCCAAGGCCAGGACATCGGTCCCGTCAATCCGGAGCGACCCCGCATCCGGGGTGGACAGGGTACCCAGGATCTGGAGCAGGGTCGATTTGCCGGCACCGGAGGCGCCCATGATGGACAGCACCTCTCCCTGTGCCACCTCCAAATCTATTCCTTTCAGGACTTTCAGGGTTCCGAAACTTTTCTCTATGCCTTGCGCCTGGATGATCATAACCTGCAATTTTCTGCAAACTTACATATTTTCCGCGACTTCAGGAAGGACATAGGTCCCCTTCAGGCGGATGTCCTCCGAACTGGCGCCCACCCGGATCTCGAATTCCCCGGGTTCCGCGACCCATTTCATTTCCTTGTCCAGGATCTGGAAAGCCTCCGGGGTCAGGGTAAACTGCAGGTGGCCTGTCTGACCGGGAGCCAGCCGGATCCGCTCAAACCCGCGCAGGACCGAATCATAGGTCACTACCGAGCTATAGTTGTCCCGGACATAGAGTTGTACGATCTCCGTCCCTTCCCGGCTTCCGGTATTGGTCACGTTCACGCCCACGGATACCGTTCCGTCGGCGGCCGGGACAATGGTCAGGCCGCTGTAAGCAAAGGTCGTGTAGCTCAGTCCATAGCCGAAGGGATAGAGCGAACCGACGACCCGGGTCACGCCGGAGCCGTTCGGATCCCCGATCCGGTTCTGGCCGCCGTGGGAGCCCTTCTTGAACGGGAAATTCATCTCGATCTGGCCCACCGCCTTGGGGAAAGTGACGGTCAGTTTTCCGGAAGGATTGTTGTCCCCGAACAGGGTCTCGGCCAGGACGGTGCCGCCCTCGCAGTTGGGGAACCAGCATTCCAGGATGGCCGGCAAATACGCATTCTCCCAGTTGACGGTCAGGGGCTGTCCGTTGACCAGGACCAGCACGATGGGCTTGCCGGTTTTCCGCAGTTCTTGCAGGAGCAGGCGCTGGCGGCCCGGCAGGTCCAGGGAGGTGCGGGACCGGCTCTCGCCCGTGGTCTTTTCGTCTTCGCCCATCACGGCGATGACCACATCGGCCTGCGCGGCCTTCTCCACCGCCCGGCGGATGCCGTCTTCTTCTTCCGCTGTCAGGGGCGTGGGAATGATCTCGCTGACCGGCCATCCGGCGTCGGTCACGGCGCAGCCTTTTTCATAGTCGACCGTTACGCCGCTCCCCTGCAGGTAGCGGCGGAGGCCCTCGACCATCGTGACCGCCGGCAGTCCGTTCGGGCCGTAACGGCTGGTCATGTAATTGGACTCATCGGCGAGCGGGCCCGTCACCAGGATCCGGCCCAACTTGCTCTTGTCCAAGGGAAGAAGGTCGTTTTCATTCTTCAGGAGCACGACGGATTCCCGGCCTGTCCGCAGGACAAAATCCCGGTGTTTATCGGCCCCCACGACGGCATCGGCCCGGGAACCGTCTCCCGTATAGGGATGGTCGAACAGGCCCAGGCGGAACTTCACGGACAAGACCTCCCGGACCCGCTGGTCCACCACCTCTTGTGACAAGTCGCCACCCTCGACAAGACGGCATACGGCTTCAATGAAAATGGACGGCTGGGAGAAATTGGTCCGGACGTTCAGACCGGCTTCCAGCACCTGGCGGACGGCATCGTCGTAAGTCGGGGCGACCTGATGCTTGGTATGGACGAACTCCACGGCGTCGCTGTCGCTGACCACATAGCCGTCAAATCCATAGGTATCCCGCAGCAATTCGGTCAGGAAATAATGCGAAGCGCTGACCGGTTCGCCGTTCCAGTCGTTGTAACTGCTCATCACCTCCATGGGGTGGGCGGCCTGGACAACCCGGCGGAACGGATACAGGAAAATCTCGTGCAGCTCACGGGGATTGATGTGGGGATCGGTCCGGCAGTCCGCATCCCGTCCGCCTTTCGGAACACCATAAGCGACATAGTGTTTCAGGCCGGCCGCAACGCCCTGTTCCTGGATGCCGGAGGCCATCTGGATGCCCAGTTCGGCGACGACGAAGGGATCTTCTCCATAGCATTCCAGGGTACGGCCCCAGCGCTGGTCGCGGGCTACGTCCAGGATCGGTGCATAGACGCTGTGGTACCCCAGCAGCCGGGCTTCTTCCCCGGCAATCCGCCCGGCCTGGCGGATCAGGTCCCGGTCCCAGGTGCTGCCTAGGGCGATCGGTGCCGGCAGCGGGGTCGCCTTCGTATGGTTCAGCCCGTGGATACCCTCATTGGAGAATTCGGCCGGAATGCCCAGCCGGGTGTTTTCCACGAACCAGCGCTGGGTCTGCCAGAGGGCGTCCACATGGCTGGAGAAGGGATAGATCAGGTCCGGCCGCTGCTGATAGGCGCGACCTACTCCGTTGAGTTGTTCATCGATATTGGCGATGCCGTCTGCCCAGACCTCGTTTTTCCAGCCTTCGGTCGGCAGCGGGTCCTGCAGGACGCGGCCATAGCCGTACAAGGTGGCGAGCTGGGCGGATTTTTCCCGCAGGGTCATATGGCCGAGCAGGTCCTCAACCCGGTCTGCCAGGGCGGCCTTGGGATTCTCGTAGACATCCATCCGGCCGTTCTTGTTGAAATCGATCCAGTCTTTGTGGTAGATTTTCCCCTGGGGGATGAGCTGAAGGATCAGCAGCAGGCAGGCAAAAAATTTCATATCCGTATCTGTCAGGAGTTATCGTCCCAAAGATACGGATATTTTCGAAATCTATGCGAGTGCCGGGACCTACAGGCCGAAGGCGAGGCCGAGGGTCCAGTAGGAGAAGTCCACGCTGCCGTCCGGGAGGATCTTGGAAGACTTCGGATAATACTTGCAGAAAATGCCGAAATCATTGTGCTGGATGGCGGCGATCAGGCCATAGGAGAAGGTCTCCAGCTTGGCTTTCCTTTCGGTTACCCGGGTCCGGACGTTGGCCTCCTTGGTGAAATTGTAGGTGTGGCCCCAGAGATTCAGGTCCGCCTCGGCGCCCAAGCTCACGTGCCAGTCACCGAAATAGACCTTGGCCAGGAGCGGGAAACTCAGCGAAGTCACGTTGATTTCGCTGCGGGTCTTGTCGTATCCTTCAGCGAACGGCATCGCCTGGATTTTCTTGTCCCCGTCCAGATAGAAGGAATCCTTCTTGGAAGCGAAATAATCAAACTTGGCATCCACCCCGAGTCCCAGGCCGAAAACCTCGGCGGGACGGATATCCAGGTTTAGCAAATTGATGAAGAACTGGCCGGCTCCCGCCCTTTTAAAATCGTCGGATTTCACAAAATGATAGCCCCAGCCGAAGTGGGACACCGTCTCGAGCGAGACCACGCCATCCTTGGAAGAAACGATGACATTGTCATCCTGGGCGAACGCCGAAGTAGCCAGCAGCGTGGCCGCCAAAAGGGCAAGAATTTTTTTCATACAAGCTTTTTCGTTGAGTTAATGATACAAATATAGTTCTTTTTTGGTTATTTTTGTAGACAAACGTTCCTGCGATGAAAAAGCTGACCGCCCTGCTCGCCCTTTTCCTGTCGATCTCCGTCCTCGCCCAGAACGGCCTGAACATGCCCAGCGTAGATCCCGTCGGCGACTCCCTGGCCATCCTGCGCGTCCGCGCCCGGATGGACTCCATCCGGCAGCACCGGCCCACGGTGGCCGTGGTCCTGGCCGGCGGCGGCGCCCTCGGCATGGCGCACCTGGGCGTGCTGCGCTACATGGAAGAGCAGGGAATCCCTGTCGACCTGATTGGAGGGACCAGCATGGGCGGCTTGGTTTCGGGCCTATATTCACTGGGTTACGGAGAGCGATACCTGGATTCGCTGGTCCGGTCCATCGACTGGACGGTCATGATGTCCGACAAGATTCCGGACAGCTACCAGACGTACAAGGTCCGGCGCAACAAGGAACGCTTCGCCATCTCGGTCCCCTGGCACTATGAAGATACCGACAAGGAGGCCCGGGCACAGCGGCAGCTCCGGTTCAAGAAGACTTTCGAGCAGCGGGACAACCGCTCCGGCGACATGATGGACGAGATGATGAGCAAGCTCGGTCTCGGCATGCCGGACGGTTACCTGTTCGGCTTCAATGTGCGGAACACGCTGAGCTCCGTTTCAGTCGGCTACCAGGACTCCCTCGCCTTCGACGCCCTCCCCATCCCCTTCTATTGCGTCGCGACGGACATGCATACCATGAAGGAAAAGAACTGGACCTCCGGCAACATAGTCGACGCCATGCGCTCCACCATGGCCATCCCGATCTATTTCCGGCCCGTACGCACGGAAGGCATGGTGCTGAGCGACGGCGGAACCCGCAACAATTTCCCGGTCGATATCGCCCGGGCCATGGGAGCGGATATCGTCATCGGTTCCGAGATGCCGTCCAGCCGCGACCTGTCGGACCTGGGTTCCATCGTAGGCATCGCCATGCAGAACATCTCCATGATGACGACCGAGTCCCTGGACAAGAACCGCGCGATGACCGACGTGCTGCTGCAGCACAAACTGGAGGGATACAACATGCTGTCATTTGACAGCGAAAGCGTGGACGACATCATCGCCCGGGGCTATGCCCTGGCCCAGGAAAAAGGAGAAGAATTCGCACAGGTCGCCCGCCTGGTCGGACGGCAGGAAACCGGTCCCAAGGAAAAGACCGCCGTCGACCTGAGGTATCGGAAGGTCAAGGTCGGAGCCATCCGGATCGAGGGCATCAACGACCGGGAGCGGGAATACCTGCTCAGCCCGATCCCCCTCCCGCTGGACAGCCTGTATGACCGGTCCACGGTCGAGAACATCCTGTCCACGCTGTACGGGACCCGGGCCTTCGAATCGGTCACGTACCGGATGGAAGGCAGGGAAGAACCGTACACCCTGGTATTTGACTGCCAGAAAGGCCAGACCAATGAATTCGGCGTATCCGCCCATGTCGACTTCGACGAGAAAGTCTATGTCGGCATCCTCGGCGGGTTCGGGACCCGGAAACTATACGGACCACGCCTGACGACGGAACTCAAACTGGGAACGGTTTCCTCCCTGATGGCGGACTTCGCCTACAAGCCCATCGGCCAGCTGCCGGTTTTCGGTATCTCGGCAAAAGCCACTTACAGCGATTTCAAATATCAGGACAAAGGGGATGCCGCCCGGTACATCGGTCTCAATACCCGTGCGGAAATCTATGCGGAAGATGCCCGGCTGAACTATGGAGATGTCCGGATGGGGTTCGCCATGGAGAATGAGCCCTATGAAAGCTACCTGGACAACTCCCTGGAATGGACGGGCTGGGATTGGCGGAGCCGCTGGTTCTCCACCTTCGCCGACCTGCGTTACGACACGTTCAACGAGCGGTATTTCCCGACCAAAGGTTTTCAACTGGCTCTTAAGACCCGTTATGTCTTCGACGGGTTCTCCACCTATCTGGAAGAAGAGGGAGATGATGAGAGCGAAGGGGAACACACGGAAGGAAAGGTGCCGCCCTACAGCGTCGGCGTGGCCCATGCCTCCTTCGTGCTGCCGCTGGGCAGCCGTCTCGCCCTGCAACCCTCCCTCTATGCCGGCTGGATGACGGAAACGCCCGGGCAAATGAATTTCGTCCACACCCTGACGGCCGGGGGAACCCTGGCGGGACGGTATGTGGAGAACCAGCTTCCGTTCTTCGGATTCAATACGGGATTCTGGGTCTGCCAGCACTACGCCATGACCGCACAGGCGGACCTGCGCTACCGGATCAACCACAAGAATTTCGTCACGTTGCGCGGCGGGGTCTTCCACGACACCGACCACATCCCGGATTTCTTCAAAGACCGGCTGGACGCCTATGCCTTCGGCCTGGAAATCGGCCAGAAATCCGTCGCCGGCCCGATGAAACTGGGCGTGCAATGGTGCAATCGGACCAAGTTCTCAGTCGCCTTGTCCGTCGGATTTGATTTCTAGAACTTCACTCCGAATTTAGCGGTAACTGTCCAGCGCTCGAACCGACCGCCGGTCTCTACGGTATCCAGGGAGGGACCTTCTCCGGCCGGATGCGTCGTCCCGTGATAGGAATAACTGTCGTAGGCCGCGGACAGGTTGGCCTGATAACGCCCGAAACTATAGCAGAGACCGGCCCGGGCCACATAGTTGACCAGCAGGTTGCCGTTCATGGGGACCTTCCTCCAAGGCTGCATCTCGCCGTCCACCTCCATATAATACGTGGAAGTGAACTGGTTGAACAGCGTGACCATCGGCAAGAAGGTCACATTGGCCGTCAGGTTCCGAAGCCCCTGTTCATGGGCGCCGTAGGGCTGCCGGTGATACGGGACCCAATTGTAGGAAAAGCCCCCACCGAAGGATACCTGGGCGGTCGACTGCCGGACGACGCCCCAGGTCAGGGGGGTGAAGAATTCATCCGGATCGCTGCGGGTCTCCCCCAGGATCACCTTGGTGCCGAACATCCAGGAACCGGCGCTCTTGCGCTGGATCTTCCCGCCCTTATACACGGCGGAATAATCGAACCGGTGCCGGCGGAAGGTATAGAACACATCGGCGATCAGGGCTCGCATCCGGCCGGGATTATCCGTCGTTCCGCTTACGTCCAGAGAGGGCGCATTTTCGACGGAAAGGGCGTATTCCATCGGCTGGGAAAAGTTGAAATATTGCAGTTGCAAGGCCACGCCCGACATCATCAGGTCAAAGGAAAAGGTCGTGTTCGAATGGGACTTGTCCTTCCCAAGGGTCCGGCTGAAACTGCCGGCCAGACCGCCATATCCTGCCGAGAGGCCGACGGTCGTCTCAAAGTCTCCCTTCAGGGCTGTTTCCAGCGTCGCCGGACCGGCCGTGAGGATGATTGTCCCCTCCTCGTCGGGAAGTCCGTAAAACATCACGAACCGGTTTTCCTGCGAAACCCCGGCCCGGCGGATACCGCTGGTCACGTCGACATGCCAGCGCGGAGCGGGCTGGTAGATATAAGCCGCATCATACCGGCGGTCCGGTGTCCGTATCTTTTCCAGAAGGCGGTGCACAAGACCGCCCTTCTCCTGGGCGACCAGTCCCGGAGTCAGGAAAACGGACAGGAAGAAAGTGAGAATCAGGGATCGGGAATGCATGGCACTTCGTATTCCCCACAAATATAAGAAAAATATTTGTCGGGGTAATAGGACTCGAACCTACGACCCTCTGCTCCCAAAGCAGATGCGCTAGCCAACTGCGCCACACCCCGAAAAATAGTGGATGGCAAAGATACGGCGGTTTTCGCGATTTGCAAAATACCGGGCGAAATATTTGGATACCTTGCCTTTGATGACCGGCATCCGCGAAGGTGGAAAGAGGGACCGGCGCTGTGCCGCCCTTTGGACAGGCGTCATTTTTGCAGGGAAAACCGGACGTTATTATACATTGCCAATATGAAAAGAATGATGCTGATGACGGCCGCCCTCCTGGCCGGCCTGACCCTGAGCGCCCAGAACGAACTGCGGATGCTCGTGGGCACCTATACCGAAAAGACCTCGGCAGAAGGCGTTTATCTATACAAGTTCAACCAGGAAACCGCGGAATTCGCGCTGCTGGACACGGCCCGGTGCGAGAATCCTTCGTTCGTCATCCCTTCGGAAGACCG
The DNA here is from genome assembly GCA_900319855.1 of uncultured Bacteroidales bacterium. Lineage (GTDB taxonomy): Bacteria > Bacteroidota > Bacteroidia > Bacteroidales > UBA932 > Cryptobacteroides. The sequence goes on from ONQC01000002.1 coordinate 72,008, forward strand.
TCGCTTCGCCTATGGCGTCTGCGAGTTCCACGACGGCCGGCAGGGCGCCTACTCCTTCCGGCTGGGCGAAGACAGCATCGACCTGCTGAACTGGCAGCCTACGGACGGGACCTACAAAGGCGGCGATCCGTGCAATGTCCTGCTGCTGGACGGGCATCTGGTCACGTCCAACTACACCGGCGGTTCCGTGTCCGTCTTCCCGATCGCCGATAACGGCATGCTCGAGCCGCAGAACTGGCAGTTCGCCCCTTCCTGGCCGGAGCACATCACCCCGCATATCCACCAGGCAATCCTTTCCCCTGACGGGAAATATGTCTTTGTCAACGACTTGGGCTCCGATGCCGTGTACCGTTTCGAGCGCACCGGCGGCGCACATCCGCTGGGCGATGACGAACTGGCCTGGAAATTCCGCGGCCTCAACATCACCGGCCCGCGCCACGGCACGTTCAGCCCCGACGGGAAATTCGCCTACCTGCTCAGCGAGCTCGGCGACCAGCTCAACGTCTTCCGGTATGAAGACGGCAAGCTCAGCTCCGTCCATTCGCTGAAGGCCTATTCCGGCAACGGAAAGGGCAGCGCCGACATCCATTTCTCCCCGGACGGTCGTTTCCTCTATACCAGCCACCGGCTCAAGAACGACGGCATCTCCATCTTCAGCGTCAATCCGCAGACCGGCCGCGTCAAACGCACCGGCTTCCGCAAGACCGGCATCCATCCGCGCAACTTCGCCATCACCCCGAACGGCCGTTTCCTGCTGTGCGCCTGCCGCGACTCCAACGCCATTGAGATCTACACGATTGACCAGAACGACGGTTCCCTCGCCGATACCGGCAAACGGATCGAGCTCGGCGCTCCGGTCTGCATCCAGCTGTTCTAGGCGATCATAAAGAAAGAGCCCTCCCGGGTTCTGCCGACATTGGCTCCCGAAAAGGGAGGGGACCCACAAGTGGGGAGGATCGGCAGAACCCGGGAGGGTTCTTTCTTCAATTGAGCGAGTCTGCTACAGGTTCGGGTTGACGGTCTTCCAGTCGGCGACGGCGGGGACGATGCCCAGCGAGATGATCTCGTCGCGCATCTTGCAGAGGTGCTCGTAGGAAGCGTCGAGGGCGGCCATCTCTTCGGCGGTACCCACCGGCTCAGTGTAGTGGCAGCCGGTCGCGTCGATGACGGTCGGCATGGCCATCATGACGTTCTGGTACTTCGCGTTGCAGACATAAGTGCCGGCCGGCCAGCAGAACTTCTCACCGCCCATCGCGGCCTCGATCATCTTGACGGCATTGTAAGCCGGGCTCTGGAAGGAGCTGCGGCCACGGAGCTTGATGATGTTGGAACCACCCTGGATGGTGTTGTGCTTGATCTCGGCGAACTTCTCGGCGGACAGGCCGCATTCTGCGAGGGGCTTGCCGTCGATCTTGACCTGGGAGGCGAAGACTGCCATGGCCTCACCGTGACCGCCGTAGGTGTGGGCACCGGTCACCTTGCACTGCTGCACGCCGAATTCACAGGCGAGCGCTTCCTGCAGGCGGGTGCTGTCGAGGGCGGCGAGGGAGGTGAGCTGGTCCGGTTTCAGACCGGCGTGGATCAGGGCGGTCAGCGCAGTGACATCGGCCGGATTGAAAATGACGACGACATGCTTGACGTCCGGGCAGTATTTGCGGATGTTGTCACCGAACTCGGCGGCGATCTGGCAGTTGCCCTTGAGCAGGTCCTCGCGGGTCATGCCATCCTTACGCGGTGCACCACCGGAGGAGATGATGTACTTGGCGTCCTTGAAGGCAACGGCGGGATCCGTGGTCCAGGTGATGTTGGCATCCGGGAAGGCGCAGTGGTCCATCTCGGCGACAACGCCCTTCAGACCGGGCTCGTAGATGTCGTACAGGCAGAGGTTCGGAGTCAGTTTCAGCATCATGGCCGTCTGGGCCATGTTGGAGCCGATCATGCCGGCGGCGCCGACGATGAGGAGCTTCTCATTTGTCAAAAATCCCATGATATTGTGTTTTGTTGTATGATTACGATACTTGCTCGAAAGCGGTGCAAATATAAGAATTTAATAGGAGGAAAAGAACTAATTTTCTTGATATTCAAAAAAACGCTATATTTGCATTTGCAAACTTTAGTAAAATTGATGGAACCTCCCAGTCCCATAGGCACTAACCGAGAAAACGTAGCGGGTCCGCATTCGGACGACCCGTTATCGCGCAGCTTTTCCCCTGACGCATATTTGATTCTGACACGCACTTCCGGCGATGAAGACCAGGAGGGCGGGTATGTCGTTTGCATTTCTTCGGCTGCCACCGGTACTGTCTGGATCGGGACTACGGGAACAACAGGTTCATAACCAATAGATTTATGGGACTCTATCTCAAAAAGAAACTAGAAAACGAAGCAACCATCGCCGTCTGGCAGATTACGGAGACGGAACAGGAGCTGATCGAACTCAGTTCCACCCCTTCGGATGAAATGGAGGAGATCTCCTACATCCGGAGCGAATCCCAGCGCAAGCAGCGGCTGGCCGTCAGGGCCCTGCTGAACGAAGTGTTTGAGGAGAAAGTCTACCTCAGCCACCACGACAACGGCAAGCCGTACCTGGAGAACATGGTGACCAACATCAGCATCACCCATACGGAGAAATACGTCGCCATCATCCTCCACGACGAGGAAGACTTGGGCATCGACCTGGAGTCCCTCGACCGGGATTTCTCCGCCGTCGAGAAACGCGCCCTCTCCGAGGACGAGATCGAAGACCTGGACGACGACCGCCGCAACGAGCAGCTCGCCATCTACTGGTGCGCCAAGGAAGCCATCTTCAAGCGTGTTTCCGCCTACAAGGTCGACTTCGCCGAACAGATTGAGGTCGAGCGCTTCCGCCCCCGCGGCGAAGGCGAACTGGAGGCGACCTTCATCCACAAGGACGGCTACGAAGAGGAGTTCGAGCTCGAGTACATGACCTTCGACCGCCACGTCCTCGTGTGGGTGGTCGGCTAATCCACCAAGGCTTGTCAAGAAGAAACAGAATTGTTATCCAATTTATAGCAATTCAAAATTAAACAATCTTATAGGAAACTGTTAAGCAACAACTTAACAGTTTTTTTATTCCCTGTTGATAACTTTTCTTTGGCTTTTCCTTCACTTTCCTGCCCTTTTATCCTAACTTTGTTACCCAGCGCCCCGGAAGGGTCGCGCCCCACCACGGATAATCAGAGATACAAAACCTAACTACCTCCTGTCATGGTCAAGCACGTCATCAAGCGCGACGGTCGCGTCGTCGACTTCAACAACCAGAAAATCGTTGCCGCCATCCTTAAGGCGATGAATGTAACCGACAGCGGAGAGGACATCGTCCTGGCCGCCAAGATTGCCGATACCATCTCCAAGATGGACCGCGACGAAATGAGCGTCGAGGATATCCAGGACTGCGTCGAGTTCGAGCTCATGAAGAGCCCGCGCAAGGAAGTCGCCAAGAAGTACATCGCCTACCGCAACCAGCGCAACCTGGCCCGCAAGGCCAAGACCAACGAGATCTTCCAGACCATCATCGACGCGCAGGCCAATGACATCACCCGCGAGAATGCCAACATGAACGCGGACACCCCGGCGGGCATGATGATGAAATTCGCTTCCGAGGCGACCAAGAGTTACGTGGACGAGTGCCTGCTGTCCAGCGATGTCCGGGAAGCGGTGGCCGGCAACTACATCCACATCCATGACAAGGATTATTATCCGACCAAATCCCTGACCTGCATCCAGCACCCGCTGGACAAGATCCTCGAGCACGGCCTGAAAGCCGGCCATGGCGAATCCCGTCCGGCCAAGCGCATCGAGACCGCCAGCGTCCTGGCGTGCATTTCCATGGAAACCGTCCAGAATGAGATGCACGGCGGACAGGCTATCCCGGCCTTCGACTTCTACCTGGCCCCGTTCGTCCGCAAGACCTTCGAGGAAGAGGTGGACCAGGTCGGCGCCATGTGCAACGCCGATTACAGCGAGCTCAAGACCCGCAAGTTCGACGACTACCTCAAGCACGACCTCATCGGCCTGCAGGGCCCGGAGCGCGCCCTCCAGCACGCCATCAACCAGACCGTCAGCCGTGTCCACCAGGCCATGGAGGCGTTCGTGCACAACATGAACACCATCCACAGCCGCGGCGGCAACCAGGTCGTCTTCTCCTCGATCAACTACGGCACCGACACTTCCGCTGAAGGCCGCTGCATCATCCGTGAAATCCTCAACACGACCTATGAAGGCGTCGGCAACGGCTCCACCGCCATTTTCCCGATCCAGATCTGGAAGAAGAAACGCGGCGTCAGCTACCTCCCCGGCGATCCCAACTACGACCTCTATAAGTTCGCCTGCCGCGTGAGCGCCCGCCGTTTCTTCCCGAACTTCCTCAACCTCGACGCCTCCTTCAACCAGGATGACGCCTGGAAAGCGGACGATCCGAAGCGCTACATCCACGAGGTCGCGACCATGGGCTGCCGTACCCGCGTATACGGCAACCGTTTCGGGCCGAAGACCTCCATCGGCCGCGGCAACCTGAGCTTCACGACCATCAACATCGTCAAGCTCGCCATCGAGTGCATGCAGATTCCGGAAAAGGACGAACGCATCGCCGCCTTCTTCAAGAAACTCGACTGGGCCCTCGACATTTCCGCCAAGCAGCTCAATGAGCGTTTCGACTTCCAGAAGACCGCCCTCAAGAAGCAGTTCCCGCTGCTGATGAACGGCCTGTGGCTGGGCAGCGACAAACTCGAGGACGACGACCCGATCGAGTCCGTCATGAACCAGGGCACCCTTTCCATCGGCTTCATCGGCCTGGCCGAATGCCTCATCGCCCTGATCGGCAAACACCACGGCGAGAGCGAGGAAGCCCAGCAGCTGGGCCTGCGGATCATCTCCCACATGTACGAGAAGATCAACGGCTTCGCCGAGACCTTCCAGCACAACTTCACCTTCCTCGCCACCCCGGCGGAAGGCCTCTCCGGCAAGTTCACCAAGCGCGACCGCAAGACCTTCGGCGTCCTGCCCGGCATCACCGACAAGGACTACTACACCAACTCCAGCCATGTCCCGGTCTACTTCCACTGCACTCCGGAGCACAAGGCCAAGATCGAAGGCCCGTACCACAAATATGAGAACGCCGGCCACATCTTCTATGTCGAGATCGACGGAGACGCCACCCACAACCCGGAGGCCATCATGCGGATCGTCGACCTGATGGACAAGTACGACATCGGCTACGGCTCCGTCAACCACAACCGCAACCGCTGCCTCGACTGCGGCTTCGAAAATGCGGAGGAAGACCTGACCGAATGCCCGCACTGCCACGGCAAACACATCGACACCCTGCAGCGCATCACCGGCTACCTCGTGGGTACGACCAACCGCTGGAACTCCGGCAAACTCGCCGAGCTCAAGGACCGCGTGGTCCACAAATAGCATGAATATCAGAATCCTGAATATCCTGGAACAGACAATGGCCGACGGACCCGGTTTCCGTACGGCCATTTACTGTGCCGGCTGCGCCCACCACTGCAAGGGCTGCCACAATCCCCAGTCCTGGGATTTCGCGGGCGGCCACGAAGTCACGGTCGACGAGCTCCTGGACGTCATCAAGGCCGACAGCCTGAGCGACGTGACCTTCTCCGGCGGGGATCCGTTCTACCAGGTGGAGGCGTTCACCGAACTGGCCCGGCGCATCAAGGCCGAGACCGACAAGACCATCTGGTGCTGGACGGGCTTCACCATCGAGGAAATCCAGGCCGACCCGCACCTGGCCCAGATGCTTCCGTACCTGGACGTGCTGGTCGACGGGCCGTTCATCCTGGAGCAGCGCGACACCTCCCTGCTGTTCCGCGGCAGTCCCAACCAACGGATCATCTACCTGAAGGGGAAACCGGACGATACGATTCCCGGCACCGTTCCCCTGGTGCCGCTGCGATAAAGCACAAGCGCAGATGCCCGATGGCACCTGCGCTTCTTTCTTTTCTATAAGTACTGCTACCGCAGGCTGTCGTTGTCCGAAAGCAGGCCGTCGACCACCGAGGCCGTGAAACCGCCTGCTTCCATGGCATTGAGTCCGCGGATGGTGATGCCGCCCGGGGTCGTCACCCGGTCGATTTCCTGCTCGGGATGGGTTCCGTGGGCCGTCACCAGATCGGCAGCACCCTTCATCGTCTGCAGCACCGCCTCCAGGGCTTCACGCGGATAGAGGCCCAGCTGGATGCCGCCTTCCATCGCCGCCCGGGCATACCGCAGGGCGAAGGCCGTCCCGCAGGAAGCGACCATCATCCCGGCATGCAGCTGCCGCTCGCTGACGACCAGGGTCTTGCCGACCTTGTTGAACAGCGGGAGGACCTGCAGTTCCGCCGCCGGATCACCGAGAATCTCCGTCATAAACGTCATGCTTTCCCCGATTTCAATGGCCAGGTTCGGAATCACGGTATAGGCAGCCAGGACGCCGCTGCCCTCCAGCCATTCCTCGATTTGCGCGGACGGGATCCCGGCCGCCATGGACAGCAGGATCTTGCCCTGCAGGGCCGGCCGGATCTGGGTCAGGACCTCATCCACCAGCCAGGGTTTGACGCCCAGGATGATGATGTCCGCCCCCGTGGCCGCTTCGACATTGTCGAGGGTCGTGGCGATGCCGCGTACGGCAAATTTTCCCAGTGTGGCCGCATGGGCCGCCGTGACGGTCAGTTCCACTTCCGGAACGAACTTAGCGAAGCCCAGCGCCGTCGCGCCGCCCATGTTGCCGGCGCCGATGATGGCAATTTTCATAGTCTTCTATTTAAAGATCTTACGGGCGAAGGAGGCTAGGTTGATGCGCCAGACCTTCCATTCATGACCGCCCGGACAGGTCTCCCAGACGACATTCCTGTATCCCTTGGCCCGCAGGTTGTCCACGACGTCCTTGTTGCCCTTGATCCGCTCGTCCTGCTCGCCGCAGGAGATGAGGATCAGATCAAACGTGTTGTATTTGGACGGATTGGAGTAAATGCCGGGCATCTCTTTTTCGGCATCGAACGCGCCGATGCTGCCCAGGCTGCCCAGGAGGCCGGAAGAGAACATGCCCAGCGCGGAGAATTTGTCCGCGTTGCGGAAACCCGTATAGAAGGTCTGGCCGCCGCCCATGGACAAACCCGCCAGGGCACGGCCAGAGCGCTTTTTAATTACGTTGTAATGGGATTCGATGTAAGGGATGATGTCCGCCGGGAGGGAGGCATAATTGTCGAAGCTGCCGTTGCCTTTCGGCACATCCGGGTTCTCGGGGACCATCAGGGTGCGGGCGGCCCGCTGGGTCGGGTTGCCGTTCGGCATGACCACGAGCATCGGCTGCGCCTCGCCGCGGGCAATCAGGTTGTCGAGGATCTGGCAGGTACGGCCGAGGGTCGACCAGGCGTCCTCGTCACCGCCGCCGCCATGCAGCAGATACAGGACCGGATATTCCCGGCTCTTATCATTGGGATCGTAGCCGAACGGCGTATAGACATACATCCGGCGGTACATGCCCGGCGTGCCGGACCAGTACCAGACATGGTCGAGGTTGCCGGCCCGTTCGCTTTCCTTATACAGGTCGCCCAGGCCGCCGTCCAGGATCAGGGCATTCATGAACCGGGTCCCGTCCCGCTGGACGAAGACGTTGGCCGGATCGAGGGTGCTGACTCCGTCGACCGAGAAGGTATAGGTATACAACTCGGAAGCCGGACGGTCGAAAGTCTTGGTCCAGACACCGTTTTCACCCTTGGTCATCTTGCCGGCCTCGGCGGCCTCGGGACCGTATCCCAGCCAGGACGGCTGGACGCGGACATCCGTGGCCTGGGGAGCACGAAGGCGGAAGGTGACGGTGGTCGCGGTGATTTCCGGAGAAACGATCGGGGCGGTACGCTGGAAGTTCTGGAGCTCCTGCGCGGAAAGACTGCCGGTGACCAGTATGGCAACGGCAGCAAAAATACTTGTCAAGTGTTTCATATCAAGTGTTTTGTGTGTCTTATCTCAACCAGAGTTCCGGATTCTGCGGCGTCGTACCCTTCCAGATCTGGAAATGCAGCTGGCTCTCACCGGCGATCGTATCGACGGTACCCAGGGCCTGTCCTGTCTTCACCTTGTCACCGGCCTTAACGCTGACCGTCTTCAACTTGCAGTAGAAGGAGAAATAGCTGCCATGCTGGACCAGGACGCAGTTGTTGTAGCCCGGCATGACCACGATCTGCTTGACCACCCCGTCGAAGACGGCCTGGACCCGCGTCCCGGCGGCCACGGCGATGCCGACGCCATTGTTGTACGGCAGCTTGACATTCTTGTAGACCGGATGGTAATGCTGGCCGAATTTGTCGACCACCGGCCCATCCACCGGCCACGGGAGCTTGCCCTTGTTACGGGAGAATTCCCCGTCGAGCTTGGTATCGATTTCTGTCTTGGCCGGAGCCGTTTTGGAAGAACCCTTTCCCTTGGAAGAAGCCGGCCGGGTCGCCTCCCGGATGATCCGCTCGATCTCCCGGTTCAACGCCTCGACTTGCTTGCGCTTGGTATCCAGGTCTTTCTGGTATTTCCTGCGATCGCGGGAAAGCTGGTTGATCAGCTTCTGGGACTGGGTCTCTTCGCCGTGCAAGGCGTTGACTTCCTTCTGGCGGGATGCACGGAGCTGCTGCGCCTCGGCCTGCATGGCCGACAGTTTCGCTGTCTCTTCTTCCAGTTCGGTCTTGGTCTGTTCGATCTTGCGGGCCTGGATGTTCATCTGCCCGGAAAGACCCCGCAGATACCCCAGCCGCCGGTAGGCCTGACCCAGGTTCTCGCTGGACAGCAGGTACATGTACCAAACTTTGGCATCCCGGTTCTTGTAGGCATTGCGCACCAGGTTGCCGTAATAGAGGGACAGGGTATCGAGCCGGCCCTGGATGATGGCAATCTCACTTTGTTTGGCCTTGATCTCCGAGCCGATCCGCGCGATCTCCCGGTCGCTCTCGGCGATCAGTTCGTTGCGGTTGGCGATTTTCTTGCGGATCAGCACCAGGTCGGACTGGGCGGTGCTGGTTTTCGAAGCATTGGCTTTCAGCTGGGCGTCAATCTGGGCGATCTCCTTTTCCAACTTGGCCTTTTTCGTCTCCTGGGTACGCGTGTTCTGCCCGCCGGCCACGAAGGTCAGCAGCAGGGCCGCACCGGCCAGGATGACGCGCAGTTTATTCATCTTTCGGAAGCTTATCAGCCTGGGACCGGTAATAGACGGCCAGGTCATTTTCACCAAGGACCTCCAGGACCCGCGCATAATGCTGCAGGATCGTCCGGCTTTCTTTTCCGCCATAGAGCATGGCATGCTTGAAGAAAGGTTTGGCCTCCACATCCCTCTTCATCAGGTGCAGGATCCATCCGAAGGTATCCAGGTACGTCACGTTGTCCGGCTCCTGTTCGATGGTCTTCTTGCTCATCTTGTAAGCCAGTTTCAGCCGTGTCCCCTCCTGGCAGAGATACCAGGCGTAATTGTTCAGTACCGGCGCATAATCCGGATTGACTTTCAAGGCTTTGTCATAGGCCTTGAAGGCATTTTTCTTGTCGCCCAGGCTCCAGTACATGTCCCCCATCGTGGAAAGGGCGGACAGGGTCCGGGCGCTGTCGGCCGGCGTGATGGAAAGCATCCGCTCGCAATTGGCCAGCACGGCCCGGTAGTCTTTCTTGAAATAATAGGCGCTGTTCTGCATTTCCAGGAAGGCCGTCTCTTTCGGGAAACGCCGGTAGCCTTCTTCCGCCACGCGGATCATTTCGTCCCAGTTCTCCAGCGAGCCCAGGATCTGGGCGTAGGTGGCGACGGCCGGAAGGCTCTCGGGAGCGATTTCCATGTTACGCCGGAAATACTCCGCAGCCTCGGCGGTCCGGCCGGAATAGGCATACCAGGACCCGGCGGTCTGCAGGAGGGTGGTATCGGCGGGATGCACGGTCATGGCGACGGCCACGACCGAATCGATCTGCGGGACGAAGGACTGCTGGAAACGGCGGTCCGTATGGCGCAGGAGCGCCTGGATGTAGTCCGCCTTGGCGGCGGGGGCGATGTCGGCATCGGAGAAAATGCCGCCCAGCGAAGAGAAATACTCCGGATAGCGGCGGGTCATCCGGTAGGCCTCGGCGATGCCCAGGCGCGCCGGTGCATAGTCCTTGTCCAGGGCGAGGGCCTCGTTGTAATAGGCCAGGGCCGTGGTGTCGTTGTACATTCCGATCTCATAGTCGCCGAGCATCGTCAGGACATAGGGAGACGAATACTCGTCCACATAGTCGCGCAGGATCTGGTAGGCCGCCTCGTTGTCTCCCTGCTGGCGGCGGAGGTTGAACCGGGTCATCACCGAGGCGTCCGTCTTGCCCATCGAACCTTCGATGGCATCCAGGGCCTTGAGGGCATCCTCGTTGCGGCCTTCCTGCAGGTACAGGTTGATCAGGTTGTACTGGATTTCCGTCTTCTTCGGGAAATCGTTCAGCAGGGACTCGTACTGGGCGATGGTCCGCTCCGTGTCGCCGGACAGGGAATAGGTCATGGCCAGGCGGTCGCGGTACCAGTAATTGGACGGATCCAGGTCGGCCGCCTTCCGGAAAGCTTCCTGGGCCCCGGCGGCATTGCGCTGCGCCATCCGGCAGAGGCCCAGGTAATACCAGGCCGCGTCCATGTCGGGATGGGCCTTGACGAGCGTTTCAAAGCGGGAGCCCGCCCCGGCGGCATCGCCGGACGTATAGGCCTGGACCGCTTCGATGAACCGGCTGTCTGTCCGGTCCTGGGCCGTCATGGCCCATTGCGGAAGCAGGAACAGCAGGCAGATGATCAAATATCTCAATCTCATGAATCTTCTTCTCTTTGGAAGGCGTATCATACAAAAATAATACAAAATTTGTCAGAAATCCTTATTTTTGGGAGAAGTTTTGGACCGGACCTTTTATTTTAAAGCACATGCAACGTTTCGGCGAGAAACTGCATCTTAACAATCGGGAAAACCGGTCGAAGGAAGCCGCTTCCGAGCCCGAAATCCTGCAAGCCTGCAGACGGGGCGACAGGAAGGCACAGAAGCAATTGTACGACCGCCTCGCGCCCAAGATGATGGCCGTTTGCCTGCGGTACATGGGGACGCGGGACGACGCCGAGGACATTCTCCAGGAGGGGTTCATCACCCTGTTCTCCCGCCTGGACAGTTACAGCGGCGAAGGTTCCTTCGAAGGATGGGCCCGCAAGATCTTTGTCAACACCGCGCTCATGAACCTGCGGAAAAAGGATGCGCTCAAGATGAGCGAGGATCTGGAAACCGCATGGAACGTCAGCAGCGACGGGGTCTCCCAGATCCAGTCCGCCGGCTATCATGAGCTCCTGAAGCTGATCGCCGGTCTTCCGACGGGATACCGCACGGTCTTCAACCTGTTCGTGGTCGAAGGCTATTCCCACAAGGAGATCGCCCAGGCTTTGGGCATCACGGAAGCGACCTCCCGTTCGCAGTTGCAACGGGCGCGCGTGATGCTGCAAGACAAAATCAAGAATTTGTAAGTAAGATGCAGAACGAGCATACAGAATTCGACCTGCTTGTCAGGTCCATGATGCAGGAAGCGGAGGAGAGCGTCTCCCCGCGCGCCTGGGACGCCGTGTCCGCCGGACTCGACGCCCGTGCGCGCAGGACCGTCGTCCTTCGCTGGCGCCGTGTTGCCGCGGGGATCGCGGCGGCCGCCGCCGTTACCGTCGGGGCCTTCCTGCTCGGCACCCGTAACAATTCCAACCTACCTATCATAGAAACCGTAGCCGAAACCGTTGCAACCCCGGAATCCGGACTTCCTTCCGATGAAATCATTCCGGCTGCGGAACCCCAAGACCTGCTCGCCGAGGCCCGGCCGCAGGCAAAACCTACCGTAAAGGCCCGTCCGAAGGCTACGCCTGCGGCGGCCGAGTCCCTCCCCCAAACGGTCGGAGAACCGGTCGAACCGGTCTCCGAAGAGGTTCAGGCTCCTTCCGTCCCGCAGGACGTCATCCCCGAAACCGTTCCCGAGGCGGTCCCTGAAACCCAGGAAAAGACCGCCCTCCAGGAAGAGGAAACCTGGGAGGATCCTTTCGCCCGGATGGAATGGGAAGATGCGCATAACGCCGCTTCCTCCCGGATCTCCCTGTCTGCCGGCGCTTCCCTTGAAAGCAACGGCAACCCCGCTTCTGTCAGCGGTTTCCGCGGCATGCGCGCCGCCGCCAACGCAGAACGGGAACACACCGTCATCGAGCAGACCAGCCGCAACTCCACGTACGCCATCCCGATTTCCGCCGGTCTCGGCCTGAGAATCGGGCTGGGCGAACGATGGGCGGTCGGAACGGGTGTCAACTGGACCCTGCTCCAGCGCACCTTCACCGGAATCTACCGCGAAGATGGGAAGGCCCCTGTCAACGCCGACATCCACAATACCCTGCAGTATGTCGGTATCCCGCTCAACCTGTCCTACACCCTGCTGGATAACAAGCGGATCGGTCTGTATACCTTCGCCGGAGGATCGGTGGAGAAGGCCATCAGCAACAAATTCCGGGTCCATGACAGCGCGGAGCATCTCTTCCACAAGGAGAGCGTCAAGGGTGTTCAGTTCTCCGTGGCCGCCGGCCTGGGAGTCCAGTTCCAGCTGACAGGCGGTCTCGGCCTGTACATCGATCCGAGCCTGCGGTATTACTTCAAGGGCAACCAGCCGCAGAGCATCCGCACGCAGCAGCCGCTGATGATGAATTTCGAAGTGGGTCTGCGCTGGGACCTGTAGCCTTATTGCTTGACAACCCTATTTTCATAAAAAACATATTTTTGTGGTAAAAGTCCCGTATCTGTGGTAAAAGATTTCGGGACTTTTCCTTTTTCCTTTTCATTTGCAGGAAAAAACTGCGATGAAAAGGATTATATTTTTGGGTTGCCTCGCACTGGTTCTGGCGGGGTGCGACCGATGGGAGACCCGGGCCTTGCTCGGGCGGAGCCGGGCTTTGACGGAAAGCCGGCGGGGAGGCGGAAACGGAAATGAAGACGAGGAACCACCTACCGGAAGGGCCGTCTGGCTCGCGGGCGTGGAGTTCCCGCCCGGGTACGACTGGCAGCGGGACACCGGCTATGGCAGTATTGATGCCCGTCTGATCCTGATGCGGAACGGGGAAAGAGTTCTCTCTGTTCCGACCGGAGAAGAGTTCCATGTCAGCACCGACCCGGACATGCACCGAATCCTCGACGGCCACCTGTATACCGACTATGCTTCCGGTGATGCCACCTGGATCGGTTGTGACGGAAAAGAACTGTTCCATTATCCGGGCCGCGAGATGATGGCCGGATTCCGTATCCGGGACGGAGAGGTCTGGACCCTGGGGCTGGACCGGGTAACCGGGAAGGGCGTCAGTTTACGCAAAAACGGAGAATTGCTGTTTTACGACCCGCAGGGACGCCTGCCTGCCGGAAACGGGCAGGAAGGAGGGTTGCTGCTGGAAGACGAAGGCAGTCTATGTTTCTTTTACTATCAGGAGACCCGTCGTAACAGCGGCGCATGGGTGCGCAGCTGGTACCGTGTCCGGGACGGGCAGGCCGAAAACCTGGTCCTGCCCCAGGGCGTCACCGAGGTGTATGACCTGGGACAGTCCGGAGGGAAAACGGTCATCGTGACACGCACGCAGACCGGCGGCGCCAACCTGGTTGTCTTTCGCGGGAACGAAAGCCGGTCGTATGCGACCGGGGTCGCCGACGGGGTACGGAATGTCCGTATCCTCCCGGCAGGCGAGAACCGGTTCCTCGTCAAAGGGGAGATTCTCACGGGTTCGCAGACACGGCCCGTCCTCTGGGATTCCGAAGGGACGCCGACCTTCTTCCAGCAAGGAATGAAAATCCTGGATTTCTTTTCGGACGCAGGGCATCTGGCATACATCACCGCCGATGCCCAGGGAAGCCCGGCCAGATGGGTCACGGACGGGACCGGGGGACCGATTGAAGGACGGACCCGCTATATCTCGAGTTACTGCGCCCATCTGGATGGCGGGTCTTTCCTGCTGGCATTGACGCCTTTCGATACCGGACAAAGCCCCTTCCTGCTGCAGGACGGCCAGCGGAAGGACATCCCGCTCAACGGCTATCTCACCTATGTTTCTTCAACCCGTTAGACCATGCTGATCAATATCATCAGTGCCCGGTGCATCGGCATCGAAGCCATTCCCGTCACCGTGGAAATCGACATCAACGGCGGCATCGGCATCCACCTCGTCGGCCTGGCGGATGTCGCCGTCAAAGAGAGCCTGCTGCGAACGGTGACCGCCCTGCAGTCCCTGGGATTCCATATCCCCGGCAAGAAAATCGTGATCAACCTCGCACCGGCCGACCTGCACAAGAAAGGCAGCGGGTATGACCTGCCCATCGCCCTGGGCATCATCGCCGCATCCGGGCAGGTCGAGCTGCCGGGACTGGGGAAATACCTGATCATGGGGGAGTTGGGACTGGACGCGACGCTCCGGCCCGTGCCGGGCGCCCTGCCGATGGCAGAACTGGCCCGGCAAATGGGACTGGAGGGGTGCATCCTGCCGGAAACGTCCGCCTGGGAAGCCGCCGACCTGTCGGACCTGCGGGTTTACGGCGCCCGGAACCTGACGGAGGTGCTGGGTATCCTGGGAGAACGGGAAGACTGTTCCCGCCTGTTGGTCACCGGGAAACGGCTGACCTTCCCGGTTCCGCCGGTCCGGTCCGGCGTGATGGATTTTTCTGAAATCATCGGACAGGAAAGCGCCAAGCGGGGACTGGAAATCGCGGCCTGCGCCGGGCACAATGCCATCCTGGTCGGCCCGCCGGGAGCCGGGAAAAGTTCCCTGGCCAAGGCGCTCTCCGGAATCCTTCCACCCATGTCCCTGGAAGAATCCCTGCTGACCAGCAAAATCTTTTCTGTCGCGGGGAAAGGGGGCGGCCAATGCGGACTGATCCGGGAGCGTCCTTTCCGAGCGCCGCATTACAGCGCATCGATGGCCGCCATCATCGGCGGCGGGAACGGGGACAACATCCTCCCCGGAGAGGTATCCCTCGCAACCGGCGGGGTGCTGTTCCTGGACGAGTTCGCACAGATGCCGAAATCGGTTGCGGAAGCCCTCCGGGGGCCGCTGGAAGACCGGAAGGTCACCATCTCCCGGCTCCGCGCCAAGATCGAATACCCTGCCTCCTTCATGCTGGTGGCCGCCAGCAATCCCTGCCCCTGCGGCTACTGGGGCGAGGGCGACCGCTGCTCCTGCACCCCGACCCAGCGCCAGACCTACCTAGGCCGCCTGTCCGGTCCGATCCTGGACCGGATCGACATCCAGCTCTGGTTGCATCCGGTCGACGCACGTTCGCTGGTCGGGCCGGAGAAAGGACCGCGGCGGGAGACCAGTGCCCAGATCGCCCGTCGGGTCGCGCGGGTCCGGGAAATCCAGCGCCGCCGGTTTGCCGGGGAAGGGATCGTCACCAATGCGGAAATGTCCAACCGCCAGCTCGCCCGCTTCTGTCCGCTGTCGGACGCCTGCAAGGAGTCTATGGAAAAGATTATCAGCAATATGGGCCTGTCCGCCCGCGCATACACCCGCATCCTGAAGGTCGCCCGGACCATCGCCGACCTGGAGGCCGTTTCCGCCCAGCCCGAAGGGCTCCCGGAACCCGGTCCGATCGAGCCCCGCCACTTGTATGAAGCCGCCGGCTACCGGTTCCTGGACCGGCAGAATATCCCATAATTCTTTGTTATTTGATACTAAAAATAATATCTTTGCACTGCAGAATGAGTACGAAAGATAAGTTGGTTAAGCGTTTCTGCCAGCTACCGAAGGACTTTACATTTGAAGAACTAACCCGACTCATGCATTCTTTCGGATTTGAATTGGATAACAAAGGAGCCTCTTCGGGATCCAGGGTTGCATTTATCAAGGGAACGATCATCCTTGACTTGCATAAACCCCATCCGGGAAACGTCATTAAACCTAAAACGATGACTTACATACATGCTTTTCTGAATCAAAAAGGTATATTATAGCTATGGGCAGATTACGTTATAAAGGTTATGTGGGAACCGTCGAATACGATGAAGAGGATGGCAGTCTGACAGGAAAGGTCCTCGGACTTCGGCGAGATGGCATTCTGTATGAAGGATCGTCCGTCAAAGAGATCACGGAAGACTTCCACCAAGCTGTCGATCATTATCTTCAAACCTGCAAGGATCAAGGCATTAAGCCGGAACGACCTTATAGCGGTAAACTGGTGCTTCGTATTACACCCACATTGCATGGGCAAGCGGCAGAAAAAGCCTCAACGATCGGTGTCAGCCTGAATGAGTGGATATCACAAGCCATTCAGAACTATCTTTCATGACAATCCAGCTCTGGGTTTTTAGATTGACGGGAAAAGCGTACCTTTGCAGGACATGAAACACGAAATCATCATACGGGACCTTACCGACCTGGACCGTGCGGCCGGACAGTTCCTCTCGGAAATCGGAGACAACCGGCTGGTGGCTTTCTATGCCCCCATGGGAGCCGGGAAGACAACCTTCACCACGGCGGTCTGCCGGCGGCTGGGCGTGCGGGAAGATGCCGTCAGCTCGCCGACCTTCGCCATCGTCAACGAATACCGGACCGCCTCGGGCGAACCCATGTATCATTTTGATTTCTATCGGATCACCAAGCCCGCGGAAGCGCTGGACATCGGTCTGTACGACTACCTGGACAGCGGCTGCCTGTGCATCATGGAATGGCCGGAGAACATCGAAGACCTCCTGCCTGAAGAGACCTTGAAAGTCCGCATCAGCGTCGCTCCGGACGAGAGCCGCCGGGTTTCCTGGGAAGACTAATCCTCCTTGCGGTACAAGGCGAAGAGCGCCGAGCCGGAGCCGGACATGGCCGCATAGACGGCACCGGAATCATAGAGGGACTGTTTCAGCAGGCCCAGCTCGGGATACCTGGCGAAGACCGTCTTTTCAAAATCATTGACCAGCAAATCTTTCCACTGCTCGACAGGACGGGAAAGCACCTCCCGGAGCGGAATCTCCGGCAAGGCCGGCACAATCCCACGATAGGCATCCGCCGTCGAGACGGCAATCCTTTCCGGCACCACGACCCGAAGGTCATAGCTTCCCTCGCCGCTACCATCCCCGGATGCATCGACCGAAGGCAGGTCGTACGGCGTCAGGATCTCACCCCGTCCCTCCCCGAAAACCGACCGGTTGGCAATGAACAGGGCGCAATCGCTGCCCAGCCGGGCGGCATAGGCACACAGGTCCTCATCGGAAAGTCCGAGGTCGAAGAGTTCGTTGTACATCCGAAGGGCGAAAGCCGCATCGGCGGAACCGCCGCCCAAACCCGCTCCCACGGGCGAGGTCTTTTCCAGGAAAATCTTGACCGGCGGCAGTTTATAATCCGCTTCCAAAAGACGGTAAGCCTTGACGGTCAGGTCTTTCAGCGGATCCCAGTCCACGCCCTCGGCCCGGGCCAGGGTAATCATGACCTTCCCGTCTTCCAGGATGGCCTGGCGCAAGGCCGGTACTTCGGCATCGGGATCGCCCCCATAGCGGGCAAACAGCGAGGCAGAGGTTTCGCTCCAGGCATCGCCCGGAATGATTTCCAGGGTATCGTGCAGGCCGAAATACGGGACGAACAGGGTCTCCAGATCATGGAAACCGTCCCCACGCTTGCGCAGGACGTTCAACCCCAGGTTGACCTTGACATTCGGACGGGTGATCATAGGGCCATCTCCCGGATGGCGGCCTCCGCCCGGGCAGCGAGGGCCTCCCGCTCCGCCGGATCGGGAACCTGGGCGATCACTTCAGAAACAAACGAAATCATCTGCAGCACTTTGGCCTCGGAAGCCGGGATGCCGCGGGACCGCATGTAGAACTGCTCCTCTTCGCTGAGCTGGCCGACGGTCGCACCGTGCGAGCACTTCACGTCATCGGCGTAAATCTCCAGCTGGGGCTTGGTCTCGGCCTTGGCCTGCGCGGAAAGGAGGATGTTGTGGTTGGCCTGGTAGGCTTCGGTCTGCTGGGCGTCCGGGGCCACGATGATCCGGCCGTCGAACCAGGTCCGCGCCGTACCGCCGACAATGCCTTTGAAAAGCTGGTCGGACCGGCAGCCCGGCGCCCGGTGATGGACCTCGATATGGAACCGGACCTGCTCGTCCGACGGGCAGAGGTACAGCCCGCGCAGACGGGCCTGCGCCCCTTCCCCGGTCAGAAAGACACGGACCGTGATGTCCTTGCTTTCGCCCGGCAGGACGACGAAGGTCCGGTCGAGCGTCTGCCCGGCACCGACCACATACGCCTCCTGCGGGATGGGGACTTCGATATAATGACCGTAATCCTTCATATCCTAGAACTGGTCAAATCCGTGATTCTCAATGGCATCAATCAGCTCCCGACCGCCCGTGGCAACGATCCGTCCCTCTTTCAGGACATGGACCGTATCCGGGACCACATACTCCAGCAGTTTCTGGTAGTGGGTGATGATGATCGAGGAACGCTCCGGGGTGCGGAGGGCGTTGACACCGTCCGCCACGATCTTGAGGGCATCGACATCCAGGCCGCTGTCCGTCTCGTCCAGGATGGACAGGACCGGCTCCAGCATGGCCATCTGGAAAATCTCGTTGCGCTTTTTCTCACCGCCGGAGAAACCGACATTGACCTCGCGCTTGGCAAACTCCGGTTTCATCTGGACGAAGGCCATCTTGCCACGGAGGAGCTTCAGGAATTCCGCACCTTTCATCTCCTCGAGTCCAGCCGCCTTGCGACGGGCGTTGACCGCCGTTTTCATGAAGTTGGTGATGCTGACCCCAGGGATTTCGACCGGATACTGGAATGACAGGAAAAGTCCCGCCCACGCCCGTTCTTCCGGGCTCATTGCCAGCAGGTCGCGGCCTTGGAAGACGACGGAGCCTTCCGTCACTTCGTACTGCGGCTTGCCCGTCAGGACGGCGGACAGGGTGCTTTTGCCGGCCCCGTTCGGGCCCATGACGGCATGGACTTCGCCCTTGCGGATTTCCAGGTCGATGCCTTTCAGGATTTCCTTGTCTCCGATCCGGGCATGGAGGTTTTCGATCTTCAGCAATATCTCGTTCATATCAGGCTTTTTTCTTGTAAAGTTTCATCCAGGAGGACAGGGACCAAAGGCCGTTGGCCAGGTACAGGGCGCAGACGATCGGCATGAACACATGGCCGACGGACAGGTGCAGGATGATCTGGGCGATGTTGACCACCAGCCAGGCAATCCAGCAATCCCATTTCTTGAGGGCGGACAGCAGCTGGGCGACCAGGATCAGGACCGTCACACAGGAATCCAGGTACGGATGCGGATCGGCCGGGAACAGCGTATCCAGGGTCCAGCCCCAAAGGCCCGCGATCACAAAGACCGCCGCGATGCAGATGATCCGCTCCGGCCAGCTCAGCATGCTGACTTTCAGCGATGCATGATCCTCGGAACTGGTCTCGTTCTCGCGCGGATGGGTCCAGCGCCAATGGCCAAGGACGTTGATGGCCAGGGAGATCGGCTGCAGCAGCAGGCTGGCGTAGAGGTTCTTGTTCCAGAACATCAGGAAGAGGGCCGCCGTGTAGAGGTAGCCCACCCAGAAGTTGTATTTCGAATTGCGCCCCGCCAGGAAGACACAGGTCAGGCCGAGGATCGACGTAATCAGGTCGATCAGCAGCACCGGATAGTCATTCCCCAGGGTGAAAAGCGTATAATTGATCCATTCCATATTCTATTCCGTATTAACCGACCGAGCCTTCCAGACTGACCTGCAAAAGTTTACGCGCCTCCACGGCGAATTCCATCGGCAGCCGGGAGAGCACCTCCTGGGCATAGCCGTTGACGATCAGGCCTACCGCGTCTTCCGGCCCGATGCCGCGCTGGTTGCAGTAGAAGAGCTGGTCTTCGCTGATCTTCGAGGTCGTGGCTTCATGTTCGACAACGGCCGTCGGGTTGGCACTGCGGATGTCCGGGAAGGTATGCGCCCCGCAGAGCGAGCCGATCAGCAGGCTGTCGCACTGGGAGTGGTTGCGGGCCCCTTGTGCCCCGGCATTGATCTGCACCAGGCCGCGGTAGCTGTTCTGGCTCCGGCCGGCCGAGATGCCCTTGCTGACGATCCGGCTGCGGGTGTCGCGGCCCAGGTGGATCATCTTCGTGCCGGTATCGGCCTGCTGGTAATTGTTGGTCACCGCCACCGAATAGAACTCCGAGGACGAATGGTCGCCCTTGAGGATCGTCGACGGGTATTTCCAGGTGATGGCGGAGCCGGTCTCGACCTGGGTCCAGCTCAGGTGGCTGCCGCTTCCCTTGCAGATGCCGCGCTTGGTCACGAGGTTCAGGATGCCGCCCCGGCCCTGGGCGTCGCCCGGGTACCAGTTCTGGACGGTGGAGTATTTGACGTCGGCGTCTTTTTCGACCACGATTTCCACGACGGCGGCATGGAGCTGGTTCTCGTCGCGCATCGGTGCCGTGCAGCCTTCCATGTAACTGACATAGGAACCTTCGTCGGCCACGATCAGGGTCCGTTCGAACTGCCCCGTTCCGGAAGCGTTGATCCGGAAGTAGCTGCTCAGCTCCATCGGGCAGCGGACGCCCTTGGGGATGTAGCAGAAGGAGCCGTCCGAGAAGACGGCGGAGTTCAGGGCAGCGAAGTAGTTGTCTCCCACTGGCACCACGCTGGCCAGGTACTTGCGCACCAGGTCGCCATGCTCGCGGACGGCCTCGGAGAAGGAACAGAAGATGATGCCTTTCTCCGCCAGGGATTTGCGGAAGGTCGTAGCGACGGAGACGGAATCGAAGACCGCATCGACGGCGACAACACCGGCCAGGGCTTCGCGCTCATGGAGCGGAATGCCGAGTTTTTCAAAGGTCTTGGCCAGTTCAGGGTCGATTTCCTTGGGCCGGTCGGCGTCCTTCTTGGGTGCCGCATAGTAGATAATATCCTGGAAATCAATTTCCGGCATATCCAGGTGGCCCCATTCGGGCATGGGCATCTCCTTCCAGCGGCGGAAGGCGGCCAGGCGGAATTCCAGCATCCAGTCCGGCTCCTGCTTGCGGGCGGAAATCATCCGGATGATGTCTTCGTTCAGGCCTTTCGGAACGAATTCCTGCTCGACATCCGTGACGAATCCTTCCTTGTATTCCTTCGAAGTGAAGTCTTGTATGATCTTGTTCTCTTCCTGTCTGTCCATAGGGCCGCAAAGTTACAGCAAACGGCTCAGATCCGCAAGTACAATGGCGGTCATGGCCTCTACGACGACCGGAGTACGCAGGGCGAAGCAAGTGTCGTGGCGTCCCGGAATCTGGAGGGTGGTCATCTTCCCGGTCGCGAAATTGAAGGTTTCCTGGGGACGGGCGATGCTGGAGGTGGGCTTGAAGGCTACGCGGAATACCAGCGGATTGCCGTTGGTGATGCCGCCGTTCACGCCGCCGGCGCCGTTCTTGGACGGGATGGCGTTTTTCTGGAACCCGCCGTCGACGACCTTGTCGAAGGGATCGTTGTGTTCGGAGCCGCGCATCCGGGCCGCGGCGAATCCGTCGCCGAATTCGATGCCGCGTACGCCGGGGATCGCGAAGATGGCATGGGCGACCAGGGACTCCACGGAGTCGAAGAACGGTTCACCCAATCCGGCAGGCAGGCCGTCGGTCCGGCATTCCACGACGCCGCCGACCGAATCCAGGTCGGCCATGGCCTGGTCCAGGACCTCGCGCCAGGAATCCTTTTCCTCGATGCCGCCGTCCGGAAGGGCCTCTTCACCGCCCCGCTTGCGGACGCCACCCACCTCGATCAGTTCGGCATGGATCCGCGCCGTCACCATTTTCTTGGCCACGACACCGGCCGCCACGATCGGCAGAGTCAGCCGGCCGGAGAAATGGCCGCCTCCACGGGGATCGTTGAAATCCAGCCATTTGATGCTGGCCGTATAGTCGGCATGGCCAGGACGCGGCACGGCGTTGAACAGGCTGTAATCCCCCGAGCGGGTGTTGCGGTTGTGGAACAAGATGGTCAGCGGAGCCCCCGTGGTCAGGCCGTTGTAGACGCCGCTGACGATTTCCGGCACATCCGCCTCAATCCGGGGCGTCGTACCTTTCGGCCCGCTCTTTCGGCGCAGGATGTCCGCCGTGAAATCCTCAATGTCCAGCGGTATGCCCGGCTGGACACCGTCCAGCACCACGCCGATGGCCTCACCGTGGGATTCTCCGAAGATGGAGACCTTGAATTTTCTGCCGAAGGTATTCATAATCTTTCGTATATCTGGCCGAAGTCCGGGAAGGACTTCGCCACGCATTGTTCGTCATCGGTTTCAACCGGGCCGTCCGCCCCGAGGGCGGCGATTTTCAGGGCCATGACCATCCGGTGGTCGTGGTGCGAAGGATAGGTCCCGCCCTTGAGCAGGGTCCCCGTCAGGCAGCGCTGGGCCAGGGAACGGCCTTCGACCAGGAGTTTGTCCCCCTTGATGGAGGCGCGGACGCCGAACCGGGTCAGCATGTCCGTAATCGCCGCAGCCCGGTCGCTTTCCTTGTTCGCCAGGCGGCCTACGCCCGCAATCTTGCTGGTTCCCTGGCAGAAAGCGGCCAGGACGGCCAGCACCGGGAACAGGTCCGGGCAGTTGGAAGCATCCGTCTCGAAAGCACGCAGCGGGGCCTTGCGGACATGGATTACGCCGCTTTCTTCCTCTTGGGAAAGGCTGGCGCCGGCTTCCACCAGGATGTCCAGGATGGACAGGTCCGCCTGCAGGGACCGGGTATCCAGGCCTTCGATGGCCACCTGGCCGAAGATGGCTCCCGCCACCAGGAAGGCCGCGGCGGCACTCCAGTCCGCTTCCAGCCGAAGGTCGGCCGCCTTGTACCGCTGGCCGCCCCGGATGCGGAAGGTCATGGCTTCGCACAGGCCCCAGTCCTGGGTCTGGACGAACTCTTCATCGCCTTCCATCTCGTTGTCAATCCGGATGCCGAACTGCTTGAGGACATCCAGGGTGATGAAAATATAGGGAATGCTCTTGGGATTTTCCAGGTGCAGGGTGCTGTCTTCCTTGCAGAGCGGCAGGGCCGACAGCAGGCCGGAGACCAGCTGAGAACCGTATTTCCCGCTGACTTCCACCTCCCCCGGGGTCAGTTTACCGGTCACCGTCAGGGGAATCTGTTCGCCGGAAAGGACGACCTTGAAGGCGGACATCATCTCGCGTGCGCCGGTCAGGGGGCGGCGCAACAACGTCTTTTCGCCGGTGAATGTCACCGGTCCCCGGGCCAGCCGGGCGGCCAGCGGAATCATCAGGCGGGTCAGGAAGCCGGATTCTCCGACATGCAGGCTATCGCCCGGGAAGGGGGCTCCCGCCGTACCGGTAATGGTCAGTGTATCTTCGTCCCGGCTGACGGTCGCGCCCAGGGCCTTGGCCACGGCGAGCGCCGCTTCGTTGTCCCCGCAGGGGGTGTATCCGCTCAGGTTGGACGTCCCGTCCGCCAGGGCGGCGGCGATGATGGCGCGCTGGGCGAAACTCTTGGAGGAAGGCATCGCCAGCGGTTCCGTCTCGACCGACTGCCGGTCGCCATAGACGGCCTGGTACATTTCCTCCAAAGGCCATTGACCGGGTGCAACCGCCTCATCATAAGCCGCATAGGTATAAGGGGCGCCTCTGCGCAGGCATTCCAGCCGGCTTTGGCGGCCTTCCTCTCCCATACAGAACGCCACCAGCGTCTCCGGGGCGAACCGGTCATACAGGGACAGCACGCGTTTGACATCTTCCGGGTCCCGGGCCAGGGTCACGATCTTGACGACTTCAGCGCCCAAGTGCTGGCATTTTTCAACCAGGGCCTCCAGGGCGGCCTTGGAGTCGGTCGTTTCGAAATCATGGTAGGAGCGGATCAGGACCGTTCCGCTTTCGCGGGCCTGGCGACGGATGCGCTTGCTCATCATCGGGGGCGCTTCGATTTCGAGGTCGACATAGGCGGCCCCCGCCTTGATGGCCGTGATCAGCCGGGCCTCCGCTTCCGGGGCCGGCATGGTTTCGCTGATGCGGCAGGTGGCGATCAGCGGGACATCCGAATTGGAGAACAGTTCCTCGATATCTTCCGGGCTGAGCTGCGGGCAGCGGTCGAGCCGGATTTCCGCCATCTCGACATGGGCTTCGTCCAGTACGTCGAAGATGGTTTCCAGGTCTTTATCCTGTATGCTTACACAAATCATGATTCTTTCAGTTTTTCCAATGCCTGCGCTACGGTCAGGTCTTTTTCCACGACGGTCCCGATGGCCGCGGGCAGGATGAAATGTACGATGCCCCCGTCCGCTTTCTTGTCTTTTTTCATGGCTTCCGCCAGGAGATCCAGGCCGAAGGGCGATTCCGTCGGCAACCCGCAGGATTCAAAGTCGGCTTTCAGCCGGGCAGACAGGCCCGGTTCGGCCAAGCCCATCCGCTCAGACAGGCGTGCGGCCAGGACCATCCCGATGGCAACGGCTTCCCCGTGGGTCAGGTCCTTCCCGGTCTGCCGGGCACGGGTTTCCATTCCGTGCGCGAAGGTATGACCCAGGTTGAGCTTGCGGCGCTCGCCTTTCTCGAAGGGGTCACGTCCGACGACAGCGGCCTTGACGGCGGCCGCGGCGGCGATCAGCTCCTCCAGTTCGGCCTCCCGGTCGGAGAGGTCGATTTCTTTCCGATACAGGGCGGACAGGACCGAAACCGCCGGCGCGTAATGCGCGGCATCCCCCAGGAGGAAGGTCTTGAGCATCTCGGCGGCGCCGGAACGGAAATCCCGTCCGGGCAGGGTCTGGAGCGGCTCCGGGCAGACCCACGTCCACTCCGGCTGCCGGATAACTCCGAGCATATTCTTGAGATCCAGGAAGTTGACTCCGGTTTTCCCGCCGATGGCCGCATCCACCTGCGCCAGCAAGGTCGTGGGGATGTAGGCGAAACGGATGCCGCGTTTGTAGATGGAGGCGGCAAATCCGGCCATGTCGGTCGTGATGCCGCCGCCCAGGGCGACCAGCAGGGCCCTGCGGTCGGCACCGGCCTCCAGCAGCCAGCGGCAGATCTCCATCACGGTATCGAGGGTTTTCCCCGACTCGCTGGTTTCCAGGGACATCTTCCCGCCGAAACGGGCTCCTTCGTTTTGGGCCAAGGCTTTCGCAAAGGCATCGGCCAAAGGCTCTACAGCCCGGTCATAGACCAGGAAGACATCGCCTTCTGGCAGACAGGCCGCCTCTTCCACCCGCCTTCCCGTCAGGATACGGCTGATGGTTTTGCCCTCGGATATGATCGGAATCTCCTTCATGGTTCGTCTCGCGGCGATAGCCCCGTAGGGGCTCTGTGCCAAATTACAAAGATAGGAGAAAAAATTTGATAATTTCCCGATTTCACTTACCTTTGCAATCCAATCCCACTTGCCCGAGTGGCGGAATTGGTAGACGCGCTGGACTCAAAATCCTGTGTCCTCAACAGACGTGCCGGTTCGAGCCCGGCCTCGGGCACGAGACCAACAAGCATTGTCGGCATTTCATAGCACCGTCTTTGAGATGCCGGCTTTTGTTTTTCATAGCACCGCTTTCCCGGTTGGTCTCGCGCCCAAGGGCGCCTCTTTTCGTTACCCTCCCCCTAAATCCCCCTCCTCGGGAGGGGGACTTGGTACCAAACTCCCCCTGTCGGCCTGCGGCCTCCTGTGAGACAAATAGCACCCGTGAGACACAGATAGCACCGTTTTCCCGGTTGGTCTCGCGCCCAAGGGCGCCTCTTTTCGTTACCCTCCCCCTAAATCCCCCTCCTGGGAGGGGGACTTGATACGCACGCAAGAGACCGTGTTTTATAATTCTTTGATTTATTTATAATTAAACGAAACGCCCTCATCAAATTCGACGAGGGTGTTTCTCCCGAGGCGGCTGATTTCGAAGCATACGACCCGGTTCAGGCGATGCTCCTTGACATACTTCACCAGTGCCGTGATTTCCTCTCTGTCGGCATTTCTCGTGGCTCCGCTGACCTTGTTGGCGAATACCTTCACGACCTCCCAGTTCATCCGCTGACAGGAGTCGGTCAGTTCCACCACCTGCCTTTCGTAGTCCTGCCCTTGTGTAGAGACCCTTGCCTGAATTGCGACCTTTTCCATTGTGCTCATGTCTGTTTGCTTCATCTACAGCTAATATACAGCTATAATTTAATATATGCAAGCTTTAAGTGGCTAATTTTGATTATTCGCCATCTTTCTCTATCTTTGATACCTATGGAAGCTAAAAAGAAGCAGGAGCGAGCCATCGTCCATCTCGAAAAGGACGGAAAACACTACTACTATGGCAACTTGAAAGCACTTTGTGACCACTGGAACAAGGATGCTATCGGTGTCTCGTACTCGTATTTGAAAAACCTCAACATTTCCGGGGAAAAACCGTTCAAGAATGATAAATGCGTTATCCGCAGGGGAACCATTATAACTTCTAACAGATTGGAAAACAGATTATGAAAAAAGTATTATTTGCCTTTACCTGTCTCTGTGGATTATGTGGTTGCCTAAATATGAATGATGACTCAACCATTGATGAGAGTTCTATTGTCATTACTCGTGGGAAAATCAGAGATGTTTATGTTGAAGCGTATGTAGATGTAGAAGCGAAAGGGCTGAAGGGAATAGATGTGGTGCTTCCCAATAAAGAAACGGGGTACAACCGCATTCACGAGATGGGATACACGATGATTTATGAAGTTTATGACTCTCAAGGGAAGTTGGTTGAAAAAAGGACTCAAGACCTTGGGAAATACGACAGCGATTCCTCTTTTGCGAGACAAGAATTGACCATCCCACACCCACAATGGTGGAGCGAAGATAATCCCGTCTACTACACACTTCTCCTACGTTTGAAAATAATCAATCAGCCACTCTCGACCGCATCGAAGGTATTTCGATTAGTAAAGGATAGTACGGTTACGACACCATAGACACATTAACATAAACTGATAAAGTCGAGCGCTTCTCCTATCCCGGGGAGGCGCTTTTTCAGTATTAAAATGATAAGGAGGGAGGGGGAATTGATAACTCCTGGATAAAACTTAAAGCACAGTGATTGCTATTCCAATGTTTCAGAAAGGGACCTACTGTTCTTTACCGCCCTTTTGATATCCGGGTAAAGCACGGAATAGCCGACTCCATGACGATAAAAGCATGGTAGGTGTTATTTAACCTTCAGAGGAGGATCCGATGAAGGTTTTCAGAGGTGATCCGATGAAGGCGGTCTTTACGGCGGACCGTGATTTGTAACTCGTTGATTAATTTATAATTACGCAAAATGCCTTCATCAAAATCAATGAAGGCATTTAAAACAATTAATTGGTACTTAAGACTTTACACATCACGCATAGCTTTAAGTTTTTTGAAAATTCCGGTTTTTCTTGCCTCGTAAGTGATTTGTCTCCTTTAGATACCACCAAGCGTTTTGTTGTAGTCAGAGGTTCGATTATTTCCCTGGAAAACAGGAACGAATGGTCGTACATCTGGAAATCGGCGGTCAGCATTACTACTACGGGAACCTGAAAGCCCTCTGTGACCACTGGGACAAGAATGCCCTCGGGGTCGGGTACGCTTATCTCCGGAACTACGGCATCAGCGAAGAAAAGCCCTTCCAGAATGCTAAATGCGTGATTCGGCGAGGTATTATTATCACTTCGGGTAGGGTTTCTCCTAATATATGAGTAACTTTGCGCCCCTTAAAGAAAATGAATTATGAAAAAGATTCTTTATTATATTTCGGCATTGTTTGTTTCGTTGCTTAACTGCTCCTGCGAGCACACGATTCCGGATATTCTCCCAACAACAGATGAGCATATTTTAACTGACTTCAAGACCCGTTTCCCTTCCGCTGACATAGTCGATATTTCAAACTGGTCTGACGGTAAGACAGACATCTGTTTTACTGATGCAGATGGACTTGATGGTGTGGCTGTTTATCTCGACGGGATATGGATGATTACTGAAAAGACGTTTAATACAGACGAGTTCCTCTATACGATACCCAGAAAGGTTGCCAGAACATATATTGGTACTGGTATCGAAAACGAAGATTACAATAGCGATAACTTCTATGTCATCGAGGTCTCCCGAAACGGTCTTGACAAGAAACAATATGAGTTCAACTGCGTCGCTCCATTTGTCGATGGTACCGAAGAAATCGACAATCTGCAATATGATATTGTCATTGATGAAGACGGGACGCTTCTGACCTGCTCACATAGTTGCTTCAACCGCTCAATTTGGTGGTATGACATCCGTTCCTCGATTGACTGCGTGAGAAAGAAGTATGGGGATGTCCCCATCCTGGGAGCAGTGAACGATGCTGGAAGCAATGTCCTGTTCATCCGTGACAATGGCATAATCAAGACCGTAACGATGAAAGACAGAGGGTATGGTTTTGAATGGGTGGATACCCGCTATCCTCTTAATATCAATACGGTCCTTCCCGCCTCCGTTCTTGCCGACAAGGATGAATATGAAGCCTCACACCCGGGACAAGGGTTCTATTCGCTCTCGTCCGTCGATTGCCCGGAGGGTTTGTTTTATGGGCTGACCTTTGGGACAGAGCTGACAAACACAACTATCTTTTCCAAAGCGGAATAACAACCATTATAAGATAAACTGATAAAGTCGAGCGCTTCTCCTATCCCGGGGAGGCGTTTTTCAGTATCAAATTGATAAAAAAGGGAATTGATAACTCCTGGATAAAAAAAGCACGGTGATTGCTATTCCAATGTTCCTGAAAGGGACCTACTGTTCTTTACCGCCCTTTTGATATCCGGGTAAAGCACGGTATAGCCGACTCCATGACGATAAAAGCATGGTTAGTGTTCTTTAACCTTCAGAGGTGATCCGGCGAAGGTGTTCAGAGGTGATCCGATGAAGGCGGTCTACGGCGGGCCGTGATTTGTAACTTGTTGATTTATTTATAATTAAGCAAAACGCCCTCATCAAATTCGACGAGGGCGTTTTAAATAATTAGTTAGTACTTAGTACTTTACGAACCACGCATGAAGGGTTATGCCACTTAGAGCATCACGTACCCACGCAGGACGGGTTGTGCCACTTAGGGCATGACCTACCACGCAGGGAGGGTCGTACCGTGTACTACTTCGCGGCGGGGGCGGGACGGCGCATGCGCCAGGGGTTGAAGGCCTGCATCAGGGAGAGGGCCTCGCGGTCGGGGGCGTTCTTGACGACGCTCTGTTTGCCGAAGATCATGGTCGGGGCGTCCTGCGGGTTGTAGGCGGGCCACTCGGGGATCTCGGCGCAGTTCGGGTTGCCGGTGCGCATGAAGGCGAGCAGGGCGGCGGACATCTGGTCGGAGACCTTGCGCGGTTCACTGCCGCCGCCGGTGTGGGTCACCATCAGGTCGGTGTTCTTGAACCAGTAGCAGATATCGGAGCAGTGGAAGGCGCGGATGCGGCCGTCGAAGAGCGGAGCGTTGTAGTCGAAGAGGGCGAGGTACACCGGGGCGCCGCCCTGGCCGTACTTGGAGTCGGCCGTCGCGAGGACATTGGTCCGGTTGGCCACGACCAGGTTGATCAGCTCGATCGGCTTCTTGTCCGGGTATGCGGTCTGGAGGGCTTTCAGGACCTCTTCCGCCTTGGGCTGGCCGTAGTTGTCACGGACCATGGCGACGGCGTCTTCGAAGGAGATGGCTTCGAGCTTTGCATCTTCCTTGCTCAGGGAGAACTCGGAGGAGGTGGTGCAGAGCATCAGCGGTACGCCGGCGGAGGCGGCGGAAGCATCGGCGAAGAAATTGCCGGACGGAATGACGGTGCCGTCAGCCACGGGAGCAAAACTGCCGCCGACTTCGGCCGCCACTTTGTTGGCCAGGGCATAGTACTCTTCCCACGGCATGGCCTGGAGTTTCTTGATGTCGCCGCGGACCGATTTGAGGATGGCGGCGCCGAGGGCCTTGGAGGCCACCGGATCCGCAGCCGTCGTAGCATTGCCGCTCAGGCCGACCACCTTGTGGACCAAGCCTTTGGAAGCCGGCATGGCCAGGACGTTGCAGACCTTGGCACCGCCGCCGGACTGACCCATGATGGTCACGTTACCCGGGTCGCCGCCGAAGTTGGCGATGTTGTTATGGACCCACTTGAGGGCAGCCAGCAGGTCAAGGACGCCCACGTTGCCGGACTGGGCGAAAGCGGGATCGCCGCAGGCGGACAGGTCGGAGAAACCGAAGACGTTCAAGCGGTGGTTGACGGACACGAAGACGACATTGCCTTCACGGGCCAGGTTGGCGCCGTTGTAGCCATCCTGTTCGATGCTGTTGCCGGAGGAGAAACCGCCGCCGTGCATCCACACCAGGACCGGGCGCTTACTGCCGTCCGGGGCAGGGGTCCACACGTTGAGGTTCAGGCAGTCTTCGCTGTAATCATAGTAGTTCCAATGGTCGGTGAAGGTACCGGCATTGTTGCGCCATTTGTTGTCATGGCCTTGCGGGGCGTCGTTGCCATAGAAGAGGGCCGGACGGACGCCTTCCCATTTCTGGGGCTCCTGCGGAGGAAGGAAACGGTTCGCACCGCCTGTCGGGGCACCATACGGGATGCCCAGGTAGGTATAGACATCATCCAGGATGTATCCCTGGACGGTTCCGTACTGGGTCTGGGTGATGGCGATGTCGTCGCCGATGAAAAGACGCTGGCCTTGTTCGGGAGCCGGTTTTGTGCCGCATCCGGCTGCCACCAGCAGCACGGGGACGAGGAAACGGAGGGCTTTAAGGTGCATATGATTGTGGAATTGGTTGTTTCTGAAACAAATATAGTAAAAAACCGCCCTCATTATCTGCCAATTTGCGAAATAATGCTATTTTTGTCGAAACCGCTTTCCACCACACATGAAAAAGCATCTTCCCCTCGTCCTGCTCTTCCTACTGGCGCTGACGGCACCCGCAGCCGGGAATCCGGGTCCGGAGGCCCTTGGCACCGTCCAATATGACGTCCGCTACAAACTGGGCGCCCTCAACACCAAGGTAGCCGATGCGACCATCTCCCTGGAAAGCAGCACCTGGAACGGACAGGCCGTCCTGCATTCCCATGCCTCCATCAAGGCGAAATCCGTCTTCAAACTCTTCATGAAAGCGGGCTACGAGGTCGACCTGTACCTGACCCCCTCCCAGGTCGAGCCCATCTACTATATCAATCCTTTCAAGAAAGACGGGCAGGACGGCAAGGTGGAATTCACCTATGACCGTGGCAAGAAGACCATCGAGAGCGTGGCCGTACTGCCGCCGGAGGAGGCCGTCGTGCAGACGCTCCCCCTGGACGGCAAGACCATGGACCTGCTCTCCGCCCTGCAGCACGCCCGTTTCCTGAACCTGGCGAGCGGCGGCTCGGAATCCCTGTCCCTGATCAAGAGCGGCAGGGTCATCCAGGCCACCCTGACGAACCAGGGCATCGACAACGAGCGTTTCCCCGGCCATGAGGCAGAGCGCATGCAGCTCAAAATGATCGGAGAAGGCCTGATGGAAAACGGCAGCGGCAACGTCATCATCCTCTGGCGGTCCACCGGAGCCGACCGCTGCATCCTGGGTGTGGAGGTAGCGCTCAGCTCCGGCACGATGATCGTGGGCGCCCGGTTGTAAGCCGGGAAAACTACTGCAAACTGCGGAACGTCTCGCCGAAAATCAGGTAGGACGTATTGCCGGCGATGGTACCTTCGTTCTGTCCCCAGAGGAAGGGCCAGTCGTCGTAGTTCTCGAAGTGGTCGGGCTGCCGGAACAGCACGCCCGGGGCCACGTTGCCGGGAATGAACGAGAAGTCCGCCCGGTTGTTGCCGTAGAAGACCTCTTTCGGCCGGGTCGCACCGACGGCCGCCACCAGGGAATAATTGTGGTACGGATGGCAGCCGAAGAGGAAGGCGGGCGCCTTGTAAATGTGCTCCTTGCCGATGATGTCCGGGAAATGGCGGACGGCGTTGCAGACGGTCGTTCCGAAGCTCACCACCTGCCCGCTGCCGGCCCAGTTGCCCAGGCTGATGGGCACGCCATACGGATTCTGTGACTCCAGCGATTGCACATATTCCTTGTATTTCTCCACATAAGGGCGCAGCCGTTCCTTGTAGGCCTCATCCATGTACGGGATGGCCGACAGGGCCGCGTCGATGGCGAACATCGGGTTCTGCTCCAGGGCCGGCCAGACAGCGGCCGTAAACTGCTCCAGGTACTGCGGCTCCTTCGTGGAGACATAGAGCTGGAGGGAGGATGTGAAATTCCCCGCCATCCCGAAGCGGCGGGCCATCGGGTTGTTCGCCATCAGGGCCGTCGCCTCCTGCTGGAGCCGTTTGGACTGAGCCAGGGCACGGCGGGCCAGGTCCGGGTCATACTCCGCCAGCACGCGGCCGGCCATGGCCAGCACGGTCGAAGCGGAGATGTCCATGCCGGGATTGCGGCTGGTAAAGGCCCACATGTCGTCCGGTGTGCCGCTGGACTTCCCGTCCGCGGACTTCTGGTAGGGCTTCAGGCGCGGGTCATAATGCAGGCCGTCCGTGATGCCGGCCGCATCGCCCAGGTGGTGGTAGTTGTCCAGCACCGAGTTGGACAGGGTCTGGGCCATGTGGCCGATCTGCTCGGCCTGCGCCACGATGTTCAGCACGCCATGTTCGATATACTGCAGGATATCCGGCACGCCGTCCGGACGATGCAGGTCGACATAGCGCTGCTCCTCGCTGACGAAGGTCTCGTCCCGCTGCGGATGGAACTGCTCCCACAGGCTGATCAGATTCTGGATCACGCTGATGTTCGAGCCGGTCTCGATATCGAAATCCCCGGCATCGAAATAGCCGCCGACATTCAGGCCCGGAATGAGTTCCAGGGCTTTGTAACGGGTGTCCGTCGTCGCTCCCTGGCGGTGCTGGTCGAAGTGATTGGTATTCGGCGGTGCCTGGAGATAGCCCTCCTTGAACGGCTCGCCATGCCACAGCCGGTAGCCTTCGTTGACGGCCATGTGGTCCATATGCACCGGGATCCACACATCGCTGGTCGCAACGGTAATCCGGTCATAGACAGACGGATCGATGATGAAATTATCGGTCTGCACATCCCCGTAGCGCAGGTAGTAGACGCCGCTCTCCTTCACCGCGGAGAAATCGAACCGCACATAATTGTATTTGAAATAGGGGCCCCATTCCTTGACCGGACCGGCGAAGACCTTGCGGACGGTCCCGTCGTTTTCCACCTTCCAGACGGAAGCTTCCGGCCGGACCTTGTCCTGCTTGTCCAGTTCGATGACGGCCACCTTGGGCTGGTCGGGCACATAGCCCATCTGGGAGAATCCCACGTTGGGTTCGCGGATCCATCCTTCCACGGCATTCGGTTCGACGGTCCAGGTCACGACCTTGCCCGTCTTCCCCGCCGGCAGGAGGCTCCGGATGACCATCCAGCCATTCTGGGCCAGCATCCGTCCGTCATAGAGCTGGAGCAGTGCGTCTTCAGAGGTCACCTTGACCATCCGCTCCGGCGTATCCGGCGCCAGGAGCAGTTCATGACCGGTCTCCAGCGGAAGCGGCTCGATGAACATCCCGGTTCCCCGGTCGTCATAGGTCCGGTACCCGTGGAACTGGAGGACTTTCTCTTCGTTCGGACGGAGTTTGGTATCGCTTACCGCATACCGGGGGATCCGGTTCGGCCGGCCGTCCATCAGGTACGCCTTGCTCCAATATTGGGAAGGGAGGAATTCCAGCATGAAACCGGCCTCGCCGACCAGTTTCTCCGGGACAGGCTTGTCCAGGAATACGGAGATTTCCACGGCCTTGCCTTTGGCCCGGACCGTCACCCGGGAGTCGAAGTCATAATCGTCATACCGGAGTCCGACTTCGATGCTTCCGCCCAAGGTGTCTACCACACGGTCCGTCATTTTCGGGACGAGGTCCCATTGTTCCGGCGTGGCGCCCAAGCGGACGGCGCCGCCCTGGAACGTACGGACTCCGTGGTGGATGATTTCAATACCGGAGTCCTTTTCGTCATTGAAACCGCCGGTAAAAGGATTGTTGAAAACCAGGACATTGACACCCTGTCGCTCGAAATAGCCCAAGTCGTTCAGTTTCAGGTCTTCGACAGGATGCGAGCAAGCGGCGGCCGCCAGCAGGGCCGCCAGCACCAGGCTAATGCGTTTCATGTGTTGCTGATTATGGGGTTTCCGTATGCGTAAAGTTAGGGAATCTCCCGTTTATATCAAACAGCAACCGCGCAAAAGCCGGCAGCCATTCGGACCGTCGCCTCCTTGTTATTCTTTCTTCAATTCAATCGCCGGATTCGTTTTCGCGGCTTTGAGGGTCTGCCAAAGCACGGAGAGGAGACTGATGACAAGGGTGATGACCACGGCCAGCACGAAGATCCACCAGTAGCCTTCCAGCCTGTAAATGAAATCTTTGAGGTATTCCTGCGCGGCATAGACCGCAATCGGAATGCCGATGACGCAGGCAATCCCTACCAGCACCATG
>ONQC01000037.1 GCA_900319855.1 uncultured Bacteroidales bacterium
CCTCTTGGGTCGGCTTGTTGTAATACGGGACGACGACCAGGTACGCATCCGGACCGCAGGGTTCCAGCAGCCGGATGTTCCGCAGGGTCGCCTGCAGGGAATTGGTGCCGACGCCCACGACCACCGTACCGGAAAAGGCTTCCCGGGTCATGGCCAGCAGACGGACTTTCTCATCGTCTTCCAGACAGGGCGTTTCAGCCGTAGATCCCAGCGGAACCAGGAAATCCACGCCGGCGGCAACCTGGCGGGCGACCAGGGCCCGGTAGCTCTCCCAATCGACGGCACCGTTCTTGAACGGGGTCACCAACGCGGTGCCCAAACCTTCTATGCGCAGCATATTACAAACTCTTTAAAAACAATTCCTTGAATTCATGGACACCGGTCAGGCCTTCCGTCATCAGGGCCGCGGTAACGGCGCCTTCGGCGAATCCCTGCCGGGAAAAAGCCTCGTGTTCGAGGGTGATCCGGTCCGCCGGGCTTTCAAAGACCACGGTATGGATGCCCGGAATCTCTCCGGCCCGGATGGCCTGGATATCCGTCTTGACACCCATGTTGCCGTCCACGATGGCGGCCAGGGTCTTGGCCGTCCCGCTGGGCGCATCCAGCTTGTGGATGTGGTGCCGTTCGATCATATAGGGCTGATAGCCGCCCGCCTTGGCCAGCAGCTTGGAAGCCACGTCGACGGCGGCCGAAAGCACATTGACGCCGACGGAGAAATTGGAAGCCCAGATCAACGGCGTCCCGCATTTCTCGAAATAGGCGAAGACCTCCTCCCGGATATCGTACCACCCGGTGGTGCCGACGACGGCCGCCTTGAAATGCTCGGCAATCGCCTTGTAATTGGCCCGGAATGCATCCGGCACCGTAAAATCGATGCAGACCGACTCTTTGGCCAGCACCGGATCGAAATGCGCGATATCCTCGGAGGCGCCGGCACACTCGATGCCGCGGGCCGCCAGGACTTTCTCAATCATATGGCCCATCTTGCCATAACCGGAAATGACGACTTTCATATCAAGCGAAAAAAGCGTTATGCAAATGATTGACGACCTCCTGTGCGAGGTCTTTCTCAACGATGGCGCTGAGGCTGAGGCCGCTCTCAGCCAGGGAGACGGCGCAGCCTTCATCCACGGCGCGGATCAGGCCGACCATGCGGTCTTTCTGCGCGTCGATGCCTTTCCCGATCACGGAGACCTGCGCCTTGCGGCCGACATCGAAGATGGTCCGGGAACGCAATTCACGGGCGTCTTCGGCCGTCAGCAAAGCGATGGATTTCGGGCCTTCGGGGATCTCGCTACAGTCTTCGCAGACCCGGGAACCTTCGCCGGAGGGTTCGTGGGAATTCAGCACGCAGATCGGAATGCCCTTGCTACGGGCCGGGCCGATGGTCAGGGGGTGCAGGACCCGGGCGCCGAGCGCAGCCATTTCCGCCGCCTCTTCGTAGGACAGGACGGGAATCCGGCAGGTCCGTTCGACGATGCGCGGATCTGCGCTGCGGATACCGTCGACGTCGGTCCAGATCTCTACCCGGCCGGCATCCAGGCACATCCCGAAGATGGCGGCTGAATAATCCGAACCCTCGAATCCCAGCACGGAGGCGTCTCCCGCTTCCGTCCGGGCGATGAAACCCTGGGTCAGCAGCACGCCGGCGTCTTCCGCACGGACGGCCGCGCGCACATTTTCACAGGTCTTCTCCAGATCGGGACGGGCACTGAGGTAGTTCTCATCCGTCACCACGAGGTCCCGGGCATCCAGCCAGCTGCATTCAATTCCGGCAGCATTCAGGGCCGCGCTGACGATCACGGACGACAGCAGTTCTCCGGTCGAGATGATCCGGGCATTGTCGCAATCAGACAGTCTTCCCGTTCCGCAAATCTCATCCACGAACACGGCCAGTTCATCCCATAGGTCATCGATCCGGACGATGGTCTGCATGAACAAATCCGCATCATCCGACAGCAGGTCTTCCGCAACGGCATGATGGCGTTCCAGCAGGCCATCCAGCAAGGCATCCGCCTTTTCTCTTTCCCCTTGGCGGACCGCCTCGGCCACCTCACAGAGGACACGGGTCACCTTGGCCATGGCCGAAACCACGACCAGCGGCCGCTCTTCCAGCCGGCTGCGGACGATCTCCGTCACCCGGGTGATCGCCTGCGCATCCTGGACCGAAGTCCCGCCAAATTTCATTACAATCATATCCAATCTCTTACTTGGCACCCAACAGGGTGCATGCCATGCGCACATACTGCTCCACGGCCGTTTCAATATCTTGCAGCAAAATATGTTCCGCCGCCGTATGGGCGACGGAGATGCTGCCCGGGCCGCACAGGGCGCGGCGGGCGAATTTCGAAAGACGGGGCGTATCGCTGCCGAATGCGACCGTCGTCTGCGGAAAGCCTTCCAGGGTCATGTAATGCATCGGCGTATCCCCGCCGTGGGCCTCGATGGAGACCTTTTCCGACGCGAAGCCTTCCATGACCGCCTTTACGAAATCGTGGCTGGCGAAGGTGGTCCGGAAATAGATCCGGCAGGTCAGTTCCGGACTCAGGATGTTCTGCGGATTGTCACTGACCAGTTTTCCTACATTCCAGGTGGTCTCGCCCAATTCCGGATCCGGCGGAAAGTACGTCGCCCGCAACCGCTCCACCAGGTTCACAAACCCGTCGATGGCGCTTTCACCCCACTGGGGATAGCCGGAATGGCAGGGTTTCCCCTGGATCCGGACCGTAAATGCCTGGGTGCCTTTGCTCGCCGTGACCATGGCGTTGCCGGTCGGTTCCCCGACGATCAGCACGTCTCCCCCGGGGCAGTCCCGGTCATAGGCCTTGGCCCCGAAGGAACCGGTTTCCTCGCCGGCCAGGACCAGCAGGCCGAAATCCGTCAGGCCCATGGCACGGAGTCGCTTGCAGGCCAGGAACATGGAGAAAACCTGTCCCTTGGCGTCGCAGGACCCGCGTCCCTCAATCCGGTCCTCCTTCAGGGTCGGAGGGATGTAGGGCGGTACGGTATCGCAATGGGAACAGAACCAGAGCTTCGGCCGGCCCCAGCTGACCCGGACGTTCAGGGTGCCGTCTCCGACCTCCAGGGTCTCAACGGTGTTGTCCGGCGTCTGCAGGTGCAGGGCAAGCCATTCGGCCATCGGCCGTTCGCAGCCGGAGGTCGAGTCGATGGAGAGCATCTCCAGGAAAAACCGTATGTCTTTTTCTTCTATCATGGGTCAGGCCAGCAAGGCGTCCAGCAGGGCCTTGACATGGCCCGGAAGGATGATGTGGTGGTTTCCGATGGGATTCTTCAGGAAATAGTCCGTCTGCGGGAGCCGCAGGACAACCTGGGTGCGGCAGAGGTCCGGCTGGGACTGGTTGCGCAGCAGGGTCCCTTCTTCGGCAAAGTGCCGGGAGAAATCGCCAGATACCTTGAAGACGGTGACAGGGCCTTCCTGCATGTGGCCCCGGATGCCCATGCCGATGCCGGACTCGAAATGGGTGTCGAACGCATAGCGGGTCACCATGTCCAGCGGGATCGTGCAATGGGCGAACAGGACTTCACCCGTCTCGGGATCGATGCGGGAAGGATTGGCCTGGAAGCCGCTGACCCCCGTCAAGGCCCGGCCGATGACCATGGACAGCATGGCGGGAATATCCCCCTCGCAGGTTGCAACGATTCCTTCGGCATTCAGGCGGGCCAGGGCAAGGCAGCCGGTATTCTTTACCGTTCCGAGCAGATCGAAACAGCGGAGGGTCAGGCCGCCGAGCCGGTATGTACCGACCAGGTCCCGCAAAGCCAGGTAGATCCGATGGGCGCCGGGAGCGGCATCTTTCACCTTCTGGGCGGCATCGAAGAGGGGCTGGCCGCAGGCGATGCGGGCGGCCGTCTCGTCCTCCGGGTATTTTCCAATGACGGAGAGCAGTTCCTCCATCGGGATGTCGACCAGTTCGATCCCGGAGAAATCCCGGACCTTGGCATAGTCCACACCGCTGGAAATCAGCCAGTCGGAAGGCTTCCCGACCACGCCGAGACGCAATCCCTGCAACTGTTTGCGCGCCTTTTCGATCTGTTCGAGCGTCCGGATCCGGGCGGCGATGTACCGCGGGCTGCCATGCAGGATTTCCCCTTTGATCCCCTGCTGTCGCAGATAGGAAAGGATCTCCATGGAAGCGGCAAGCGAATTGCTCTTGCCGGAAGTCAGCAGGTAGACCGGCTGCCGCGTAGCCGCCAGCAGTTTAGGCAACAGCGGCTTGAACACACCTTCCGTGCCGCCGGTGCGCACGTAGATCAGGTCCAGGTCGGCGCTGCCGTAGTCTTCGTAACCGGCGCCTTTCAGGACGAAATCCACATTCAGGCTGTCCAGGAATTCGCGGGTGACGGCGGCGACGGCCGCCTCATCATGCAACGCGGAGGTAAGGGTATGGATGGCTATCATTTTCTGAAATATTTTCCAACGACGGGAAGGCCGGCCAGCGGCAGGTCTTTCCGGACGATATAAGCGGCGAACAGGGCGATCAGGACCGTATTGGCGGCCATCGCGGCGACCGTACCCAGATGGGCGTTGGTCCAGGTGATGCCCAGGAACAGGACGGCGGCCAGCAGGGTATAGACCAGCAGATCCTTCAGCGGATAGGCGATGGGATAGTACTTCTGGCCCACGAAATAGGACAGCAGCATCGCCGTTCCGTAACCGGCGAACCCGCCCCAGGCACAGGCCATGTAGCCGTATTTCGGGACGAACACCAGGTTGACGGCAAGCAGCACGGCACAGCCGATGCCGGAGAAGACGGCGCCCCAGATGGTCTTGTCCGTCAGTTTGTACCAGAAACTGAGGTTGAAATAGACACCCATCATGATTTCCGCTGCCATGACGATCGGCACGACCCGGAGGCCGTCCCAATAATCCCGTCCGATGATGTATTTGAGCACCCCCATGTAGCCCATCACGCAGAGGAAGGCCAGCAGGGTGAAGATCAGGAAATACTTCATGCCCTTGGCATAGGTTTCCTTGCTGTCTTTTTCCTTGGCGCCGGCGAAGACGAAGGGCTCGTAGGCGTAGCGGAAAGCCTGGGTGATCATGGCCATGATCATGGCAATCTTGCTGGCGGCCCCGTAGATACCGAGCTGTGCGGAAGCATCCTCGCCCGGATAGATCTTCGGGAAGAGGATCTTGTCCGCGGTCTGGTTCAGGATGCCGGCGATGCCCAGGATCAGGATCGGCCAGCTGTAGGAGAGCATCCGCCGGCACAGTTCCCGGTCGAAGCCATACCCGATGCCCCGTAGTTCCTTTACGAAGAAGAACGTCACGAAAGCCGTGCAGAACAAATTGATATAGAAAACATAGCCGACGCCGACCGAAGGGTCATAGACCTTTCCGACCAGCTCCGGGTTTCCGGCATACAGTTTCGGGAGCAATACGAAGAACGCCAGGTTCAGGGCAATGTTCAGACCGATGAAAAGCAGTTTCAGGGCCGCGAACTTGATGGGACGCTGCTTATACCGCAGGTAGGCGAACAGGATGGCCTGGAAGGCATCCAGGGCCACGATGACGGCCATGGTCCAGATATAGGCCGGATGGTCCGGATAGCCCATTGCCTGGGAAATCGGCCGGATGAAGGCCAGTACCAGGGCCACGAAGAGCAGCGAGGTCGAACCCACCATCCGCAGGATCGTCGAAAAGACCTGCTTCGGGTCTTCGCCCTCCTTGTTGGCGAAGCGGAAAAAGGTCGTTTCCATGCCGTAGGTCAGGATGACCAGCAGCAGCGCGGTATAGGCATACAGGTTGGTCACGACGCCATAGCCGCCGCTGGCTGCAGAAATCTTGTAGGTATACAACGGTACCAGCAGGTAGTTCAGGAACCGCCCGATGATGCTGCTCAGTCCGTAGATGGCCGTGTCCTTGGCCAGGGTCTTCATATTCGCCATGCGCGTGTGTGTCCAATCATACAAAGATAGGCAAAAATGCACACAAAATGCATCTTTGCCTATCAAGATATCGGCGGCGTTTTTTTTATTCGGAGAGGATCTGCCGGGCCAGGGCGATGCCGTCGCCCACGGGCTCGGACGGGAAGGATCCCGGGCGGTCATGCCACCAGGCATATTCCCAGTCCTTGTACGCCTCTGTCAGGGCCGGTTCATCCAGCGGCTCCCCTGCATCCAGGCTCTTCTCTACCGCGTCGAAAAAGAGTTCCCAACGTCCCTTGTAATAGGATCCGACCAGTCCGGACAGGGTCCGGTTGGCATAGTCGGTCAACATGTTCCCCCGGTCACCCCAAGAGGTCAGCAAATCCCGGGCATTGGACTCGAAATAATTGGCTTCCGTCGCATCGGCGCCCCAGCCGCGGGCATCGGCGATCCATTTCCCGACCAGGAAATAGGTCTGGCTGCCCAGGAGCCGGTCCATCTCATCCAGGATGGCCAGCATCCGGTCCCGGGTCTTGTCGAGCCGTTCCCGGTCGCGGGCATCATAGGCCTCCTTGTATTGGAAAGAAAGGGTGTCGAAGTTGTTGCTGAGCCACTGACGGGTCAGGTTGACGACGTCGAATGCATAGGCGGAGCCCCGGCCGTCCGCCGCCAGCAGCAGCTGGATCGCTTCGCGGAGCCGGTCATTGTCGTAGGTATACCGGACGGAGGAATGGTACGAGGAAGAGCGGCCGAAAGAGGGACGCAGGTTCATCAACGGGCTGTGGCCCGGAACGGAACGGTCATGGTATATCTCCTTAAACAGGATACTCCAGGCTTTGCGGGCGTTCTCGTCGACCTTCCCGGTCCGGCTGTCCGCCACCACGCGGGCATAGGCATCCAGGTCTTTGTGCGTATCGAAATCCCAGGCTTTTTCGAAAATGTACTGGTACATGAACGGGTTGACATCGAAGCCCTCGAGGGTCGAACCGATGCCGCGGAAATTCTCGCCGCCATTCGCAAACGTGTTCTCGATCAATTTGTTGACCTCGTTCGGATTGCCGGCCAGATAGGTATTGCCGCCGAAGTTGCCCAGGTAGCACCAGATGTACGGGACGCCGTAGTAGCGGTCCGTCCGCTGCCATACTTCCATCCGCTCGCAATAGTAGTCGAGCAGCAGGGACTTGTCCGCCGGATAGGAGGTAATGTAGGGCTGGATCTTGTCCGGGGTCCAGTACTGGCGCTCATTGTAGAAAAGCCAGGTCATCTGGAGCCAGGTCCCTTCGGGATCCGCGGCGGCAAGGGACTCGTAGGTCTGCCGGCTGACACGGGCCAGGTACTCGGGATCCCAGCTCTTGGGAATCATCTCGTTGAACAGGTCGATGCCGTAGATATGGTCGGTCCCGTATATTTCGATTTCCTTCTCCAGGAACTTCTTCTGGATCTGGGGGAACAGCGGGTCCATCGGGTCGAGGAAATGCGGCCACTGGTCCTCATCGAAACCGGCCCAGTCGCTCATCCGGTCGATCTGTGCATCGGGGTAAAGGCGCCGCAGCTCCGGCGGGACATGGCCGGCAAAGGCCGGAAGAACCGGTTTCATGTTCAGTTCCCGCTCCCGCGCAACGATCTGCTTCTGGAGTTTTTCCTGTCCGACCAGCCATGAGACCGGCAGCGGACCGCCCCAGCGGTCGATGTTCAGCATCCGGTGCCACGGCAGATGGGCCGGCCCCGTAAAATAGTTGCGGACTTCCTCATCGGAAAGGCCCAGTTCCGTCCAGACCTGGTACCAGATGGATTCCTGGCCGGTGATGGCCAGGGGCAGGTTCACCCCATTGAGGGCCATCCAGTCGATGAAATGCTCCCACTCGTCCCAGTGCCACCAGGGCATCGTGTATCCGAAGGTGCAGTAGTTCAAGAAGAAACGCTCCTCAACCCGGGCTTTGATCTCAATGGGTTCAGCCACGACCGGGAACTTTTCCGGAAGGACGACTTCATCCCAGACGAACCAGCCGACATTGACGTTGCAGAAGTATTTCAGGTAATGGTTGAGACCGACGGCCATCGAGTTGGCATTGTTGCCGCTGATGACGGTCTTCCGGCCCTGGGACTCGATCCGGAATACATCCGAATCCGCATCGATCGTACGGAAAACGAAATGACGGGCGTCCTTGCCCAGCACACGTTCCGCCAGGGCGCGGGCGGCAGGAGCCTCGGGACCGCTGTCGGGAGAAGCTGCGCAACCGGCCAGAAGCAGCAGGGAGGCTGCGAGAAGGAATAACTGTTTCATATCATTCGAAGATTT
Organism: uncultured Bacteroidales bacterium; assembly: GCA_900319855.1. GTDB lineage: Bacteria > Bacteroidota > Bacteroidia > Bacteroidales > UBA932 > Cryptobacteroides. The sequence continues at coordinate 8,189 of ONQC01000037.1, forward strand.
CTAAGATGGGCCGGCCGCGCCAGGAGTCCGGCAGGTCCAGGTCCAGGTAATGCGCCACGGTCGCGGCAACGTCATATTGGTACATGGGGGCTTCAATCTGATGGCCTTCCTGAATGCCGCCGCCATAGGCGACGAAAGGCGCATAGATATCGGACGGCAAGGGCTCGCCGTGCCCGGTCCGGTGCCCGCCATGGTCGGAAGTTACGATCAGCAGGGTATTCTCGATCATCCCTTCTTCGAAGAGGGTCAGGACGACACCTTCGATGACCTTGTCCAGCCGGGAGAGCATCGCATAATAGTCGGGGGTGTACCAGCCGGCGCTGTGGCCGGTATGGTCGGGATAGTCCCAGGTAAAGAGCGCCAGTTCCGGTTCCTTGTCCACGATATATTGCCGGACGAACGCCAGTTCTTCCTCGATGCCCTCCTCGGTCCCGGGGAACTGCCGGTGCATCGAGACCGCGGCAGTATCGATCACGTATTTGATCCCGTCCCACTGATACGTGCAGGCGGATTCGGCATCCGGCCGGGCCTCGCGAAACAGGGTGAACAGGGTCGGAGGCATGCCGTTCGGTCCGGTCTGGGCCGGGGTGAAGGCGGGCTCCTTGGAATCCCAGGCGATATAACCATGGACTTCGGGGCCGGCGCCCATGAGCATCGTGGCCCAGTTGACGGCACTGGAGGAGGGCAGGACGGAGTGTTTGCGGGTCGTCCAGCTGCCTTCTTCCATCAGGCTGCGCAGGCAGGGCATGTCGGCCGAGTCGACGGCAAAGCCGGCCAGGCCGTCGAAGCCCAGGATGATGGCGCGTCTGACAGGTTTGTGGGGAGCAACGGACGGTTTTCCCGCCAACGTGCCGCGCTGCCCCTCATAATGCTTCAGGAAATCAAGCACACGGATGGGCCACCAGTTTTTGTCGCCGGCCAGCATCCGGCGTTCGTCCGTGGAAGACTTTTGTCCCGCAGTCGCCTGCTCCGTGTGGACTTCTTTCTTCGTTCCTTCGACATGGAAGGTCACCCGGGCATTCTCGGCCCGCACTTCCAACGTCACCGGAGCCCCCATGATCAGCGGCAGGTTGACATCGCCATGGCCGGCCGGGAATCCGCAACAGACCGGGATGTCGTAATCCCGCAGATAGCTGCTCAGCATCTCCTCCGCGGTCGCGAAGTCCAGGTCCGCGTCGCAGTCGGTGAACTCTCCCAGGATAACGCCGCGGCAGCGGTCCATCACGCCATTGAGAATCAGCATGTTGAAGAGCCGGTCGATGTTGTGCAGACTCTCCTCGACCTCTTCTATGAAAAGGATGATGTCTTCGCCGCGGGTGGCATCCGCTTCCGTCCCGAGGATCGGGGCGAAGGTACAGATGTTGCCGCCGACCAGCGTACCGGTCGCCTTGCCGCGGCGGTTGTCCGGATGGGCGGGGACGACATATTCGGGGATGGTCCCGGTCAGGATGTCACGCAGCAGGGTGCTGCTGGGATCGGTGCCGCCGGATTTGGCGAGGAAGGAGCCCATGGTTCCGTGGATGCTCATCACGCCCGCACGGGTTTCCATGCCATGCAGGGTGGTGATATCGCTGAAACCGGACAGCCATTTGGGATGGGCCGAAAGCTCATCCTGACCGAGCATGTCCACCAGCCGGATGGTCCCATATCCGCCCCGGTTGCAGATGATTGCCTTGATGGAAGGATCTTCCAGCGCCCAGCGGATGTCGGAGACGCGTTCCTTGGGCGTCCCGGCATATTTGCCCAGATAATGATTGTCCACATGGGCGCCGATCACCGGGACGAATCCCCAGCCGCGCAGCACTTCGGCGGCGCGGTCAACATTCTCCCGATCGGTAAAATACGACGGGGAGATCAGGGCGACCGTATCCCCCGGCCGCAGATAGTCCGGCTCCCGGCAGGACAGGCGGACCGGCTCCGGAAGGGCCTTGTCTCCGGAACAGGCGGCCAGGAAAAAGACGGTAGCGAGCAGCCCGGAACGGAATAACCGACGGAACATGGCGGGTTACGGCCGTTTCATGCCGCGGGTAAGCAACCCTTCGGTGATCTCTTCCGGTGAAGTGACGGTCTTGGCCATGATCCAATGGACGGTCGGCGAACCGGAATCGCCTTTGGTAAAGGTCTGGACGATATAGGCCTGCTTGAAGACCCAGCCACGTTCGCCCATGTAATTGGCGGCATCGAGGATGGAATTGAAGACGATGTCATGGCCGGCCTCGTCGATCAGGGCCCGGTCGCGGCTCCAGAACTTGGTCTGCTGACCGAAATCGATATCGACGGTTACTTTATTGGTAAAGATACCGTTGGTATAGGACACCAACTCGCAGAAGACCTCGTGAGGTTTCGCCTGGGCGGTTTCCTCAACGGCGAGCAGGTCTTCCCCCTCCGGATTCTGGGCAAAAGCCAGGGGCCCGAAGAACAGCGCCAGGAGCATCAGGCTCCCTGTCAAAAGCATTCTTTTCATCATCACTTCTTTATGGGTGAGTAATTCATACGGACCAGATAGTCGTATATCTCATTTTTGTAAACACGGCCTTCTGAGATAATTCATTGGTAAATATACGAAAATCTCTCCAGTATCGGTCAAAGAATCTGATCGTCTTCCGTAATGGGCCGCAGGACGCGGCAGGGATTGCCGGCGGCCACGACATCGGACGGGATGTCCTTCGTAACGATGCTCCCGGCCCCGATGACGCTGCGGTTACCGATGGTGACCCCGGGCATGACGATGACCCCGGCGCCGAACCAGACGTTGTCGCCGACCGTGATGGGCTTATGGTAGACCAGCCACCGGGCGCGCTCCGCGGCGTCGACCGGATGGCATGCGGTCAGGAACTGGCAGCCGGGGCCGACCAGGACATGGTCGCCGAAACGGACCTTGCCCCCGTCCAGGATGGTCACGCCATGGTTGGCGAAGAAATCTTCGCCGAGTTCGATGTTGTAGCCATAGTCACAGATGAAGGGCGGGTAGAAGCAGAACCGCTCGCCCGTCTTACCGAGCAGCTGGCCGAGGATCTCCCGCTGGGCATCGAAATCCATGGCAGAGAGCTGGTTATATCGGTGGCACAAATCCTTTGCCCGTTTCACGTCGGCAAGCAGTTCGGGGTCAGAACCGGCATTGTACGGCAGTCCGGCATCCCGTTTTTCTTTTTCAGTCATAGTCGTTCCTGTTCTTCCTTCAAAGATAGGAAAACTGCCGGAGAACCCAAAGCTCCGGTTTCCGGGGCGCTATTTGTGTTAGATGCTATTGCTCGGATGAAGTTTACTCCGCCTCAAGTGAACGAAGTCCTGCGCGGATGTTGTCGATGACAGCCTTTGAGGAGAAGGTGGCACCCGTCACGGCATCATAGGACTGGGTCGCGGCGTCATGGGCACTCTTACCGACAGCGGCATTCAGCAGACCGCTGTCTATAACGCGTTGGAAGAAACCCGGCGTCTCTTCGTTCGGCAAGGCTTTGATTTCAGTAACAATGCCGTCCACAAGCGTGATTTCCAAGGGAGTCGGGCCCTTGAAACCTTTGATGTCCTTCCCGATTTCCGTCGTATTGACAACCAGGGTGTCATGGGGAGCCTTGGCGGATTTGTTCCGGGTTCCGCAGGAACTGCCGATCAGGCAGGACGAAAAGAGAATGACAGCGACAGCTGTTCCAAGAAAGATGTTTTTCATGTTTCAGTTATTTCTTTGGCAAAGGTAAGAAGACCGTCCCGCTTTTCCTATCGCTATTTATAGGGATTCCGCACGCACCCTATCCCCTCGGCGAGCGGGGGCACTGCAAAGGCGGCATCAGCCGCCGCAGCAGAACGAAAGGAAAGCGCTCGACGGTCGGATTTGTCCGAAGCGTCTACGTCAAAGACTTCGGCAACACGAAAGCAACAAACTTCTCCCTCGCCACCGACTATGCCAACAAGGATAAGAGTGGCTGTCCAGTCATCGAAACCACCTGGTTCCGCATCATAGTCTGGGATGCTCCTCAGATAAAGAAAGGAGATACCGTCCATGTCCTTGGAAGACTCCGGGAAAGGCGGTATACTGGTACAGATGGAATCGAACAGAGGTTGTTTGAAGTCATCGCAAGTTCAGTTGAACCTGTTTCTGCGTGATTCCGGTTTGACTGAACCCCAAAAGCATCGGAACAGGTCGGTTTCATACATGGGATCGGCCTGTTTCGGTTAATCCACACCTGTAAAAGAAACAGATTCATGAACATAACTCCTTGTATTTTCTGCGGGAATGCGTATCTTTCGAAACATACCAGGGAAAAGATTCGTCATGCCGCTCTCCACAATGATATCTGTTCTTGTTTCCATTCCGTACACCTCATCATTCGAGGCGCCGACGATCATCCTGTCTGGATTAAACCAAGTAATACTATGACCCTCGAAGAAAGACTCCAAGCGTGCCAGGTCTGCGCAAACAGAAAGTTCTCGGCCAAGGAGGGATTGATCTGTGGATTAACCGGAGAAAAACCTTCTTTTGAAGGAGCGTGTGGCGATTATGCCGAAGATGCTGAGGCTGTCGCAGCCGTGGCCAGCAGAAAAAAGCAGGCGGAGGAACCGGCGGAAATCAGGGGATTGCTTGCTTTCTTCCTCTATTTCTCCATTCCGGTCGGAGTCATAGCGACTGTCATCAAGTTTTGGATGAATTACAACTCGGCGGCTTATGGGGGCAACTTCTTCCTGAAAGTCTATGAGATCGTGGTCCTTTTCTTCTACCTCTACTTCAGCATTTACACCATCTATGCCTTTCATAAAAGGCGTCCGGATGCGGTATTCTTTGCGCAGTATCTGCTGATAGTCCTGTTCCTTTCCAATCTGCTTGGCCTGGTGATCGGTGCAGAGGCAGGCAACTTGTTTGGTTCGCTTCTGTGGTCGGTCGTTTTCTTCATCATGCTATGTGTCTCTTCGGATGTCGAAGACAGGATTCCGCGGGAGACAAGGAAAGTTGAGGGACTGAACAAGTTTTTATTCATCCTCTCCATCGCCCTTCCGGTCATCCTTCTTTTTTGCGGGGCATCGCTGTGATGAGGTAAATATTTACGATTTCCCGATGCCTGCCCATTTTGTTTATGAGGTACCCTTCGAAACACTTTATCAATATAATGAAAAAAAGGGTGATTTGTATTTAGGGAAGTACAAGGCAGGGCTGTTTAAAGAGGTTTTGCGATGAAGAAGTTTTATATTCTATTTTGTATTCTGTTATTTTCTTGTTGCGTTGGAAACCATTCGAGGGGATTACATTCTCGCGGAATGAGTTTGGGGGAAGCGGTTTCTTTTCACTTACATAATCAAGACGGTGTGGAAGGATATTCTTTCGAGCCCAAAGGAATCACCGACGAAGCATATGTGGGTGTTATTCTTCGCCATTTCCCAGAAAGGGACTCAATCTATATACTTAGTGCGTATGCTCCGATGCTCAATTATAAAAGTTACTTTCAATTTCTTGGGTTCTCGATAAAGGATAATGCCATCATTTGCATTGTCGGTAATGAAGGAGAATCATGGCCCAACCTCTTTAAACTTATGGATGACCTTCCCTATTGTGAGAATGTCGACGATTATGAGAGGATTGTTCATTCATCTTCAAGAGACCTTAGTATCCAAAAAATACGCGTGACTGTCGGATGTCTTGAGGAGGACAAGATTATTCGGATAAAAGATGTAACACGCAGTCTTTCTATTTATAGATAGTTTCGTAAAAGGTCGTTCTTATTTGGTTCCGACCTCACGTTGCTATGAGGTCGGAATCACTTTTCGGTTTTAGTAACAGAAAAACGTAGTAATCTACCAGATTACTGACCACCTCGGCAGCGTGAGCGTCCCTGCGGGCACCCCGCAGGAACCGCTGGCCGTCCCTACCTGGACTTCGGTGCCCGGCTCTATGATCCCCGGACCGCGGCCTGGCTCAGCCAGGACCCGATGGCCGAGTTTTATTATAATTATTCTCCATACAGTTATTCCGTTTTATCACCCATTTCATATGTTGATCAAAATGGTCTATCTGTACACATACTCTTAGAATAACACCTTCTATCATCGTGGCCGATAAACCACGTATTGATATGACGGATCTTGCATATGACATGCTACCCATGGTGCCCTTTGCCGATAAGGCGTCCATAGCATGGAATAATAAACAATATTCGCGTTGGGTTGGAAATATGCTTTTGGGGACCATCGACGGTCTTCTTTTCATCACTTCAATGGGGACTTCATCAGAATTCCGTATTGTATCATCACTTTCTAAACCTACATTTTCATTGAAGCGATGGGAACATATAATATTAAGGCACTTCCCTAGTTCTGGCGCGAAAAATGCAGGCAAGTTTTTAAAACAGTATTCGGGTCACGACATAAAAAGTATGATTGAAACGGCTGTGAAAAAAGGATCATGTGAGCCAAATACCAAAGGGAGATCTGGTTATAGATATATTTATGACTTTGGGAAACAAATTGCGACCTCTACAATTGTTGTCGTTGTCAATGAAGCGAATGAAGTTATTACTGCATATCCTTTTTAATTCTATAACAATATGTTCAAGATTCACTTTCTCATATTGGATAATGACGTAATTCCTGCAAATACCCCAATGATAGATATCCGATACTTTTATTGCGTTGGAAATGTTTGGTTCACCTTCGGGGATAAGCGAATCTCTATGGATTGGGGCTGGGTCCCTTTGATTGACTTTGCACTATCCATGAAACAGATTCTTAATTCTTTTAATAATCATTCTACCTATGTAGAAGTATTTGATTTTACTGAGAACGATGACACTATCACTTATTCCAAAAACGGGGAAACAGTTAGTTTGATGTTTTCTTTCACTCAAGAAGAATTCGTGATTCCATGGCCTGCCTTTAAAAAGGGAACAGAGGAGTTCATCGAAGAGCTGAAAAAGAGCATAAAACAACCTGGATTTTAGTCTGACACTTCCGGCCCCATATTACTGTGAGGCCGGTTTTTTCTTTATACTTGATTTCTGCGATAGAGACGTAATCTATCAGATTGCGGACCACCTTGGCAGTGTGCGGGGTTACGTTCCCTCGAGTGTGTCTGGGACAGAGGCTCCTTGCATAATTCTTCAAATCGAAAAAGATAAAGAACACCGGTCCTGTCCCTGATGCGGTATTCTGGTCTTAAGCGTTCTTTACCCTTCATTTTGAAGGCGGATAAAGAACAGCAGTATGCCCTTCACGGTAGTATAGAGGCATACGCTGTTCTTTAAGTTTCGGAGGCAAGGAAATTGCGAGCCAACGGGTTGGCGCGAGCGTGTCGCAAAGCGGCGACGTGAGCTCCTGGCTGGGCGTCGGTGCAAGGTGGTACAACCCAGTAGCTTCTTCCGGTTGGCCAGACACAAAAACGGGCTCTCACAGCGTCTAGGTGTCAGGGGTAGGTTTGTGAACCGGGGCCTGACACGGAATCCCGCTTTTACGCGCTCCCGGTGTCCGTGCTGCCGGAACGATATCTGATCGCACACTGATTCCACCTTGTCTCATCCTTTTGGCACAAGTTCCGGTTATCTTAGCAGCCGTAAATGGTTGCAAGATGACAAACGAGATGCCTTATAACGCTTGGATGGTGCCTCCTCCGACAGAGATTCCGAACTATGTCTGGAGCAAAAAATATGATCCGAAACCACTGAAAATCAAGTCCTCTAAGCACATCGAAATCAAAGTCGAGGAGTTTTACTATCCTTCAAAAGAAAGTGCTCTAAGAGCCGCGAAAATGGCTGTCCCGGGAAAACCGGGGATGTATTTCGGCTCAAAGGTAGTCGGATTTGTCCGGCCTGCGGCCGTCCACATCCGAACTCCGCTCGCCGCGGAGGCACTGCAAAGGCGGCATCAGCCGCCGCAGCGGAACGTCAGCAAGATTTTCGAAGAAAATCGCAGCAGTGAAGCTGCCGGTCGAAGCGAAAGCGAAGACCGCAATGTCCCCTGGGGGACCGGTGCAAAGCACCGAGGGGGAAGAGGATTTATCCGACTACCGGAACGAAAAAAATCGCCGCCGACGAAAGTCGATGGCGATTTTTTAAGTGGAGGTAGTCGGATTCGAACCGGCGACCCCATGCTTGCAAAGCATGTGCTCTACCAGCTGAGCTATACCCCCAAACAAAAAAAGCCGGGCTGGTAGTCCGGCTTTGTAGGCCCTGGCAGAGTTGAACTGCCGACCTCTACATTATCAGTGTAGCGCTCTAACCAACTGAGCTAAGAGCCTATATAATAATGAAAGACTCGTACAAGAGGCAGTTGCCTCTTTGCCTTGCAGACCGCTCGAGCGTCCAGCGTCAAGGACCAGCTCCAAAAAGGAGGTGTTCCAGCCACACCTTCCGGTACGGCTACCTTGTTACGACTTA
>ONQC01000050.1 GCA_900319855.1 uncultured Bacteroidales bacterium
ACCTTAACGACTATGCCTGGAACAACGTCGTCAACATGGAACCGCGCGCGAAGCTGCGTCTGGAACGCCTGAATGCCTATGTAACACCTTACATCCCTTCCGGCGTGAAGCCTACGCCCAACCTGCAGTTCACGCTTCAGGAGCTCAACGTTCTCAGTAACTATGAAAACAACCTGAACGACTACATCCGCACCAACCTCATCAAGTGGCTGATGGGCGGCGGCGTGTCTGACGCAGACTGGACCACTTTCACCAATGACCTGAACGGCCGTACGCATCTGAACGAACTTGAGAAAGTTTACCAGGATGCCTATAACCGCTATATCGGCAAATAATCTATAAAGAAAGAGAGAATCACCATGAAGAATCTTCGGAAAATTTTGGCGGGCATCGTCTGCTTTGCCATGATCCTCTCCTTGTCCGCCTGCGGTGGCGGCGGCAGCACTACGACTGCCGGCGAGAACACGGCGCCGGTGATCAACGGTGCAGCGGACAAGTCCGTGGAAGCCGGACAGGAGTTTGACGCTCTGGCCGGCGTTACCGCGACTGACAAGGAAGACGGCGACGTCAGCGGAAAGATCACGATCACTTCCGTGCCGGCACTCACCTTCTCCAACGGCAAAGTCACGGTCAACGACCCGGGCAACTACGAACTCACTTACAGCGTGACCGACAAGGGCGGCCTGGAAGCGAATGCCTACGCGACCCTGACGGTTACCAGAAAAACTGCCGAAGCGGTGCTTTACAAGGAATTTGATTTCACCAAGGCCCCGGCTGCCGAAGCAAACGGCTGGGAAGCCCGCATCGGTGAGAACGCCAAGGCTGTCGGCGAACTGAAGCAGGGCGCTTTCGTGTTTGACATCACCAATCCCGGCGGCGGCGACGGTGACGTCCAGCTGGCCAAGCCCGGCTTCGCCCTGGAAAAAGGAGACTACCGCATCAAGATCTGGGCCAAGTCCACTGCTCCTACCTATGCTCACCTGCTTGCCCGCAACGAGAACGCGGAAGGCTGGGAAACTTTCGGCGGCGTCTTTAATGCCCGCATCGAAGAAGCTATCGCCCCCATCGAGCTGAACTTCCCCTCTGAAGGCGAAGGCAGTGCGGAACTTCTGCTGAACCTCGGCAAGATCACGCCCAATCCGGACAACCCTGCGGATACCACGCCGGAGAACTTCACGGTCACGATCGATAAGATCGAACTGTACAAGATCACCGGTGAAGAGCACGAGAACGAAGTCCTGAAGTCCGATGTGACGGCTGCCGATGCCGTGACGGTCGAAGCCGGCGACGGCGCGGCCGCGTCCTTCGCGGGCGGCGTCGTGACCGTTGAGAATTATCCCACCGAAGGCGGCGTATGGAGCATCAAGGCGAACATCGGCCTCGGCGGAGAAACCATCACGAACGGCGCCAAGTATTTCTACCGCTTCACGGTCAACGCCGAGAACGGCGTGAGCGGCGAAGCTCTGGTGGAAAGCCTGGCGCAGTACCATGAGGCCCGCGTGAACTTCAACGGCCTGAACGCTGCTGCCGGTGAAGATGTCGTCATCTCCTCCGTGTTCACCGCGGACCGCGACATCAGCGATCCGGTCATCCGCCTGCAGATCGGCAATGCCCCTGAAGGCGCTGCCTCCAACAAGATCACCATCAAGGATCTGGTCTTCGGTACCGTCGAAGGCGACAAAGAAACCGTTAAGACGACTGACAGCTTCAGCGTTCCTTTTAAGAGTGACGACTACAGCTGGGGTACCTTCAACGCGACCGATGAAGACAACGAACGCGGTGTCGGCGCTATCTGGACCGAGAACGGCCACCTGTTCTACCGTATCGACCAGGGCGGCGTGACCGACTGGCACAACAAGCTCTACTTCAACCTGAACCTGCCTGCTGACAGTTACTTCACCGTCGAGATCACGGCCAAGGCCACCAAGCCCGTTTCCTGCGGATTCTTCCTGAACCCTGCCGGAAGCTGGGATCCGAGAGTGTCCGAAGGCATCGATTTCACCACAGAAGAGAAGACCTTCAGCTTCGATACCAACGATACGCTGATCATGGAAATGCCTTTCGAAATGCTGTTCCAGTTCGGCTCGGCGGAGCTTGCCGACATGGGTGAGGTGACGATCGAGTTCACCGGCATCAGAATCCTGCAGAAGAGTATCTCCTGAGTTTACGGACATGGGGCAGAGGGGATGAGGAAACCCATCCCCTCTGTCTTCAACCTTAAGGAAAGGAACGAAACCTATGAAAAACAAGCTCCTTTCGGCTGCGGCAGCGTTCTGTTTGGTCTGCTGTCTGCTGACAGGCTGCGGACAGAGCTATACCGTAAGTCTGAATGCCAATTATCCCGGCGCCGCGGCGCTGGAAGACCTGAGCGTCAAATCCGGAAAAACGGTCACGGCGGAGGCACCTGCCCGTGAGGGTTACGTCTTTGAAAACTGGTATACGGATAAGAACCTGACGGAGAAATGGAACCTGGAGACCGACAAGGTCAAATCCGATCTGACCCTCTATGCTGCCTGGGATAAGGATACCGGCGACAAGATCAGCGAAGGCGTAAACGATAAGGATTTCTCCCGTCTGCGTACTCCCGGCAGCCAGGAGGAAGCTTATGCGTACGATCTTTTCTTCCTTCCGGAAGTTGACGGGACGAGCCAGCCCTACGTCGGTGACACCATGCCGTTCTATGAGGACGGCGTCTGCTACATTTACTATCTCAAGGAAGCCGGCGATTCCTACAATCACTCGGTCTACCTTGTTACCACCACGGACTTCCTGACGTACAAGGAATATGACGATCCGGTGCTGGAGGCCTCCCGCAGCGGCGGGCAGGATGGCTGGATCGGTACCGGTTCGGTCGTCAATGTTGACGGGAAATACTATTTCTTCTATACTGGGCACGGCAATGCCAGCACACTGGAATACGCGGAGAAGATCATGGTTGCCGTGGGCGACAGCCCGACGTCATTCGAGAAGCTGGAAGGCTGGGACATCACTCCGCCGGCTTCGCTCGGCCAGAAGAACGATTTTCGCGATCCGCAGGCGTATATTGATCCGGAAACCGGCAATATCATCCTGACGGTCACGGCAGCCCAGAGCGGCACCGCGCGCCTTCTGAAGTACACGCTGACTCCCGATCTCAAGACGGCCACCTACGACGGGATCATCTTTACCGATCCCACCGGCGACTTCTGGAACCTGGAATGCAGCGATACCTTCAAGATCGGCGATACCTGGTATATCACGTATTCCGGTCAGGACGATACCCTCTGGTATGCAAGCTCGGACACGGCTTACGGCCCTTACGGCGAACCCACCCGTCTTGACGATAAGCTGTTCTATGCTGCTAAGCACGTAGAAGACGAAAACGGCGTCTACATGGTCGGCTGGGCAAGACGCTCCGAATCGGTTTCTTCGACGCAGGACGTTGCCGCCTGGGCAGGAAATCTCGTGGTTCAGGAAGTCATTCGCCAGAATGACGGCACCCTCATCCTCGACCCTGTCGACAGCATTCAGGACAGTTTCTCCGTGCGCCGCGCGCTGGCAGTCGACAGCAGCCACATCTATCTGGAATCTGGCTCACGCTACAGCTACACCGACGCGTTTACCTGCTATGAAAGCTTCATGATCACCGGCGATTTCATCTTTACCGGTGAAGGCGGCTTCGGCCTGAGCTTTGATTACAACGGCAGAACGGAGAAAAATAAACAGATCGTGCTGGATCCTACAGCGGACACGATCAGCCTGAAGTTCAACGAAGGCAGCACGTTCATCACCGAAACGGCCGCTGTGCTCGATCCGGGACAGGAATACTCCTTCACTTACATTCAGGACGGTTCGGTAGGTATTTTCTATCTTGACGGAGCAGCTTCGCTTACCGTCAGACTTTACGGCGTCAGCGGCAAGACCATTCAGTTCTTTGCGGAGAACAATGCGATCCAGTTCAGTTCACTGCGCCAGTACACGAGACCTTGACCGGTTCCGGGGAGGAAGAACATGAAAAGCATCTTTGATCTGGAAAGCCCTTTGATCGGAGCGCTCACGAAAATCGGAGACTGCATCTGCCTGAGCGTGTTATGGCTGGTGTTCTCCCTCCCCATCATTACTCTGGGGGCTTCTTCGACGGCGCTGTATTCGGCGGTGCATCACTGCCTGGGCCGCGGTGAGGCGGGTATCTGGAAGAAATTTCGGAGTGCTTTTCAGGAAAACTTTAAGCGCTCCACACTCGCATGGCTGATCGAACTGCTGGTACTTGCGCTGCTCTTCGCGGACGCAGGCGTTTTCCGGAGTATCCGGATCTCAGGCGGTCCCATGGGTAAACTGTATTGGCTGGCTCTGTTTTTAATAGCGGTCGGTCTCACCTGGACGGCATTTGTCGCCGCCTATTCGGCCCGCTTTAACGGGAGCGTCAGAGAGATCCTGCGTTTCGGCCGGATCCTCATGGGCCTGCACCCGATCCGTGCTCTGGGCGTCATGCTGCCCATTGTGGCAGGCGTGATCCTCGTGCTCGCGGCGCCGGTCATGCTGATCTTCGTTCCCGCAGGCGTCTGTTGGGTCAACAGCCTGATTCTGGAGAAGGTGTTCCGCCTTCACATGCGGCCGGAGGATCTGGCAAAAGAAGAGGCTCTTGATGAGCTCGATCAATCTAAAGAATAGCGGAGGAAAAGTGGATGACCAGTGAACTGCTGCAGAAAGCACGGGATTTCGAGGCCCGTTACGGCCCCTTCATTCCGGATGACCAGCGACCGGTTTTTCACATGACGCCGACCATCGGCTGGATGAACGACCCGAACGCCTTCTCGGTGTATAAGGGAGAATATCATCTGTTTTATCAATATCATCCTTATGCGAATAAATGGGGAGACATGCACTGGGGACACGTGAAGACCAGAGATTTCATCCGCTGGGAACGGCTCCCGGCCGCACTGGCTCCCGACATGCCGTATGACAAGGACGGCTGCTTTTCCGGCAGCGCAGTCGAACTGCCGGATGGACGGCAGCTTTTGATGTACACCGGAGTCCGCCAGGTCCGTGAGGAGAATGGCGAAGTTCACGATTTTCAGACGCAGTGTATGGCGATCGGCGACGGGCGGGATTATAAAAAATACGAAGGCAACCCCGTGATCACGGTAAAGGACCTTCCGAAAGGCGGCAGCCCTCACGATTTCCGTGATCCGAAGATCTGGCGGGAAGGTGAGACCTATTACGCCGTCGTGGGAAACCGACCCGCCGACGGCAGCGGCTCCATACTGCTGTTCAGGAGCGAAGACGGATTCCATTGGACCTACCAGGGTCGCGTGGCCTCCAACCATCGCCAGTACGGCATGATGTGGGAGTGCCCGGAT
>ONQC01000044.1 GCA_900319855.1 uncultured Bacteroidales bacterium
TTCGGTCAGACCGAGACCACCTTGCTGCTCGGGACTTTCCCCTGGATGGAGCCGAAACCGGGCAGCATGGGCATCCCTTCTCCGCAATACAAGATTGCGTTGCTCGGGCCGGACGGCCGGCGTGTCCGCCGCGGCAAGGTAGGGGAGATCTGCATCAAGACGGCCGGCGGCATCCCGCCCGGCCTGTTCCGGGGCTATCTCAACGAAGACTTGAAAACCAACGCGGTATGGCACGACGGCTACTACCATACCTGCGACCAGGCGTGGCAGGACGAGGACGGCTATTTCTGGTTCGTGGGGCGTAACGACGACATCATCAAGTCTTCCGGTTACCGGGTCAGCCCGTTCGAGGTGGAAAGCGTCCTGATGATGCATCCCGCCGTGCTGGAATGCGCCGTGACCGGCGTCCCGGACGAGGTCCGCGGCTTCGTCGTCAAGGCCAGCATCATCCTGACCGATGCCTACAAGGCCAAAGCCGGCCCGGCGCTAGCCAAGGAAATCCAGACGTTCGTCAAGTCGACGACCGCTCCTTACAAATATCCGCGCGTCGTGGAATTCGTCGCGGAACTACCCAAGACCATCAGCGGCAAAATCCGCCGCAACGAGATCCGCCGGAAGGGTTAGCGGGTCTGGGACAGGTCCCGCAGGAAGGCCTCTTTTTCCGCTTCACTCCGGATCTGGACCATGTACATCGCGTCTCCGAGGTCCGGGGCGATGGCCGCGGGAATCCGGCCCGTCATGACCATTTTATCGCCCCACAGCCGGCATATTTCCTCGTGGCTGCGGACGTAGTCCCGTCCGTCCCGGCGGCCGTAATAGACGCACCAGTGGTCGTCCCCGCTTTCCGGAAGCAGGCGTTTGCCGGCCGTGACCATGTCCGCCCAGATGGTGTAGACATCGGTCGAGTGGGCATAGTCCATCATGTCCGGGGTATATCCTCCGGCCGGCCGCATATTGGTCTCCAGACCTACGAAATCCCCCTTGACCCCGAGTCCCTTGCGGTCCCGGTCGAGCCGGAAGAATTCGAAATGCACGAAGCGGTTCTTGACACCGAAGGCCTTGAGGGTGGCGCGGCCGCGCTCGCGGAGTTGCTCCGGAACGGCCGGCAGGACCTCATACGACATGTCCAGTCGCAGGTTGACAACGTCCATCATCGACGGCGGGAAATGGGCGGAGGACTCGAAGAGCGGCCGTCCCTGGCCGTCGCAGATCGCGTCATAGGAGTAGATGTCGCCCGTGACGAATTCCTCCATGACATAGGGGACGGAGGGTTTGGCGGCGAAGAAGGCTTCCAACTCCGCCGGGGTGCCGATCTTGTACGTCGCTTCCGCACCGACGCCGATTTCAGGCTTGACGATGACCGGGTAACCGGTCTGATCCAGGAAACCCAAGGCTGCCTCCAACGTGGAAACCTTGTGCTGGCGTGCGGTAGGGATACCGCCCTTGGCATAGTATTTCTTCTGGGCGGCCTTGCTCTTGAATTTTTCGATGTCCTTCTGCTGTACGCCGGTGGTGACATTGAAGTCCGTCCGCAGCCGGGCATCCAGTTCTAGCCAGTACTCGTTGTTGGATTCGATCCAGTCGATCTTTCCGTATTTGTGGGAGAAATAGGCGACAGCCTTGAAGACGGCTTCATAGACTTCAAGGCTGTCGACACGGTAGTATTCGTTCAGGGCCCCTTTCAGCTGGGGCTCCAGGCTGTCATAAGAAGCATCTCCGATGCCGAGCACGGTCACGCCACGCCGGCGGAGACGGTCGCAGAAGTTCCAGTACGTCTGCGGGAAATTTGGGGAAATAAAGATAAAGTTCATTTTATAGAGTTGTCAGTCCGCGAAAACCATCTCGTCGAAGAGATAGCCGGCGTGGCCGATGTATTCGATGTTGAAGAGCAGGTAGCGGATGTCCAGGGAGATGTTGCGGCAGACGTCCGGGTCGAAGACGATATCGCTCATCGTGCCTTCCCAGACGCGGTCGAAGTTGATGCCAATCAGGTTGCCGTCGGCATTGATGACCGGGCTTCCGGAGTTGCCGCCGGAGGTGTGGTTGGTGGCCAGGAAGCAGACCGGCTGGTCGTCGTGGCCGCCTTCGGCATAGATGTCCCGCAGGGTCTGGGGAATGTTGTAGTCGAAAATCTCCGGATTGTCCTTTTGGATGATTCCCTTGAGCGTAGAGACCGGACGATACCAGGTGGCGTCCGCCGGTTCGTAGCCGGCGACATGGCCGTAAGCGACGCGGAGGGTCAGGTTGGCATCCGGATAGAACGCCTTGTCCGGCTCGAATTCCATCTGGCCCTGCATGTAGTCGCGGTAGGCGAGGTTGATCTCGTTTCCGGTCCGGTTGATGACCGGGCGCAGGTCATTGTAATACCACTGGTAGAACGCATCGTAGAGCTTGACGGCCGGATCCCCGGCCACTTTCTCCCGATCCGCTGCCGTCAGGGCGAGCACTTTCTCCTTGTCGGTGAACAGGGTCTTGGCGAAAAGATCGTCCCGCCATGCTTCGGCGGAGCCGTAGGCGCGCATCTGCTCTTTGTAATAGGCCGGCTGGAAGTCCGGGGAGAGTTGCTCGCCAAATGCTTTCATCAGCACGGCAAACACTTCTTCGTCAATGGGTTGGTAATAGTCTTTGAAGAAGGATTCGACGTAGTCGTCTTTGGCAGCTTTGTCATCCAGGCGGCTGCGGACGTTGGACGCCAGCTGGAGCAACTCGGTAGGCCGGGCCGCTTCGGTATAATACTCATATGCCCGGTAATAGGGCTCGCGTTCGGCGTACAGGGCTTCCAGCTTCTCCAGCAGACCGTCATAGCGGGTTCCCTTCGCCCACTGCCTGAACCGGGCTTCATAGGCCTTCTTTTCCGCGACGGTCTTCATTTTGGCAATGCCCTTGGCCTCGCCCTGCCATTTCTTCCAGGCGTTGGACACACTGGCCGCCTTCGAAGAGTACTGGATGCGGACGGCCTGGCTCTGGGCCATGTATTTCTTGATGATGTCCAGGCGCAGGGTGCGGAGGGCGATCTTTTGCGGATCGGAAATCTCACCCACATAGCGGACGTCGTCGGAGGTGACATATTCCTTGGTGCTGCCGGGGCATCCGTAAACGAACGTAAAGTCTCCGTCCTTCACGCCGGCCCTGGAAACTTTGAAGAATTTCTTCGGGCGGTAGGGGACATTCTCCGGGCTGTAATCCGCCGGATTGTTGTCCTTGTCGGCATAGACCCGGAAGATGGAGAAGTCGCCGGTATGGCGCGGCCACATCCAGTTGTCCGTATCGCCGCCGAACTTGCCGATCGAGGATGGCGGGGCGCCGACCAGGCGGACGTCCCGGTAGACCCGGTAGACGAAGAGGAAGTACTGGTTGCCGTAGTAGAGGGCTTCGACGCTGGCGCGCAGGCCCTTGCCTTCAGCCGTAGCGGCCTTGACCAGGGCGTCGGAGTTCTTCCGGACCAGGGCGGAACGCTCTTCTTCGGTCATCTTGGACTTATAGCCCTTGAGTACGGCGGCCGTAACGTCTTCCATTCGTTCCAGGAAGCTGACAGTCAGCCCTTTATTGGGAAGTTCCTCGCTTCTGCTCATGGCCCAGAATCCGTCCTTGAGGTAGTCGTGTTCAACGCTGCTGTGCTGCTGGATCTGGCTGTATCCGCAGTGGTGGTTGGTGAAGAGCAGCCCCTGGTCGGAGACCAGTTCTCCGGTGCAGCCGGAACCGAACAGGACGACGGCATCCTTGAGGGAGGCCTGGTTGACGCTGTAGACATCTTCGGCGGAGAGCTTGAAGCCCTTGGCCTGCATGTCGGCGATGCGCTGGGAGATCAGGGCCGGCAGCCACATGCCTTCATCCGCCTTGAGCGGACAGGCGGCGACGATGAGCGCCAGCAGGAACAGAAGTTTTCTTTTCATGAAGTCAGTACGGTTGGTTTGCGACGAATATACGGAAATTTTGGGAATGTTCCCTACGAAGTTGTCAAGATATATTGTATATTTGCGTAATGTAGAAAACTGCATATGTCCCAATCCCTGACAGAATATCACCTGACCCCGCATTCGGAAGCGATCCTCGGGGAGTATCGTACGTTGTACCCGGAGCTGGGAAAGATGTCCGACGCCCTGACCGCGAAGATCAAAAAGTTTTTTGATGAAGCCGGTATCGTCGTCGCCGGGATCGAGCATCGCGTGAAGACCGAGGCTTCGCTGGCCGGTAAGCTGGCGCTGAAAGGGGAGAAATACCGGGACATCTATGATGTGACGGACATTATCGGACTGCGGGTCATCACGTTCTATGCGGATGACGTGGACCGTGTCGCATCGGTGATGGAGCACCATTTCGGCATCGACTGGGAGAATTCGGTGGACAAGCGCACGGCGCACGATACTGATAGTTTCGGGTACCTTTCCCTGCACTATATCTGCCGTGTCCCCAAGAAACTGTATTACAGGCGTGGCCATCCCGAGCTGAACAAACTGCGTTTCGAGGTCCAGATGCGGACCGTCCTCCAGCATGCCTGGGCCAACATGAACCACGATACGGGCTACAAATCCGGCGTGGAGGTGCCGCGGATCTACCTGCGTCAGCTCAGCCGCCTGGCCGGCATCCTGGAACTCGTGGACGACGAGTTCGGCCGGCTCCGGACGGAGATTACCGATTACCGCCGCCGGATGCAGTCGCTGGTCGCTTCGGGCCGTCTGGAAGAGGTCGCACTGGACGGTGATACCTTCAAGAGCTATCTGGATATCAGGCCTTTCGATGCATTGAACCACCGGATCGCGGCGGTCAACCAGGCCGAGATCCTGCCGGTCTCCCTGATGCATTTCCTGCCCTTGCTGCAACGGCTGAATTTCAAGACGTTGGGCGACGTGGATACCATGGTCCGGGAATGCTCCGAGGGTGCCTACCAGCTCGCCCGTTACCAGATCGGCCTCTCCGACATCGATATCATTTCCTCTTCCATCGGTCTGCAGAACCTGTGCCTGGTCCACATCCTGAAAAACGGCGGCGGCGTGCCGGGAATCCGTTTCATGCTGGACCAGCTGCATGGCCCTTCGGAGGGCAACCTGTCTCTGGCCGAACTCCTGGTGGACCAGGCCAAAGACCTTCCATTCATGAATCAATAAAGCCATGGCCAACCATCCGATAGATACCTCTTTGCTCGACCGGGCGATCATCTATGCCGTCCGGGCCCATGCCGGGACGGAACGCCGCGGGAAGGGCTTTCCGTATATTGTCCATCCGATGGAAGCGATGGCCATCGTCTCGACCCTGACCGCCGACCAGGCGCTGCTTGCCGCGGCCGCGCTGCACGATGTTGTAGAGGATACGGCGCTGACGGTCGAGGATATCCGCGCGGAATTCGGAGACCGGGTCGCTGAATTGGTGGAAGCGGAAAGCGACAAGTTCGTGGAAGGGGTTTCGGAGTCGGACAGCTGGCGCACCCGCAAACAGGCGGCGATCGACCGGCTGGCGGAAGCTCCCCTGGAAGTCAAGATGATCGCCATGGGGGACAAGCTTTCCAACATGCGTGCGATTGCGCGCGACTATGCCTTGCAGGGAGACGGGCTGTGGAACCTGTTCCATGTCAAGGACCGGGCTTCCCACGAGTGGCATTACCGCGGCCTGGCCGCTTCCCTGCGCTCCCTGGCGGGGACCCCGGCCTATGATGAATTTGAGCGGTTGGTTAATCAAGTATTCGGATGATGATTGAACCTATCAGGATATCTTTGGACGATTACGTGCTGACCGGTGGCGGGTTCAATGGCGAAAGCTACAACCACAAGACCGATCCGGACGTGATGCTGAAACTCTACTTCCCGGGCAAGATCCGGCAGCCGCTGGATGAGATGCTGATGGCCCGGAAGGTATATGACCTGGGCATCCCGTCGCCGGAGCCGGGCGATTATGTCGTGACCGAAGACGGTCGGTACGGGATCCGCTTCCGCCGCATTCCCGGCAAGGTCTCCTATGCCCGGGCGACGGGGGATCATCCCGAAAAGGTCGGCCAGTATGCCGCGGAGTTCGCGCAGATGTGCCGGCAGCTCCATGACACGCATGTGGATACGAGCCAGTTTGAAAATGTAAAAGACCGGTATCTGTACCTGTTGGAAGAGAACCCGTTTTTCACCACCGTGGAAAAAGACCGTCTGGCCCGCTTTATCACGGATGCCCCCGACACCGACACGGCCATCCACGGCGACCTGCAGTTCGGCAATGCCATCTTTGCCGGGAACGAGCGGTATTTCATCGATCTGGGCGATTTCTGCTATGGTTACCCGATGTTCGACTTGGGCATGCTGTATCTGTGCTGCAAATTGGACAAGGGCCCTTTCCTGCAGGAGACCTTCCATATGGATGCGCCCACGGCATCGCGGTTCTGGGATGCCTTCGCACCGGTTTATTTCGGCAGCGACCGTCCGCTCCGGGATATAGAAAAGGAGATCCGGCCTTATGCAGGTCTGAAAACATTGATCATTGAGCGGGATGCCCACGAACCCAGACCGGAATTCCACGCGATTTTGAAAGAAATAATGAGATAGAGATCCCATGATGAAGATATCTAAAGCATTGCGTCGTCTCCATATCCGGGAAGGGGTTGCCCTGATCCTGGTGGCCGCCCTTCTCTTGGAATCGATTGCCTTGATACAGTGGTATTTCTCCCGCAAGGGTCTCCTCGAGGAGGCGACCCGCCGTGCAGAGAGTGAACTCGCCATGAACCGCCTGGAAATCGAGAAGATAACGGGGAATGTCGAAGCCGCCGCGCGCAATACCTCGTGGCTCCTCGAATATGGACTGGACCGGCCGGACCTCGTTTGGAACATCTTGCGCCAGCTGATGGAGAACAATCCCGACGTGAAGGACGTGGGGGTCGCCTATGTGGCGGATTACTTCCCTTCGCAGGGGCGCTGGTACGAACCTTTGCTGGCGCGCCGGGCGGACGGTACGGTCGAGGAGATGGTCCTGGGATCGGAAAGCCATGATTACCTGACCAAAGACTGGTTCACCATCCCCCTGGAGACCGGCCAGGGTGTCTGGAGCGAACCCTATTTTGATGAAAGCGGCGGAAAGGAGATGGTGGTTTCGTACACCAAACCGCTGTATGACAGATCCGGCCGGCCGGTCGCCGTCCTGGGCCTCGACCTGTCCCTGGACTGGCTGACGAAACTGGTGGAGCGGATCAACATCTACCCGAATGCATACAGTACCATGACCAGCCGGGGCGGAGAACTCCTTGCCAGCCCGGCGGAAACCCTGGCCATCGGCAAGACCCTCCGCTATGAGACGCTTCTGGACCGGACGGGATGGAAACTGGCCGTGGTGATCCCGGAAGAAGATATCTATGGCGGAATCCGGAAGGTCGGACTGATCGTGACGATCCTGCAACTGCTGGGCCTGATGCTTCTGGGACTCATCGTCGCGCGTTCCGCCCGGGAACAGGCCAAGCTGGAGTCGGTCGAGGCCGGCAAGGAGCGGATCGAGAACGAACTGATGATTGCCAGCCGTATCCAGCGGTCGATGCTGCCGAAAGTCTTCCCGCCTTTCCCGGAGCGTTCGGATGTCGACCTGTATGCCGCCTTGCTGCCGGCCAAGGAAGTCGGCGGCGATTTCTATGACTTTTTCATCCGCGATGAGCGCCTGTTCTTCTGTATCGGTGATGTGAGCGGCAAGGGCGTTCCCGCCGCATTGGTCATGGCGATGACCCGCAGCCTGTTCCGGACGGTTTCCAATCATGAAAAGAGCCCTGCCCGGATTGTCACCATCATGAACGAGAGTATGACGGACATGAACGAAAGCAATATGTTCGTCACCTTCTTCTGCGGCGTCCTGAACTCTCCCGGTCGAGCCGAACCTTCCGCTCGGCATCCTGGCCGGTATGGCCTTCAAGGAGCAGGAACGGGATCTCTCCTATGACGATGCCCTTTTCCTGTATACGGACGGCATTACCGAGGCGGAGAATGCGAATAAAGAATTTTTCGGCGAACACCGGATGCAGGAGGCCCTCCGGAAGCGGGGAAGTGCCAGGGAGCATCTGGACAACGTCCGGGAGGCTGTCGATCTCTTTGTCGGCGGCCAGCAGGCCAATGATGACCGAACCATGCTATTCCTCCATTATATGAACAAGATTCTCCCTGACGCTTCCGAGCGTCACCTTGTCCTGCACAACGATATCCAGCAGATTCCGCAGCTGGCCGACTTCGTCGGAATCATTGCGGAGGAAATGGGACTGGAGCAGAGCCTGGCCATGGGCCTGAACCTGGCATTGGAAGAAGCCGTGACCAATGTCATCCTGTATGCCTATCCTCCGGGCTCTGACGGACTGGTCGACATTGAGGCGATCATGCGGGCCAAATCGTTGGAATTCATCATATCGGACAGTGGCATACCTTTTGATCCCACGCAGGCGCCGATGGCGGATGTGACCCTGAACGTCGCTGAACGTCCGATCGGGGGGCTCGGCATTTATCTGGTCCGCAGTATCATGGATTCGGTAAAATACGAGCGGAAAGACGGACAGAATTTCTTGTCGATGACGAAAAATATTTAAATTTGCGATATGAAAGTTACGATCAACAAAGAGGAGAAGGCTACGGTTGTGGTTTTGACCGGCCGTCTGGATACGCCTTCTGCGCAGGAAGTCAGCAAAGCAATGGAGCCCGTCGTAGCCGATGCTTCGGGAACCATCATCCTGGACTGCTCGGGCTTGGAGTATATTTCCAGCTCCGGTCTTCGGATTTTCCTGACGGTCCGAAAGGCCGCCGCCGTCCAGGGCGGAAAGGTGATTGTGAAGGGTATCAACAGCGATATCCGCAATGTCTTCATGATGACCGGTTTCCTGAACCTGTTCGAGATCGAAGCCTAGGAGCATGCTGTCGGATCAACTGCTGCTGCTGGCATCGCTGCTGGTCTTTGCCGCTGTGCTGATCACCAAGGTCGGCGCCCGGCTGGGGGCACCGTCCCTGCTGCTGTTCCTGATCTTGGGAATGGTGGCCGGTGCCGACGGCCTGGGTCTGGAGTTCGGCCGGTATGAGATTGCCGAGTCAATCGGGCATTTTGCCATGACGGTCATCTTGTTTGCCGGCGGTCTGGAGACCTCCCTGTCCGAGACCAAGCCCGTGATCCGGCAAGGCGTCCTGCTGTCAACGGTCGGCATCATCCTGACGACCGCCTTCACCGGCATCTTCATCTATCTGACGGTCGGGAATTCCATCGGCGGTGTCGCCCTGACGTTCCTGGGCAGCCTGATGATCGCTGCAATCATGTCTTCGACGGACTCCGCATCCGTGTTCTCCATCCTCCGCGGCAAGAACCTGAACCTGCGCGAGAACCTGGGCCCGATGCTGGAATTGGAATCCGGTAGCAATGACCCGATGGCTTTCGTGTTGACCATCATCCTGGTCGGGGTTTTTTCGACGGATGTGCAGATCGGGTCGGGAGCCCTTCTGCTGAAGGGTGCCGGCATCCTGATGGTGCAGCTGGTCGTGGGACTTGCAATCGGCCTGCTGGTGGGCTATCTGTCCAAGTGGGTACTGGAGAAGGTGGACCTGGAGAATGTGTCCCTGTATGCCATCATGGTCTTCAGTATCGGCTTCCTGGCCAATGCCCTGGCTTCGATCCTGCATGGAAACGGACTGCTCTCCCTGTACATCGCGGCCGTGATTATCGGAAACCAGGTCCAGTTGAAACATCGCCGTGACGTCCTGAAATTCTCGGATGCGATGACCTGGGTGATGCAGCTGATGATGTTCTTGATGCTGGGCCTGCTGGCTCGTCCTTCCCACATGCTGCGCATCCTGGGACCGGCCCTGCTGATCGGTCTGTTCATGCTTTTCTTTGCCCGTCCGATGGCGGTCTACCTGACCCTCCTGCCGTTCCGGAAGATGAGTTTCCGGGCCAAGACCTTCGTGTCGTGGGTCGGCCTGAAGGGCGCCGGTCCGATCCTGTTCGCCTTGACACCGGTCGTCGCCGGCCTGGAAGGGGCGACCGACATCTTCAATATCGTGTTCGTCATCTCCCTGCTGTCCCTGATCCTCCAGGGCTTCTCCCTTCCGATCGTAGCCCGCTGGCTGAAGCTCAGTTACGATGCGGATCCGCAGGTCGAGACCTTCGGCATGGAGATTCCTGAGGAAATGGGCATGCTGCGGGACCATACCGTCCTGGAAGAGGAACTGGGGGATGGAAAGACCCTCCGCGACCTGCATCTGCCCCATGGCATCCGGGTCATGATGGTCCGGCGCGGGGAACGGTTCCTGGTGCCCCACGGAAGCATGGAACTGCTTCCGGGCGACCACCTGATGATCATCCTGGGAGAGAGTGACGATTAACGGCCCTCAAGTGAAGAAATGAGTTCTGAAACAGCCTGCTGCAGATTGTGGCGGGCTGTTTCCGTGCGGAGGGCTTCCTGCAGCGGCAGGCTCCGCGGAGTCGCTTCGGCCAGATAACGGAATCCCGCTTGGGACAGGGCGTCCCGATCCTCGATCCGTCCGGAAATGAGGGCGACCGGGATACCCTTGCTTTTCCGCAGGACGGCAAGCGGGACTTTTCCGGCAAGGGTCTGGCTATCCGATTTCCCTTCTCCGGTCACGATCAGGTCGCACCCTTCTAAGATATGATTAAACCCGCTTAGTTCCATGACTTTATCGGCTCCCGGGACCAGCTTTGCCCCCAGACTTGCCATCAAGGCGCCGCCCAATCCGCCGGCGGCCCCGGCTCCCGGGATGTCGGTGATGTCAATGCCTGTTTCCTGCAGGATCCGACCGGCTTGCCGGACCATCCTTTCCTCCAGGATTCCGACCTGCTCCGGCGTGGCGCCTTTCTGGGGCCCGAAGACCCGGGCGGCGCCCTTCGGCCCGATAAAAGGCGTATCCACGTCGCAGAGTACTTCAATGTCTGCCCCGGCAGCCCGCTCGACAAGGCCGGAAACGGAAAGCATCCCCGCCCCGCCATCGCAGGTGGCCGATCCGCCCAGGCCGATGACGATGTGCCGGCAGCCTTGTTCCAGGGCGGCCAGCAGCAGCTCTCCCACACCTTGGGTCGTGGTGAGCAGGGGATTGCGGCGCTCCGGCGGGACCAGCCCCAGACCGCAGGCGGCGGCTACTTCGAGGAGGGCCACGTCACCGGCCACCCCGTAAAAGGCTTCCACCGGCTGCCCCAGCGGTCCCGTGACGGTTCGGGAAAACAGTTTGCCTCCCAGTGCACGGACCAGGACGTCTACCGTTCCTTCTCCGCCATCGGCCAGGGGCATCTCCACGGTTTCCCATTCCGGGCGGACCTTCCGGACCGCATCCGCCATGGCCGCTGCCACGCAGGCCGCGTCCATGCATTCTTTGTAGGAATCCGGAGCGAGGAGAATCCGCATCTTATTTTTCCCGTACTTGTTTGCCGGTCATATGCTCGATGCCGCCCTCGACGATCCGCATCCGGCCGAAACAGATTACGCTTTTGACGTGATACCACCAGTCTCCGGGCTCCCGGACGGGTTCGTCCAGGATGCGGACACATTCTTCCTGCGGCAGTTGCTGCCTGAACCGGCGCATGGGCCGGAATTCCATGGTGGTTTCGTCCATATAGCTTTGAGGGATCAGCGTTTGTCGATGATCTTTGCGTTCGGATACTGGGACGGGTCAAACGTGACATCCTTCTCGGTGACATTCAGGGCGAAGTCGCGCAGGATGACGGAAACGATACCCTTTCCAGCCTTGAGACTGACGGGCAGATAGGTGCCCTTGGCAACGACCAGGTCCATGGTCTTGGGATCGTCCTTGACGGTATTGTCCTTGGATTTGGTGCAGCGGAACTCCCAGGTTTTCGCGGTTTCCTTTCTCAATTTGACATCGTAGCCCTTGGTGACGCTGTCCAGCATCTTCGCGTTATCTTCCGCATCGGATGTCTCCCCGGGTTTGGCATTCTCGATGGTGATCGTGTTTTTCCCGGAGTCGTACTCCCAGCTCGTCATCCCGTCCGACCAGTTGATGAATTGGGTGCCGTCCTTCACCATGGTCATCTTGTATTTATCTCCGTGGGAATAAACCGTTGTGGCGATGGAACCGAGCAGGCTGACCTTGATTTCCATGACCATGGAGAATCCTTCCGCTTCAAAACGGTCCGTCTCCCGGTCCATCCGGGCAATGATTTCTTCCGGAGTCTGGGCGAGGAGTGCCGTTGCGGCCATCAGGCTCGCGAGCAAAAATAAAAAGACTCTTTTCATAGTAAATGTGGATAATCGATTCCTTTATGATTGTTTGTTGCCGACCGGCTTGATGACCCTGCAGGGATTCCCGACGGCAATGACGTTGTCCGGAATATCCCGGGTAACGACGGATCCGGCTCCGATCGTGACATTGTTCCCGATCCGGACGCCCGGCAGGATGGTTACATTGCCTCCGATCCAGACATTGTCGCCGATGCTCACCGCTTCCGCCCATTCCCGGCGGGTATTCCGTTCTTCCGGGTCGGTGCTGTGACAGGCAGTATAAATGCTTACGTTCGGCCCGATGAAGCAGTCGTCCCCGATGGTGACCGGCGCTTCATCCAGGACCGTGAAGTGAAAATTGGCAAAGAAGCGTTTCCCCACTCGGATCTGCCGGCCGTAGTCGCAGTAAAACGGCTGATTGATGATAATGTCGTCATCGCCGATATGCCCCAGCAATCCCTTCAGGATGGCAAGCTTTTCTTCCTGCCTAGACGGAGTGAGCGCGTTATAGCGATGGATCACATCCTTGACTTGGTTCAGCTCCAGGAGCAACTCAGGATCCGTTGCGTTATAGGGCAGCCCGGCCAGCATTTTTTGTTTTTCGGTCATTGGAGATACTGGAGGATGAGTTCGACGGCCTGGTCTTCGGAAAGTTTGTCCATGTTGAGGACCAGGTCATAATTCCTCAGGTCATAGCGGCTGACACGGGCAAACCGTTTGACGAAATGCTCGCGTCCTTCGTCCACCTTTTCGATGATTTGCTGGGCCTCGGCTTCGGAAACCCCCTGTTTCTGCATGATCCGTTCCACGCGGTGTTCCCTGGAGGCATGGATAAAGATGTCCAGTTTATTCGGCTCGTCCTTCAGGACGAAGAAGGCGGAGCGTCCGGCAATGACGCAGGACCCTTCCTGCGCGAAGGCGGTCAGGATCTCCCGTTCGCACCGGAAGATGTCTTCCGTGGTAGTGACCTGGTATTCGGCGGGAGATGGTCCCAACAGGGTCTCCTGGGACGGCGCCGCCTTTACGAAAGCGGCGAACTCGCTGAACCAGTTGGTCTTCTTGCCCTTGATCCGCTCGATCTCGCCGGCACTCAGGTTGAAGCGGCGGATGAGTTCTCCGATGAGTTGCTTGTCCAGGAACCGGACTTGCAGTTTTTCAGCGAGTTTCCGCCCGATCGAGCGTCCGCCGGAGCCGACTTCCCGGCTGATGGTGATGACGAATTTTTCGTGGGTATTCATGGTAATGGTCTTTAGTTCGCATGCGCAGGGGCCGTGCTGGAAACAAAGGTATCATTTTTATTTTGAAAACCGGAGCGTAACCCCGATATTTAATGCCTCGATTTGAAGAATGGCAGATAATCGGAACAACCGGGTATTGTGGATCCTCCATACGGTCGTTTTCCTGGCCGGGTGGACAGGGATCTTCGGCCGCCTGATTTCGCTGGCCGGCCTTCCGCTGGTCCGGCACGGAACGGTTTTCATGGGAAATGTATAATTCAAACAATCTATAATTATGAGAATAGACAGATTTGATATCCAGGGAAAGGAAAACCTTTCCATCATGACGGACGCCATCATCGTGGTCGATAAGGAAACCGGCGTGAATTACCTTTTTGTCTGTCGCGGCTACGGCGGCGGCCTCACTCCGCTGCTTGACGCCGACGGCAAGCCCATCATTACCAAAGACGGCTACCGGAAATGAAATCCCTGGTTGTCATTGACGCCTGCGTGCGGCAATCGGAGTCCCGTACGCTGCGCATCGCAGAGCCGCTGGTCGACGCGCTTTCCCGGCGCTACACCGTCACCCGCTTCCGCCTTCCCGAAATGGACATCGTCCCGCTGACGCCCGCCCTCTATACCGGGCGCGGGAACGGTGAGATTCCCTCCTGGGCCGAAGAGGCGGCCCGG
>ONQC01000052.1 GCA_900319855.1 uncultured Bacteroidales bacterium
ACCTCTTCCCGCGAGCGGCGTGACTATACCGCTTCGGAGGGGATTCCGGCAATGGTATACGAGTCTGCTTCCGCGTCCTCCCATGTGACCGGGAAGCATTCCGTCCGGACCTCCGCCGACCTGAATCTCGAGAAACTGGGCCGTATCTCCTTCCTGCTGAACGGGGAAGCGTCGGACCCGACCGAAAACGCCTGGTCGTCGGTCCGGAGCGAGGTTGCCTCCCGCGTGACGGAGCAGAACGAGCGGACGAACTCCTCCACCCAGGACCGGAGTATCAGCGGGGACTTCCGCTGGTCCGATTCGGGCGGTCATGCGTTGATGCCCTCTTTCTCGACCAGCTTCTGGTATGGAAATGACAGCGGAAACAGCTTGCAGGTCGATACGTCGGCCTCCAGCACGACCCGGCGCATCCTGTCGGGCAATGCGGACGGGACGAACGGATCGCTCACCGTTGCTCCGGGCTTGACCTGGCGCTTCGTCAATACGGAGAAACTGACGGGCTCCCTGACCCTTGCGTATGACTTTTCCGCCAAGCACAATGTGAACCGTCGGCTGGTCTACGACATGCTGGACGGGGTGCCGGTGGTGAACGTCGCCAACACACAGGACTTTACGTATGACGAGCAGGTCCACAGAGGAAAGGCGACGCTGGCGTTCAATTTCGGGAAGTCCTCCGTGCGTGCGGATGCCTGGTACGGCCGGAGCATCCAGCGCGACCGCGAACGCTTGCCTTCCGATGCGGACCTGACCTACCGTTTTCCGGTCCTTTTTTCCAGCATCTCCTTCCGGCTCCTGGACTGGAACGGCAATTACCAGCTGGTCGAAACCGTCCCTTCCGTGGATCAGCTGCGCGACCGGATCGATGACCGCAACCTCCTGATGCTCCGCACCGGCAATCCGGACCTCAAGCCCTCCCGCACGCATATTGCCCTCCTGCACCGCTCTTTCAAGTTGGATTCCGGCAAGAAGGGCTCCATCAGTCTCGCCGTCAGCGGCAACCTGACGCAGCGTTCCGTCGCCTCCCGGATGCTCTATTACGACCGCGCATCCCTGTGGGGAAGTTATCACGTCCCGGCCGGAACCACGCTGTATACGTATGACAATGTGGACGGCCTCCGCTCCTGCTACGCATCGCTGGGCTATAACCGGCGTCTCCAGAAAATCAAGTCCACCCTGTACGTAGCGCTTTCGGACCGCCTTGCGCAGATGCCGCAGTACCAAGGCGCGACGCTGGCGACGTTGTATGAACATGTGCCCGACCTGTCCGTCAATGCCTACCTGCGCCCCACCCGCTGGTTGAACGGAGTTCTGCAGGCGGGGGTGCAGCAGTCACGCTCCTGGAACGATTCCGGCCAGGAACTGGCTCGTCAGCAGTTGTATACCTTCAAGGAGAATTTCAAGGTGACCTTCCTCAAGAATGCCTTCGTCGGAAGTTCCTATTCATACAGCGGCTACCGCTACGCCTCCTCCCGGCAGCCGGACGTCGACATGCACATGCTCGGCGCGATGGTCGGCTATTCCTTCCTGAAAGGCGCCCTCAATGTCGTCCTGACGGGATCCAACCTGCTGGACAGCGCCCCCGCCTATTCGACGGAGACGACGGCCAACTATTTCCAGCAGACCTGGAAAACCTATTATGGGCGCAGCGTGATGCTCAACGTCTCCTTCCGCTTCAACCGGACGGGCAAGAACGTCAAGTTCGGCGGCCGGCTCAATGACGGCTCCGACGTCAACGGGCAGACCATCATCTACGACACCGGCCTCTAGTGCCCCGGTCGTTTCAGTTCCCGGTCCCTCCCTCCGGCTCTTAGTCCTTTCCTCCGGTCCCCGGTCCTTTCCTCCGGAGCTTCGCCACCCCTCGGCCTGGTTTCCCCGGCGTCCCTCCCGCTTTTGATTCCGCTCGCTGTGCCTGTGTTCGCCGCCCCATTTACCCCTCAGCCCTCCTGTTTTCCGTGAGCCTCCTTCCGCCGCGGGAACGCCTCCTTTTGCGCCGTTGGTGTGAAAAAAAAGCCGGTTCGTTGATAAAATTTCCGGCCGTCATCACTGCCTTCTATTTTTGCAGAAACGTTATTCACAGTGTATTATGAAAAAGACAGCATTGATCCTTGCGGTTGTCCTGGTGGGACTTTCCGCAACAGCCCAGGAGGCGAAGAATGAAAGAAGAGGACAGCGGCGCCCTCAACCTGAACAGATGGCACAGATCGCGACCCGTCAGATGGCGGAACGCTACTCCCTGACGGCGGACCAGGTGAAAGCCGTTGCTGATCTGAACCGTCAGTACGCCGGCAAAGTTCCGATGCATTTCGGCTTCGAAAACGATCGAGGCCGTGGCCCGCAGGCCCGTGGTGGGCGGCTTCCTCAAGGACAGAATGGTGAGCAGCCGCATGCGCAGAATGGTCAGCGTCCCCAGCGCAGCGAGCAGCCCCAGGCCCAGAATGGCGGGAGGCCCCAATCACAGGCCGGCGAACGCCCGCAGCACGGAGGGCAGCCACAAGCCCAGCACGGAGGGCGCCCGGACTTCTCGGACGGCCATCGCCACCAGCGTCAGGAACTGACGAAAGAGCAGGAGAAGCAACTGAAGAAAGACCGGAAAGCCTACACCAAGGGCCTGAAGAAGATCATGGACAAGACGCAGTTCAAGGCCTATCAGAAGGACCTCGCCGAGATGGAGGAAGCCGCACAGAACCGGCCCGCTGGTGGCCCCGGCCACGGTTTTGGCCCCAGTAGCGGTTTTGGCCCCGGTAACGGTGGCTCTGGCATGGATCGCAGCAGCGCCCCTGCCGAGGGTTTCCGTAGCAACCCGGGCCCCGGCTCCGGCTCCGGCCCTGCCGGCTTGGGTGGTCCCGAAATCTAATCCGCCCATGCCCCCGACAGATTTGCAAGCACCTTGGCACGCGGGTTCGGTCGTACGAACGCTTTGACGGAACCGTCTTGAAGCGACAGCCCCTTGACGGCATGCTTAAATGCCCAGGACTGTGTGCTTAAATGCTCTTGACGGTGTGCTTAAACGCCTTTGGCTGACAAGCGGCGTGAAATGGAATTCATTGATAATCATGAAGATGTGCGATATACCCCCGCATTTTTGCCGGGGGTATATCATGTTATTCGCTGATATTTAAAGAGTTCCATTTCACGCGGCATGTCCCTGCTATAGCCAGTGAGCGGCCGGAGCGGCGATGGTGGATAAAAGGGATAAAAGCCAGCGAGTGGTGGTTGCGAGCTAAAGTCGCGGCGAGCGATCCTGCCTCTTCATCCTGCGCAGGTCTCGACACCCGGAATGCCCTGTGGGGCCGAAATCCTGTCGCGACCTCGCTGAAACCGCCTCATTCCGCCTCTTCCCGGGAGGTCTCGACACCCGAATCTCCCTCCAGGGCAGATTCCATGGAGCGACCTCACCTTCCGGGGGAAATGCCCGAACGCAGGAGGATGCTGGCACCCCGCGGGGTCCTTCTGGGGGACAGTTTGCCGGACAACATTCATCTGCAGCGCCCCGTCACCCGGTCGCCTGCAGCGCCCTACCGTTGATCAATCAACAATTTAAGGGAATTATTTACTTGTTGTCCACAGAAACTCCGTAAATAGGATTTTATTTTTATCTTTGTTTCATTCGTTTCAACAACTATAGTTTAGTATGCGACAGGACATTTTTTACATTCTGCTTTATTGTTTGCTTGTCATTTCATGCTCAAATAATACGAGTAGGGTGCCATGGGCTGTTCGCAAATGGCAAAGAGATCACAGAGTGCCTGAAAAGATAATCAAATATAGAATAGAATCGGCACAAAAAGATTCTCTGAGATTCAAGGACATGGTCTTGGAGGAAATGACTGTAAATGCTTGTTTGCTTATAAACGGAATGCC
>ONQC01000003.1 GCA_900319855.1 uncultured Bacteroidales bacterium
CCAGCCCCAGCGTGCCCAGGCGGGTCTCGACCCGTGGACGACGCCGGGCGTGTATGACAACATCCGCGACTTCTTCAAGACCGGCCATACCTTCAGCAATACGGTCAGCGTGGCCCACAACTTCGGTACCGGCAACTTCATCTTCTCCCTCGGCAATACCAACAGCAACGGTATCATCGACGGCACGTTCATGAAGCGCTACAATGCCCGTTTCGGCTCCGAGGCCAAGCTCAGCAAGCACTTCACGATGGGCTTCAATGCCAACTACGTCCAGTCTGACCTGAACAAGCAGTCCGGCGCCAACGACGGTATCACCGCCGGTCTCTACCATGCCCCGGCCAACTACGACCTCGCCGGCATTCCGAACCATGTTCCGGGCGATCCGTACAGCCAGGTCAACTTCCGTAACCTGACCTTCAACAACCCGTATTGGGCGACGAAGAACAACTCTTTCGGAGAGAAGTCCCAGCGTTTCTATGGCAACGCCTACATCGATTTCAAGACCGTCATCAACGATGTCCACTCCCTCGATGTGAAGTACCAACTCGGTGCCGATGCCTATACTACGAACTACAGCAATATCTATGGTTACGGCAGCAAGGGCGCCGACGGCGAGATCACCGAGCGTTCCCTGACCGAGAACCAGACCAATTCCCTGCTCACGGCCAACTACAGCTGGAACATCAATGAAGACCTGATCTTCAACGCCCTCGCGGGTAATGAGATTGTCTACAGCCGCAGTAACTACCTTTACGCCTACGGCAACCACTTCAACTTCTCCGGCTGGAACCACCTCAACAACGTGGCTTCCTATTCCTCTTCGCAGTCCTACAGCAAGAGCCTGACCTTCGGTACCTTCGCAGAGGCTGCACTCGAGTTCAGGAACATGCTCTTCCTCAATGCGACCATCCGCTCCGACTATGTGTCCTCGATGCCGCACGGAAATCGTACGTTCACCTATCCGTCCGTATCCGCCGGCTTCATCTTCACCGAACTTGAGCCGTTGAAGAACAGCGTCCTGACCTATGGTAAACTCCGTGCTTCTTATGCGGAGGTCGGCCAGGCCGGAACCTACTCCGAGTCCTTCTACGACACCCCGAGTTTCGGCGGCGGTTTCTCCGGCGGTACCCCGGCCATGTATCCGACCAACGGCGTCGTGGCCTATACCCCGTATTCCCTGATCTATGATCCGAACCTCCGTCCGCAGAACACCAAGTCTGTCGAAGGTGGTATCGACCTCGGTTTCTTCGATGGCCGCATCACCCTGGCCTACACCTTCTCCCGCCAGGATGTGAAGGACCAGATCTTTGCCGTTCCGATGGCTTCTTCCACCGGTTATTCCGAGAAGATGACCAACGCCGGAAAGGTCCACACCAACGCGCATGAACTCACCCTCGGTTTCATTCCGGTCCAGACCCGTGACTTCACCTGGAACGTGGACGTGAACTTCACCAAGATCGACAACTATGTGGACGAACTCGCCGAGGGCGTGTCCAGCATCATGCTGGGCGGTTTCGTCGAGCCGCAGGTCCGCGCCGGTATCGGTGACAAGTATCCGGTTATCTACGGTATCGACTACGTCCGTAACGAGGACGGTGTCGTCATCGTTGACAAAGACGGTTTCCCGATGGCCGGCGACAACGCCGTGCTCGGCGCCGTTTCCCCGGACTTCCAGCTGGGCGTCAGCACCGGTTTCAACTGGAAGGGCCTGGCCCTCAACATGGTCTTCGATTGGAAGAAGGGCGGCAACATGTACGCCGGTTCCGCGGCCATGATGGAATATTATGGTACCGCTAAGTATTCCCAGGAACTCCGTGACTCCGAGTCTTTCATATTCGACTACGAGCCTTCCGTGAAGATTACGGGCTATGACGCTGCCGGCAATGCCCAGTATGCCCCGAACGACATCGAGATCCCCGGTGCCTATGCCCAGAGTTTCCTCTCCACGATGAATGACATCTCCAAGTATTTCGTCCGTGACGCTTCTTACGTGAAACTCCGTGAGATCTCCCTGAGCTACCCGGTCATCAAGGCGAAATGGGGTACCGTCACGGCCAGCGCTTTCGGCCGCAACATCCTGCTTTGGACGGCCATCCGGGGCTTCGATCCCGAAGCTTCCCAGGGTAACAACAACATGTCCGGCGGTTTCGAGCGTTTCTCCCTGCCGGGTTCCTCGAGCTACGGCTGCGGTCTTAAATTCACTTTCTAAGGAGGACTGATTTATGAAAAAGACAATTCAACTGATCCAGACCGGTCTGGTCCTTGCCGCCCTCTCTTTCTTCGCTGCTGCCTGCTCCGAAGACAAGATGGACGAGATCAACAAAGATACGAGCGTCTCCACCGATGTGACGGCGAAGTTCATCATTCCGGACATCGAGCTCCGTACGGCGCAGAATATCGTCGGCGGTGACTTCAACACCTATTTCGGCTCCTACGTCGAGTATTGGGCCGGTACCCACAACCAGCTCTTCAAGGCGGAAAAGCGGGATGCCGAAGTGCGTGTCGCCTCTACCTACAACAACAACTGGGGCACCATTTACGAGAACATCCGCAACGCCAAGATCGTCGTTGCCAAGTGTGCCGATGACAACGAAGGTCCCGACGGCGGCAACGCCGTGGCCCGCGGTATCGGCGAGATCATGCTGGCCTACAACCTGGCTGTCGCGACCGATGTCTATGGCGACACTCCTTATACCCAGGTGGGCGATTACAACACCTATCCTTATCCGGAGGCGGATACCCAGGAAAGCATCTACGATGCGGTCTTCCAGCTGCTGGAAGACGGTATCAAGGATGTCCAGGCCGGTGGCAACACTGTCGGACAGTACGACTTCATCTATGGTGGCAACGCCGCCAAGTGGGTCAAGTTCGCCAATGGCCTGAAGGCCCGTTATACCCTCCGCCTGCTCAACCGTTCTTCCAACAAGAACGCTGACTTGGCCAAGGTGATCGAGTATGCCGACGCATCCTTCACCTCCGCCGCGGAACAGGCTTCCATGCAGTATGACGGCAGCAACCAGAACCCGATGTTCGACTTCGAGTGGAGCCGTGACGGCATTTCTTCCTGCACCAGCATGTATGCCAAACTCATGGCCCGTGAAGATCCCCGTGCCGAGCGCGTTTACTTCGGTTCCCGCTCCTGGGGTCACTATTCCGCTGCGGATGTCGAGGAAGACCTGGCACCGACCGGCGATCCGGAGGAATGCCAGTACGTCTATGCCTACGATGTGTTCGCTTTCGCCGAGGTGGCTCCCGTCCACTATCTGAGCTACCATGAGGTCCTCTTCATCAAGGCCGAAGCCCAGGCCCGTCTGGGTAAGACCGC
Source organism: uncultured Bacteroidales bacterium (assembly GCA_900319855.1). Lineage (GTDB taxonomy): Bacteria > Bacteroidota > Bacteroidia > Bacteroidales > UBA932 > Cryptobacteroides. The sequence continues at coordinate 3,326 of ONQC01000003.1, forward strand.
CGAAGCGAAGGAGACCCTGAAGGCTGCGGTCGAGGCTGCATTCGCGAACTTCGAGGTCAATGTCGACGGTGCGATGAATTCCCCGTCCATCAATGCCTACGGCGGTCTGGAACCGCTGGAGAGCGATCCGCTGGATGCGGCTGCCGCCGACGCGTATTTCGATAGCAAGGTCGCTCCGCTCTTCGATGCCGATCCGCTCAAGGAGACCATGATCCAGAAGTACATCGGTCTGTGGGGTGCCAACGGCGAGGCCGTCGAGACCTATGCTGACATCCGCCGTCTCAAAGCGGAAGGCAAGGATGTCTACGGCCTGGTCAACCCGGGCAAGTTCCCGCTCCGTGCCCCGTACGGACAGGACGACGTGGTGGCCAATCCGAACATCACCAAGATTTACACCGATGCCGGTAACTACGTCTTTTCCGAGCCCGTCTGGTGGGCTGGTGGAAGTCGCTAGTATCTTGTTCAGCTAGACTAACCCAACGGGTGACCCGCTTCGGCGGGTCACTTTTTTTGTATCTTGCTTCTTGCTTGTGATTGCTCTTTTCCCGTGGGATTCGTATCTTTGTTTCACCCTGAATGATAACCCATTTACTGTCTATGAAACATCGAGCGATCATCTTTGTTATTCTGTCTTCCGTTTTCGGGCAGGCCTATGCCCAGGAAACGCGGTTCCATGGCGCTTTCACCGAGGATTTCTCGGGAGAGACTTCGGCGTTCTTCGACTACAACTACCGTCGCTCCGGCGATGACTTCCGGTATTTTTCCGGTATCCGTTCTTTCAGCGAAAAAGGTACGGACATCATGCTGTACCGCATCGATCCGTCGGATCCCGCCGGAGCCGGCAGGGGACCGGAGATCATTTCCAAAGACTATACTTTCTACGGCAGTTATTCCGCCCGGATCAAATTGCCGGACGTGACAAAGGTGCAGCCCAACGTCGGTGCCGTCGTAGGATATTTCACGTACAATGTCGACCGGCAGATGGGACTGAGCGAGATCGATATCGAGTGGCTGCTGGCGGATCCCCGGATCATCTACGTCGGCACCTGGACCGGAAAGAGCGGGACGCTGAACCGGGTCGGACGCACCATCAACCTGGCTACCGGAGAGATCCTGGAGACCATCTGGCGCAGCGAGAGCCGTCAGCCGGACGGAACGGTGCATCGGATTCCCAATACGCCGTTGGGAAACCGTCAGAACCTGCCTGAAAAGATTGATGCCATCGAAGGTTACGATGCGTCCCGCCAGTTCTATACCTATGGCTGGGATTGGTATCCCGACCGGCTGGTCTGGTGGATTCTCCACCCCGAAACGGGCGAGAAAGTGGTCCTGTGGGACTATGAGGGTGGTGCGGACCTGTTCCCGGACCATCCGTCCAAGGACGGCATTCCGTGCGTGAAGACCAAATACCGCCTGAATTTCTGGCACACCAACAACTGGCCCGTCGAGACCAATCCCGCGTCTGTCGAAAAGCCGCTCTATCCCTTCGAGCTGGAGACGGACTGGATGTCCTACAGGCCGTTTTGACCGGACAGGCTTACAGTTTGTCAACCATTTTTTTGCATTTCAAACTGGCGCAGGTATGTAAAAAGGTGTTGTACCTGCGCCACTAGAAGGCTGTAGAACAGCGATTTGTGGTGCAGGTGTCGCACGAAAAAACACACCTGCGCCAGGCAAACGCGCGAAGGCGAGATTCGGTCACTTTGTGTCGGAATTTCCATCCGGAACTTTTACCGGACACACATGGTGTTATGTTATTAATTAAGCATTTTTTGTATTTTTGTGTTTTGAATAAAACTATATTTTCGAAATATGAAAAAGGTAATTCTTACTCTCGCCCTTGTGTGCGTGACTGTTCTTGCCTTCGGGCAGAACAAAATTCTTCGTCCCAGAATTGAGATAGCGGAAGTGGAGACTGAAATAGACGAGGCCTTCACCACCGAGTTGGAAGTTTTCTACATGAATGATGAGAATCCCCGCATGTATTACCTCTCTCTCGGACATCTTGGAATCGGCACTGACATTATCCAGCTCCAATTCGACCCCGTTTACGAGTTGTTCATCCCCCTCGGAGGCACTCTTGAAGAGGCTATCGCCAAGATGCAGGAAATCAAGAACTTCTACAAGGCTCCCAGAAAATCGACCATGGAGCTTGAGGGTAGCTTCGCGGTGGCATATCCTACCAAAGAGATCATCCCTGTAAAAGTCACAAGAAGGCAGTTCATTACCAAAGTTATGGAGTTCAGCCTCCCTACCACAGCTGACGTGACTCTCGTGCGCGCCACCCACATCGGCAAGAACGACTTCGGAAGCCTTCTCGGCTCACTCAAGCTCTACAAAAAACTGCACCCGAAGGAGAAATAATCCGTAGAAACACGGTACGGATTATAATTGAAAACCGCTTTGCAAATAACCGCAAAGCGGTTTTTTTAGTGCTCCGGCGCCGGGAAGATCACATTCAAGAATGGAACTCAGCCGTTTGGTAATATTGTAAATTATTGGTTATCTTTCATAAACGCGCGAAGGCGAGATTCCGCCCGCTTCTGTGCTTCGCCCGAAGCGGCGAGATTCCGCCGGCTTCTGTGCTTCCGCCCCGAAGCGGCGAGATTCCGCCCGCCTGCGGCGGTCGCTATCTCGTGGCCTCCCGGCGGGTCCGGACAACCAAAAGCAGCCCACGACCTTCGGTCGTTCGGGCTTTTTTGCCGCCCCGTCCTCGCGCGAGCAAGCTCGGCTCGGCCGGAACGACAAAAAAGCCCAGCGCATTTGCGCTGGGCTGCTTTTGGATGCGGAGAGAGCGAGATTCGAACTCGCGATACCCTTTTGGGGTACACACGCTTTCCAGGCGTGCCTCTTCAGCCACTCGAGCATCTCTCCAATCGATTTGCGTCCTTCCGGCTGGAAGAATGGACTGCAAATGTAGGAAGTTTTTTTGAAACGCCCAAAATATTTTTAGGGAATCCGGACGGATACCTGTTGAAAGACAGGTTGTCCGTCGGCGGTGAAGCCTTCGGCCTGGATGCGATAGGTCCCGGGATTGTCCGGCAGGGGGATTTCGACAGGCTTCTCCGCACCGGGAGAGAGGCTGACGAGCGGATCCCACAGAAGGGTCTGGCGGACGCGGGGATAGCCTTGCGGGAAGGAAGCGGCGCCAATGGCAACGGGATAGGATACCCCTTGGAAGTCGATGATCTTGACATTGCTGCCGAGGCGGGCGGAGGGCATGTCGCCCCGGTAGGTGACGAAGTTGGCGACGCCGGCGTAGCGAGTGATGCCAAAAGCGTACTCGTAAGGGTAGACATCGATGTACTTGACCAGCAGTGGATCGTAGTCCAGCAGGGTCTGATGGTCGGGTACGGGGACGCCGTCGAGCAGCATCAGGGACGGTTTATCCTGGAAGACGGGAATCTGGTTGAAGCGGGTCTCACAGCGGACCTGGATCTCGGTCCGGTCGTCGTCCGTGCGTCGTGCGCGGAGTTCGCGGAGGTATTCGGTGAAGATTTCCCGCATGGTCTGCAGCCGGGTGAAATCGTCCAGCCGGTAGCGGACGCGGTCGTTCCCCGTGAAGGAGAGCTGCCGGAAGGGGAGAACCTGATACAGGGTATCGGCTTCGAAGGCACCGGTTACCTGGGCGGCGAAGCCCAGCCGGGTGAGGGCGGACTCCATGGAAGGAGCCAGTACCATCTTGGGCATGTCGCCGGCCTGCAGGGAAATGAACGGGGATTCAAACTGGATCTGCCAGTCGGCGGGCTTTTCTTTCAGGGTGATGGCCATTTCCTTATTCCCGAAGATGTTGGCTGTATAGAAAGTGGCGGAGCCGTCTTCGCCCAGCGAGGCGGCATAGATATCGGCATCATTGCCCGGACAGCCCAGGTAAATATCCGTCCCGGCGAGGGCCGGCATGGCCTGGCCTGCTGCATCGGTAACCCGGGCGCGGAGGATTTCCCCGTCGTATTCGGGGGTATGGTCCGGCCGGAAAGGATATTTCTCGCGCAGGGCGCGCAAAAAGGCCGAAGCATCCTGCGGATCGTAGCAGGGGAGTCCCTCGTCGCGGAAGACGGACAGGCTGACGGAAACGGCCTCGTCGGCACGGAGGACCCATCCGCCGTCTTGTGAAACGATGGCAACAGGGCCGGTCGTCTGCGCGGCTGACGGACTGGGAAGCGCATCCGCCCATTCGATATTCCCTTCCGCCTTGGCGGACTGGCGGGTGTTATAGACGGAGATGACGCGGGCTCCCAGGCCCGGGTCGCAGCCTTCCAGATTGCGTTCCAGCGCAGTATAGGCGGCCAGTTTGTAGTTGCCAGTCGCCAGGTCGGCCGGAATCTGCAGGGCTCCTGCGCCGCGCCCTTCGGCCAGGCCAACCTTCGCGGTAGCGGCGACGCCTTCCGCAGAGTACAGTTCCAGGTACGCCACGGCGCTGACGGGAGAGGGAGTCGCCTTCGCATCCAGGCAGAAGGCGGAACAGTAGATGGTTTCACCCGCCGCGTAGTAGGGCCGGTCGGTCGTTATGTAGACCCGTTCCATAACCTGGGCATGTCCCAGGAAGAACGGGAAGAACAGCAATAATACAATCCACTTTCTCATAAGCATCTGACTATTTCTTCGGCCAGTCTGAAGGCCGGTTGATACTTCCTCCTTGCATGCGGCAGTCCACGCATTCCTGGGCGATCCAGGTGTACCCGATAATATTGCCATAGATATCGGAATTCGGCAAGAACGGCCAATAGCCGGTCCGGTAGGCGCGGGTCCAGTCATCCGGATTCATGCCAGTCTGGGTCCGCAGTTCTTGGACTTTCTTCTGCTGCTCGTAGGGAGCGGCATAGAACCCCGTCTCGTCATTGTCGATGAAGTAAGAGGTATAGGTCGCCGTAGAGGCGCTGATGAAGCCCAGTACCTGGGCGGCAGGATCTCCGACTTTGTGGAGGTTGCCCCGCATGCTGCTGGGAATCGGCGTAAACAGGTCTCCGTTCGGTTTGGAGATCTTGTCCATGTTCTGCCAGTATTGGTAGCTCTCCGGCGAGATCAGGCAGGCCCGCAGTTGCAGGTTGTACAGGACCGAGATACGCGGATCATACCGGTTGAAAGAGACGATTGGGTAATCGACCAGCTGGTTGCCTTCATAGGCTTCGGCGGACATGGTCCGTGAACGGGCATAATCGGAATGGTCCCAGCAGCGGAAGAACCGGTTCTCATTGGAGTAGGAGATGGTTGGTTCCGCTGAATAATCGTTTTTTTCGTAGACCCAGTCCGTCCAGGTCCAGGCATGGTATTCCCAGCGCTCGTCGTAACTGATGGAGAAATAAGGACTTTCGTCGGAATGCATGCTGGCGGTGACTTGCAGGGCATAGCCTCTGTTATTGTAGGAGATGTTGTCGATGACGGGCGCTCCGAGGACCTCGACCCAGTCGGATTCATACGTGTCGGAGCCGGAGCCGTCGGCAAGGCAGAGGCGGTATCGCTGGTCGGGGCGCAGTTCTCGCGTATCGAAGTACAGCGGGTCGTTTCCCGTTGCGTCGACGCGGACCCCGTCTTCCCCTTCGATCCAGGCGGAAAACTTCGAAATCGAGGCTTTTTGGTACGTTGTCGGATCCGGATAGGAGGTCCCATCCTTTTCGTAGGTGCCGAGCGGGACCATTTTGCTCAGGGCGATGACCGTCCGGTCGCCGATGACGATGTTCCCTTCAACGACCAGGACGTCGTCCATCTGTTCGATGTCGGCCTGGAACGGATAGGTGCAGCCGGCGGCCAGCATCAGGGTGGCCAGGGCAAGAAGCAACAGGTTTACAGGCTTTTTCATCAGAATTTCAGATTAAGGTTGATGTACGGGATCTGGGTGGCGAAGACGGAGATCATGTAACCCTTGGGGACCGGGGACCCTTCTTCCATGGTATAGTAGACCGAGTAGACGTTTTTCCGCCCCGTGACATTGTATACGCCGAGCGTGAAGGACAGGTGGGCGAGGCGGCGGAGATAGTGGCTCGGTTCGACGTTGATGGCCAGGTCCAGCCGGAAATAATCCGGGATGCGGTAGGCGTTGCGGTCGGAATAGGCCAGCCGGCGCTCTCCGCCGTAGGAGAAGTAGCCGATCGGCACCGTGATGGGCCGTCCGGTCGAGTAATCGACGTTGGCCGACAGGCTGTAGCGGTGCGTAAACTTATAGTTGGCAGCCATTTTCAGGCTGTGCGGCTTGTCGTGCGGGGCGGCGTACCAGCGGCCCTGGTTGATGGGATACGGGTCATCTTCCTGTGTCTCGCGGAGGAAGGCGCGCGACCAGGTGTAGGAGACCCAGCCGTTGAGTTTGCCGAGTTGCTTGCGGACCATGAATTCCACACCGTAGGCCTTCCCTTCAGTACGGACCAGGTCGGACGGCAGGTCGGGATTCATGACCAGGCTGGCCCCGGACAGGTAGTCCAGACCGTTGTAATGCCGCTTCCAGTAGCCTTCCAGGCTCAGGTCCACCGAAGATGCGACGGTCCAGTACAGGCCGCCGGCCGCCTGGTAGCCGTGCTGCGGACGGATACGGGCGTCGGACAGGGTCCATACGTCCATCGGGGAGATGGTGGAGGTGTTGGTAATCAGGTGGATGTTCTGCCGCATCGTGTTGAATCCCGCCTTGACGGTCAGGTTGTCCAGGAAGGAATACTTCCCGGAAAGGCGGAATTCGGGACCGGCATACCGGCCGTCATCCTGCGTGGACAGGAAGGCATTGAGCCGCACGCCGGCGTCCAGGCTGAACTTGTCGCCGGGCGCCCACGTATCTCCCAGGTAGAGGGCGGGTTCCCAGGCACCTTTCCGGTCCAGTTTTCGGGGCTCGATCATGGATTTCTCCCCGACCGGATCCATCCGGCCCGGCATCAGGTCATCGTGCAGCAGATGGAGGCCGTAATACAGGGAGTGCTCCGGGGAGACGGCGTGGCGCAGGTCCAGTTTGGCGAAGTCCTGCCGGATGGCCGCCTGGTACCGGTAGGTGCCGAATTCCCAGTTACGGTCCGCCTCGACGGCGTTTTGGTAGCGGTCCATTCCGACGGTCAGGTCCAGGGTCACCTTGGGCGATAGCAGGCTGTGCCACTTGGCTGAAATATCCAGGTTGTGATACCGGAACGTCGTATCGGACGAGAAGGAGAACCGGTCACCCGAATAATAACCGTTCAGATAAAGGGTGTTGTTGTCATTGACCTTGTGTGTCAGGCCGGCGTTGAAATCCTGGAAGGACGTCTTGCCGCCGTGATAGTGGCTGTCTTTCGGCAGCAGGTTCAGCATCCAGTCGGAATAGGTGGTGCGGGCGCCCAGGATGAAGGTCGTCCGGTCCTTGATGATGGGTCCTTCGAGGTGGAGCCGGCTGGTCAGCAGGCCCAGGCCCAGCGAACCGGTGATTTGCTTGGCATTGCCTTCCCGGGTCCGGATGTCCAGGACGGAAGAGATGCGGCCGCCCAACGAGGCGGGGATGGAACTCTTGTACAGTTCAGCGTCGCTGATGACATCGGAATTGAACGACGAAAGGATGCCGAACATGTGGTTGGGATTGAAGAGGGTTCCGCCGTTGAACAGGATCAGGTTCTGGTCGACCGAGCCGCCGCGGACGTTGAAGCCGGAGGAAGCTTCGCCGACGGTCTGTACGCCCGGCAGGGCCAGTACGGCCTTGATCAGGTCGCTCTCGCCGAAAGCGGAGGGAATCTTCTTGATCCGCTCGAGCTGGATGCGCTCCAGACCGAGGCTGGTGCTCCGGTGGTTGGAGACGCCTTCCGCCGAGATGGCGGCCGCCTGGAGGGAGGTGACCTTTTCTTTCATGTTGAGGTCCAGGCCCCCGTCTTCATGGATGATGACTTCCAGGGTCGTTTCTTCCATGGGATAGCCACTGAAGGTCAGGGTATTGCGCCCGGTAGGAAGCTGCATTCTCCAATCTCCGTAGATATCGGAAGTGGCATAGCGTCCGTTCTGGTCCGCCACCGTGATGCCGGGGACGGGTTCGCCGTTGGCGACGTCGCGGATCTTGCCATGGATGGTGGCCATGCCGGAGCGGGCCCGGCGCTCGTCGCCGATTTCATAGACTTTGTTGAGATAAGTCGCCGTCAGGGCCTCCTCTTCTGAAGTCGCTTCTTCGCTGCGGGCGGTCTGCCGGGAGAACCAGGTGGTCGGCAGGGAAGTGGGGAGCGTGCGTCCGCGCACCAGGTAGAGGGCCCCTTCGAATTCCGTCGCCGTGTATCCGTTCGCCTGCATCTTGGCCAGGGCAGCGCTGAGGAAACCGCCGGCCGGGGCCGTCACGGTATAGAAACTTTCGTCCTGCTCTCCATGGGCCAGGTAGATCCGGCTGCCTGTCACGCTGCGCATGACCGATACAAGCGAATCCGCGGAGACCATCCGGACGGAGACTTCCTGGGCGGATGCCGCCCATGAGGCCAGTCCTGCCATCCCGGCTAAGACCAGCTTGAGAAAGAACCGCCTATTTCCCATGTTCCACGAAGTTCATATAGGCCTGGCACCAGCGGGAGAAATCCGCTTTGTCCATGCCGGTTTCCTTGAGATGCCGGGTTGCCTGACGGCGCTTGTCCGGATGGGTCCGCAGCAGGAAATTCTGTTTTCTGAAACGGGTGGCCTGCCCGTCCGGAGCGACATAATACCAGTTCCGCCGCTGGATGAACAGTTCGAAGACGCCTTCCTTCCAGGCCGGGTCCATGTAGCCGATCTGTCCGTCGTTGCTGATGGAGATATCGCGGCGGAATTCCTTGTCAATGCGCTCGTAAACAGAGGCCTCCCCTTCATAGACGACCTTGTAGAACCCTTCCGGAACGTCGATGCCCCGCCGGCGCAGGTTGACATACCGGTCCTGACCGAGGGTGAACCAGTCTACGGCCTCGTTGCCCAGGTCCACGGTGTTGAAGGAATCCGGATAGCGGAGCAGCAGATGCTGCTGATGGGCATTGATGTCCATCTCCATGTTCCGGTATACCTTTCCGGCGTAGGAAAGGTCTCCGCTGCGGAATCCGCTGCGGTCCCATAGGTAGGTTCCGTTGTAGCTGAAGGAGTAGTTCGTCGCCGTCCGTCCCCTGTACAGTGGCATGTCCCAGCCGGCTTGCTCCAGATAGAGGGCCTGCGGATCCTGGGCTGCGGCCAGCAGGGGCAGCAGCAGGAGCGGAAATAGTAGTCTGAAGCGCATGTCTATTTCGTTGTTTATGCGAATATAAGGAAAAAATGCAACAAATAATCGTCAGCCCCATGTCTCAGCAGTCCTAAATCGATTTTTTTTATTTGTAGCTAAAAATGAAAATGAAAGGGAAATCCGATCCTCCCCAAAAAAATGAAACGGGGAGTCTCCCTAATTATCAAACGAGTAAGGATAATTTCGTAAAAAACGTTTTATTTTTTTTGTTTTTATGTCGGAATGATATTTGGAAAATTGGTCGAGATTCGTTTAATTTGCGGTTTAAAGGGGTAGATTATGCCCTTTTGTTAAAGAACCGATTCTTCCTGGAACTGAAGAGAAGTTTTTAGTATGACAATTGAACATGAAAAAACCATAATCTCCTGACAAGGGATTTCCTTTCCCTGAACAATTGCTTAAAACAATACTTATTATCAACTAAATCATCGCTTATGGAAAAAATCAAGTTTTTTCTCACGGCATTGCTGGTGATGGCCTCCTTGGGCATCGCATCGGCCCAGACCCGTTCGGTCAAGGGTACGGTGACAGCCAAGGCGGACGGTCAGCCGGTGATCGGTGCGTATGTCCAGGTTGAGGGTACCAAACTGGGTACCATCACGGACATCGACGGTAACTACACGATCGACAACGTGCCGGCCAGTGCCGCCAACCTCGTTGTAACCTTCATGGGCTACAAGGAGGTCAAAGCTCCGATCGCAGCTGTCGTCAATTTCCAGCTGGAGGATGACGCCGAGGTATTGGAAGGCGTCGTCGTGACCGGTATGCAGCAGATGGACCGCCGTCTGTTCACCGGTTCCTCCGCCAAGGTGGATGCTGAATCCGCCAAGATCAGCGGTATGGCCGACGTCTCCCGTTCCCTGGAAGGACGTGTGGCCGGCGTCTCCGTTCAGAACGTTTCCGGTACGTTCGGTACCGCTCCGAAGATCCGCGTCCGCGGTGCGACCTCCATCTACGGTTCCTCCAAACCGTTGTGGGTCGTAGACGGCGTCATCATGGAAGATGTGGTCGAGGTGGATGCCGAGGACCTCTCCTCCGGTGATGCCAACACCCTGATCTCCAGCGCCATCGCCGGTCTGAACTCCGACGATATCGAGTCCTTCGACATCCTCAAGGACGGCTCCGCTACTTCTATTTACGGTGCGCGCGCCATGGCCGGCGTTATCGTCGTTACGACCAAGAAGGGCCGTACGGGCCATAGCAGCCTCTCCTACACCGGTGAGTATACCCTCCGTCTGAAGCCGATGTATTCGACCTTCAACATCATGAACTCCCAGGACCAGATGTCCATCTACCAGGAGCTTGAGCAAAAGGGTTACCTCATGTACGCCGGTACGGCGAATGCCTCCGACTCCGGTGTCTATGGCAAGATGTACCAGCTCCTGAGCGAATACAACCCGAAGACCGGCCAGTTCGCCCTTGCCAACACGGATGAGGCGAAGGCCGCCTACCTGCGTGCCGCCGAGTACCGCAACACCGACTGGTTCGACCGCCTGTTCACCTACAACGTGCAGCACAACCACTCCGTGTCCATGTCCGGTGGTACCGACAAGGGCAACTACTACGCTTCCCTGTCCGTCATGGACGACCCGGGTTGGACCCAGCAGAGTTCCGTCCAGCGTTACACGGCGAACATCAATTCCACCTACCGCATGTTCGAGAACCTGAGCCTCAACCTCATCGGCAACGCCTCCTACCGTAAGCAGCGCGCGCCGGGAACCCTGGGCTCCTCGATCGACGCCGTGTCCGGCGAGGTCAAGCGCGACTTCGATATCAACCCGTATTCCTACGCATTGAATACCTCCCGTGCGCTGGACCCGGATGTCTACTACACCCGCAACTATGCTCCGTTCAACATCATCAATGAATTGGAGAACAACTACCTGGATCTCGACGTGACGAACATCCGCGTCCAGGGCGAGCTCAAATGGAAGCCGATCAAACAGCTCGAACTGAGCGCCCTCGGTTCCGCCAAGTATGCGACCACGACCCGCGAGCACTATATCCTCGACGGTTCCAACCAGGCGGAAGCCTACCGCGCCGCCTATACGACGACCATCCGTGACTCGAACTCCTTCCTGTACACGGATCCGGACGTGCGTTTCGCCCTTCCGGAAAGTGTCCTTCCGGTCGGCGGTATCTTCCAGCGCACCGACAATGAAATGTTCGGCTGGGACTTCCGTACGTCCGCCAACTACAACCAGACCTTCGGCGGCATCCATACGGTCAACGCGTATGGCGGTATGGAGGTCAACTCCATCGACCGTCATGAGACCTGGTTCCGCGGCTGGGGCATGCAGTACAGCATGGGTGAAATCGCCAATTACGCCTACAAGGTGTTCAAGAAAGGCGCCGAGGAAAACACCCAGTACTATACCATTGGCAACACCCATGAGCGCCGCGCCGCTTTCTTCGGCACGGTCAACTACTCCCTGATGGGCAAGTACAGCATCAACGGCACCGTCCGTTACGAGGGATCCAACCGTCTCGGCAAGGCCCGCAGCGCCCGCTGGCTCCCCACCTGGAACGTATCCGGCCGCTGGAATATCTCCGATGAGAAGTTCATGCAACCGCTCCAGCCGTATCTTTCCCACGCCGCCCTCAAGCTCTCCTACTCCCTGACCGGTGAGAGCGGCCCGTCCTGGGTCACCAACTCCAACGTCGTCATCGAGGCCTACAACCCGTGGCGCCCGTCTGCCCGTGATAAGGAAACCGGCCTTCGCATCAGCAGCCTCGCGAACCCTGACCTTACCTATGAAAAGAAGCATGAGCTCAATGTCGGTATCGAGCTTGGTTTCCTGGACAATCGCATCAACTTTGCGGCGGACTGGTACAAGCGTAACAACTACGACCTGATCGGTCTGACCAACACCCCGGGTGTCGGCGGCGAGGTTATGAAATACGGTAACGTCGCCGAGATGAAATCCGGCGGTTACGAACTCTCCCTCACGACTGAGAACATCAAGACCCGCGACTTCAAGTGGACCACGAACTTCATCTTCTCGCACTCCCACAACGAAGTCACCAAGCTCATGACCACCAAGCGTGTCATCGACCTGATCTCCGGTACCGGTTTCGCCCAGGAGGGCTATGCCAACCACTCGATCTTCTCGATCCCGTTCATGGGCCTGAACGACGAAGGTCTGCCGACCTTCCTCGACCAGGACGGCAACGTGTCCGTTTCCGGCATCTACTTCCAGACATCGGCTTCCGACCCGAAGAACATCGAGTTCCTCGAGTACTCCGGTACGGCTGACCCGACCGGTGTCGGTTCCATCGGCAACACCTTCGAGTGGAAGGGTCTCCGCCTGAATGTCTTCATCACCGGCTCTTTCGGCAATGTCGTCCGTCTGGATCCGGTCTTCAAGGCGTACTACAGCGACCTGACCTCCATGCCGAAGGAATTCAACAACCGCTGGGTGGTTCCGGGCGACGAGGCCTATACGACCGTTCCGGTCATCGCCTCCCGCATCCAGAACGTCAACAACGGTTCCCTGTCCTATGCCTACAACGCCTACAACTACTCGACCGAGCGTATTGCCAAGGGTGACTTCGTTCGCCTGAAGGAAGTTTCCCTGAGCTACGACCTCCCGAAGAAGTGGGCCAACGCAATCCGTTTCAACAGCCTGTCCCTCAAGCTCCAGGCCACCAACCTCTGCCTGCTCTACGCGGACAAGAAGCTCAACGGCCAGGATCCTGAGTTCTTCAACACCGGTGGTGTGGCCGTGCCTGTTCCGAAGCAGTTCACGCTCACGCTCAAGGTCGGACTTTAATCAATGGAGATGCTTATGAAAAACAGAATATACCTTTTTGCCATCGCCGCCTTTGCCTTCTGCGCGGGAGCGTGCGACAAGTTCCTGGATACCATGCCGGATAACCGGGCGGAGATCGATACCGAAGACAAGGTAGCCGCCCTGCTGGTCTCGGCATACACGAACCATAACTATACGATGGTGACCGAGCTGTTGGCCGACAATATGGACAACAACCGGGAAGTCGTTACCAGTGAAGCCGACCGTTTCTTCCAGAACATCTGGAACTGGGCCGACAACACCGAGTCCAACAACGAGTCCGATGAAAACATCTGGGAAGACAACTGGGCCGCGATCGCCGCTGCCAACCAGGCGCTCGTCGCCATCGAGGAACTCGGCGGTCCCGAGGAGAGTCTCAAACTTGCCGGATCCTACGGCGAGGCGCTTATCGCCCGTGCATACGCCCACTTCATCCTGGTGAATATCTTCTGCCTCCAGTACAACGAAGAAACCAGCTCGACCGACCTGGGCCTTCCGTACATGGACCAGCCGGAACAAGGTTTGAATCCGAGCTATGAGCGCAGCAATGTCGCCGAGGTGTACAGGCGTATCGATGAGGATATCCAGGAGGGCCTGAAGTATGTCAGCGACGACTACCTGGTGCCCAAGTACCATTTCAACAGGCAGGCTGCCCTGGCTTTCGCCACCCGTTTCTACCTGTTCTATGGCAAGTATGACCTGGCCATCAAGTATGCAACCGAGTGTCTGGGTTCCGCTCCGCAAACCATGCTTCGCGACTACAAGGACCTGCAGGCCAACTATTCTACCATCGCCGATGCCCGTATCGCGTACAACAGCTCCGAATCTCCTGCCAACCTGCTGATCCAGACCGGCTATTCCAACATGGGTCTGATGTGGGGTAACTATTCGGGTTCCTGGAAGCATTATGGCTTTACGTCACAGATCGCGACGACGGAAGGTTTCATGGCTCCTACGCCGTGGCATCCGGGCTCTGTGATGACTGCCTCCAACTTCGTCTGGCAGCCGAAGAATTACTCTATTTCCAAGTTGGATTACTGGATCTTCTGGAAAATCGACTATGAGTTCGAATACACCGACCCGGTCGCCGGTATCGGCTATCGCCATACGGTCTATCCGTCCTTCACCACCGACCAGTGCCTGCTGGACCGCGCCGAGGCGTACATCCTGAGCGGCAACTTCCAGAATGCCCTTAACGACCTCAACCTGTGGGTGAATAACTTCTACACGGACAAAGTCGACCTGACGGTGGATATGATCCATAACTTCTATAAGGAGATGCCTTATTACAAGTGGAACGCTCCGACCCAGAAGAAACATCTCAATCCGAGAGCTCCGATCCCGACCATTACGGAAGGCTCCGAGTTGGAGAGCATGGTCCACTTCGTGCTGAACTGCCGCCGTACTGAAACCATCGGTCTGGGTCAGCGCTGGTTCGATGTCAAGCGCTATGGCATCAAGATCTATCGCCGTCACCTGGACAGCGATGCCGCTATTGCCAAAGTTACGGACTCCCTGGAGGTCAATGATCCTCGTCGGGCCCTGCAGATCCCGCAGAAGTCCCGTGACGCCGGTTTCGAAGGTAACCCCCGCTAATCGCTAAAAGATGAAGATTATGAAGAAATATATCTATTACGCTTTGGTTGTGGTGCTGGCCGTAACGGCGCTTTCTTCCTGCAAGGAAAAAGCGCTGGATCCCGACAGCATCATCACGGTCGGCTCCAAGACCCAGAACGATTTTGACAAGTGGCTGGAAAACAATTACGTCAATCCGTACAACATCCTGGTCAAGTATCGTTATGAGATGAACGAGTCGGACTACAATTACTACACGATTCCGGCCGATATGGATTGCTCCATCATTCTGGCCCATCTGGTCAAGTATCTTTGCATCGACTCTTATGACGAGGTCGCCGGCGTGGATTTCACCCGCCAGTATTTCCCGAAGATGTTCTTCTATATCGGCGAATGGGAATACCGCAACAACGGTACCTTTATCCTCGGTACTGCAGAGGGCGGCAAGAAGATCCTCCTGTCCGGAGTAAACTATATTCCGTTGGTCCTGCAGGGTGGCTATCAGGGTCACACCGATGTGAGCGAGGCTTTGAACCACTTCTATATCAAGACCATCCACCACGAGTTTACCCATATCCTGAACCAGACCAAGGACTTTCCGTCCGACTTCTCCCAGGTGACGCCGACCGGCTACGTGACGGACTCCTGGAGTACGCCTGAGTATGCCAACAATTTCGAGCGTGGCTTCATCTCCACCTATGCCCAGCATTCCGACCGGGAAGATTTCGCCGAGATGATGTCCATTTATGTCACCAATTCCCAGGAAACCTGGGATAACTGGATGACACGGGCCGGCGCATCCGCCTCCCTGATCAGGACCAAACTGGATATCGTCAAGAATTACATGCTCAATACTTTCGGAATCGATCTCGATCAGCTGCGTGCAACGGTGCTCCGTCGTCAGAGCGAAGTCGTCTCCGGCATGGTGGATCTTACTTCCCTTGAAATCAACTAACCCGAAATGGCTATGAATATGAAAAAGATATTTTCCATTCTGCTGACTGCGGCCGTCTCTGTGTTCGTTTTTTCCTCCTGCGTGAAAGACGACGAAGAAGTTTTCGAGAAGTCCGCATCCGTCAGGCTTTCCGAGGCCCTGACCACCGCCCAGAAGGTGCTGACGGGCGCCTCGAACGGTTGGGCCATGTACTATTATCCGGATCCGGACCAGTCCTATGGCGGATATATGTACACGATGAAGTTCACGGATACGGAGGTGACCGTCGCCAGCGAGCTTTTCGATGAGGCCTATACTTCCCTGTACAAGATGACCACCGACAACGGTCCGGTCCTCTCGTTCGATACCAACAATTACGCTTTCCATTATTTTGCCACCCCGTCCGGCTCTTCCCGCAACCTCTACGGAGAGAGCGGCCTGTACCAGGCCTACAAGGGTGACTTCGAGTTCATGATCCTCAGTGCTACGGCCGACGAGGTCGTCCTCAAGGGCAAGCGTACCGGCAATACGATCAAAATGGTCCCGCTTTCCGGGGATATGCAGGCATATGCCAAGGATGTCGCCGCTATGGCCGAGGCCGTTTTCGTCAGTACTTTCAATGGCACGATCGGCAGCGACGAAGCTGAGGTTTATCTCGACCTCTCCAGCCGTTGGGCCTATATCGAGTTGAAGGGCGAAAAGTATGCCGATGCGGAAGATGGTTCCGCAGAGTCTGCGTATATGTTTACCGAGAAAGGCATCAAGTTGTATAAGCCGGTTACTGTCGGCCCGTACGAAATTGATGAACTGGTGTGGGATGGGGATAAACAGAGCCTGGTTTCTCCGTCCGGCAGCGCCGTCGCGGTCAACCTGGTCGGTTCCCTGCCGGAAGGCTGGCATCCGTATAACGATTTCCTGGGCAAGTGGTCCCTCTTGTGCTTCGATGGCGCTTATACCCATAAGGGAGTGGAAATCGTCGAGGATATCAAGGGCAAGAGCTACTTGATCAAGGGACTCAGCGACCAGTTCGATGTCAAGGCTACGTACAACCTGGGTTCCGGACAGATCAGCATCAATGTCCAGACCGTAGGCAACAACGGTACCTATGATGTCCTCATGTGTGCATGGGATTCCAATGCAGGTTATATCACGTGGAATACCGCAATCGGTATGAGCGGTAAGTTCGTCGCCCCGAGCGAAGGTGCTGAAGAAGATGGTTCCACCATTCAGTGGAGCGATAACGGCGTCTGGGGTTCCTATACGGTGGACGCATTCTATCTGTTCTTCTTCCAGGGAAGTACCCGTATCAGCGCTTCTTCGGCCCCGTGGGTCTTCAACCAGACCTTCAGACCTAAGAACCAATACTATATCTGGGGTTGGCAGAAGATGATCCGCGAATAAGTCCGACCCTGCTGTTTTACCAGAAAACGAGTGATAGTATGAAAAAAATATTGAGTATTCTTTTGGCAGTGAGCGCGGTGCTTTGCATCGCCTCCTGCTCCAAGGACAAGGGAGTCGAAGAAGCTGTCAAGACCCTTTCGGTCGTCAGCACGGATGTCGTCTTCCAGCCGGCCGGTGGCCAGGGCTCCATCGTCGTGGATGCCCAGAACTCCTTTACGGCCGCTTCTGACAAGTCCTGGTGCACCGTTTCCACCTCCGGCCAGAACGTAGTCGTGAACGTGTCCGAATGGGAGGGTCTCGAATCCCGCTATGCCGTTGTGACCCTTACTTCCGGTTCCGAGAAAGTCAACGTGACGGTCCAGCAGTTCGGCGCCGTCCTCTCCGGTTTTACCGGGAGGGACCTTGTCGTTTTTTCTGAAGGTGCTACCGAGGTCTTCCCGTTTGAAAGCAACACGACGGTGACCGCTGCCTCTGAACAAGACTGGATCACCCCCACGGTCGGGGATGGCAATATGACGGTCGTCGTCGCCGAGAACACCACTGGCAAGACCCGTTTCGGCGAGGTGACCATCTCCGCCGGTGAAGGTTCCCATACCTTCCAGGTCAAGCAGTATCCTGCCTTTATCCTGGAGCCGACCTGGACCCCTTCCTACGGCGGTCGTTACAATTATAGGGGCACTCTGTATGAGGTCATCCAGAATGAGGTCGAAGAAGGCTCCGAGGCCGGCTGGTATTTGCCAGGCATGATTTCCGATGCTGAATTCAAGGCTTCCGGTGCCAAGTCGCTGGAGGAATATGCCAAGATCGCGTCCTTGGCCGCGGAGTCGCAGATGGCGGAAATGGTTGCCTATTATGCTTCTTCTGGCTATAACTATGGTCCGACCGACTTCATGTACAATGAATCGGACTGGGATATCTTTGACCTGTCCGATCCGGGCAACTACTATGCGATGGCCGTCGGCCTGGACGAGGACGGTTACCCGACCGGCAGGGTTGCCATCGAGCCGTTCAAAATCGCCGACTATTCCAATGCGGCCGGTTGGTCCGCCGAGTATTCCGGCAACTATACGTATGGCGGCAAAGTCTACGATGTCGTTTCCTATACGGCCGGCGAAGCCGACTCCTGGGTCGGTCTCGTGCTGAGCGACAGCGAGTACGAGCAGAACTTCTTCAGCGACTTCGGTAATCTCGTCATGGCTTACGCTCCGTTCGTCGCTGCAAACAAGCCCCAACTGAACACCGGTGCGGCTCCCGTGCTCTACAATAAGTTCGAAAACGGGAACTATCATATCTTTATGATCGGTTTCGATGAGAACTATGAGCTGACCGACAAGTATTATACGACGACCTTCCGGATCGACGAGCAGCCGACCGAGGCGTATCTCGCCTGGCTGGGCGACTGGACCATCAAGACGCCGCGCACGGATGGTGAAGAACAGGTCTACGATACCTGGACCATCGAGAAGGGCCTTGTCAACACGAACTATTATGTCAATAACTTCGGCGGACATCCGACCGACTATGGCTTTACCGTAACTTTGGATTTCAATGCCGAAGATGGCAGCATTACCATTGCGAACGGTCAGGTCGTCGGCGAGAAGTTTACCGACAGCCAGAACCGTGAGATCACCCCGACCCTGCTGGCCAATGCTGTCAATCCGACGACCGGCGGCGTTTCCCGTATTTCCGGCACCTTCCCGATTGCGACCGGCACGCTTTCCGAAGACGGTAACACGATCACCCTGACTCCGGGTACGGTGACGATCTCCAGCTGGAATCCGAAGACAAATCCGATCTCCGGCATGCAGATTTATGGTATCCATTCCAACGGCGCAGTCTACTGGCAGACGCAGACTCCGCTACCGAATACCCTGGAACGCGCCACTTCCGGAGCTTCCGTGAAGAAGGCGTCCGTCCAACCTCGGAACCAGGTTTACTCCGTGTCCGAAGGTGCCGTGGAGAGCCTTCCGGTCTATGTGTCGGATACGCCGAACCGCATAGCCAAGGACGTCGAGATCCCCGCTTTCGGTCTGAAGGACGAAATCTTTGTTTCCAAACGGGTCCGTTAATCCGGGATTCCTGTGAAAATGGGGTGCTGCGCTTGTGCAGCACCCTTTTTTTTGTATCTTTGTGTCTTCAGCCACATGATTAAACAAAGAAAGATTCTATGAAGAAATGGATGACCCTGCCCTTGGCGCTGGCCCTGGTATTGGGCTGTACCCGGGCGGAACTCCCCCCACAGAAAATAGAAATGACGCCGGAAGCGGAGGCGGACGCGCAAACACAGTCCCAGGCCCCGATGCGGGCCGTGATCAAGGTGACGCCCGAATTGGCGGAATTGATCGAAGCCGGGGATCTGACATCTGGCATACGGACCAAGTCGGATGACTTGAATGCCGTCGCCGAGACATTGGATATCAGCTCCTTGCGAAGGGTTTTCCCGGACGGTGGCCAGTATGAAGAGCGTGCCCGGAAGGCGGGCCTGCATCTTTTCTATGAGGCCGATATCGATCCGGAAACACCCCGGACCAAGGCCGTGGATGTCCTTCAGACCGTCCCGGGCATCGAGGAGGTTGAATATGACCGTCCGATCAAGCTGCGGGCTTTCAACGATCCCTACTTGTCCCGGCAGTGGCATTACCGAAATACTGGGGAGAAAACCGGTTACAAAGCAGGGGCTGACATCAATGTCTGGCGGGTTTGGAACGAGATTTCGACCGGCAATTCTTCCGTGATCGTCAATGTGGTAGATGCTGGCGTCCTGCTGACCCATCCGGACTTGGCGGCCAATGCCATCCCTGCGGGGGAGAACGGCAGCAAGAATTTCACTAACAATTCTTATGTGATTGGAGCCGGTTCGCACGGCACGCATGTCGCGGGTACCATCGCGGCCGTCAATAACAACGCCCTGGGCGTCTGCGGTATCGCTGGCGGCGATCATGCTGCCGGAATCGGGGGGGCGAAGATCCTCTCCAGCCAGATTTTCGGCGCGACCGACAGCGATCCGGACGCTTCGACCAGCCAGACGGCCAATGCCATCCGCTGGGGTGCCGATCACGGTGCGGTCATCTGCCAAAACAGCTGGGGCTATTATGCGGACTCCAATGACGACGGCACCGTCTCCGATGCAGAATACCAGGCTTTCCGCCGCATGACCATCCCTTCTTCCATCAAGGCGGCCATCGACTATTTCATCCAGTATGCCGGTTGTGATAACGCTGGCAACCAGTTGCCGGATTCCCCGATGAAGGGTGGGGTAGTATTCTTCGCCGCGGGCAATGAAGACATTGATTATGACCCGATCTGTGCCTATGAACCGGTGATTGCGGTCGGCGCGTTCGGTCCTACCGGGGAGAAGGCCTATTATTCCAATTATGGTCCCTGGGTCGACCTGGCAGCTCCCGGAGGTGATTATTATGCGCCCAGCCGGAACAATTCCAATCAGGTTTATAGCCTGACACTGAACGACACTTACGCTTGGGCCCAGGGAACGTCGATGGCTTGTCCGCATGCTTCCGGCGTCGCCGCCCTGCTGGTATCTGCCCGCGGTGGGGCCGGTTTTACCAACGAGATGTTGAAGGAAGCGCTTCTGAAAGCGGCCGATACGGAGTTTTTCGAAGACAATACCGTTATCGGTCCCAAGATTGACGCCTATGCTTCCGCGATGTATTTCGCTTCCGAGCCTCCGCAGGCGCCCGGTTCCATCGATGCGGAAGCGGTCAGCAACCGGATTACGGCCACGGTTGGCGTAACGGCCGCTCCGGACGGTGAGCTGGCCAGGGGTGTCCGGGTCTTTGCCACCCGGCGCCGGGCAGACCTGAATGGGCTTAATCCTGCTTCTCCGCTGGCTACGGTCCAATATGCCGATCTGTTGTTTGAAGATGGCGTCGGAATCGGCGATCCCGTCAATGTCTTGCTGGAAGACCTTGAATTCGAAGCGGACTATTATGTGGCGGCCGTCATGTTCAACCGCTACCGCCAGTATTCGGAGCTTTCTCCGGTCGTGCAGGTCCGCACCGGCATCAACCAGCCGCCGGTGATCGAGACCGACTATACGGGCGGATACACCTTCCGGGAGTTCCAGTCGGTAACGGTTCCTTTCCGGATATATGATCCGGAAGAACACGCCTTAACCGTAACCCTCGAGACCAATGGCAAGGCGACCCTGAGCGCCAATCCGGCAGCCGGGATCTGGACTTTTGTCCTGAACTGTCCCGCCCAGGGCGCCGGCTCCTGGAAAGCCGTCATCAAGGCGACGGACGCCTATGGGAAAACGGCGCAGAAGGATGTTTCCTATACGATCCTGCCGAACAATCCGCCGGTCGCTACCAATCCGATCCGTTCGCTGGTCATGGCTCCCGGCGAGTCGAAGACTTTCGACCTGAGTACCGTCTTCACCGATGAGGATGGGGAGACGTTGGAATATCTCCTGATCAACAGTTCCACTTCCGTCGTCAAGGCGGAAGTGAGCGGCGGGGTCCTGAAGCTGGATGCGCAGAACTACGGCCAGTCCGATATCGTTCTGACGGCCCGTGATGCCCTTTCCAATACCGCCAGCAGTTTCTCGGTCCTCGTCCGCGAAGGCGGCCGGGAGATTGATTTCTATCCCAATCCGGTCATCGACCGGCTGAATGTCCGGCCGGGCGTGGAAGAGCGGGATACGCGGGTACGCGTCGTTTCCCAGACCGGCGTGGTTTTCGCGGATGTGACGCAGCTCGCGAGTGCCTTCCAGCCGGTGGCCATCGATATGAAAAAAGCCGCTCCCGGATCCTACCGGGTGCTGGTCGATTATGGGACGGATTCCTACAGTCAAACGGTTGTAAAGAAATAAGCGTATGAAAAACAACAAGATCCTTGCAGCCGTTCTGGCCGCCTGCCTGTGCGCTCCGGCGTTCGCCCAGTCCGACAAGACCATGGAATCCATGGGCTTCAGCCGCATCGTCCGCGATCCGGCAGCCGCGGCCATGGGCTTTGCCGCAAAGGCTTCCGACGCTTCGCCCGCCTGGGCCGCTTTCGGCAATCCGGGACTTATCCCGATGACGTCTACCCGTTTTGCCGCCGGCGTCTCTTACCAGTCCTGGGCACCCAAAGCCGTCAAGACCGGAAACCTGGCAGCCGGCGTGGCCTATCACCCCGGCCGGGTCGGCCTGACCGTCGGCTTTGCCCACCAAAGCGGAGAGGCCTATGAGGTGGTGAACAACTACGGGGTTTCGGAAGGGACGTATAAACCTTCGGACATGATTATCGGGGCCGGTCTCGGCGTGCAGATCGTCCCGTCCTTCTCCTTGGGAGCGAATGTCCGTTTCCTTTCCAGCAACGTGTCGGCGGACGATAAATACACCAGCATCGGCGTGGATTTCCTGGCGACCTGGAGTCAGAACGGCATTACCGTTGCCGGCGGCGTGTCCAACCTCGGCGGCTCGGTCAGCGACAGCAAGAAGGCCTCCTTCTCCATCCCGGGCTCCGCTACGTTGGCGGCCCAGTATAAGGCTGTCTTCGAAAAGGTCCATACCCTGCGGGCGGACCTGGATGCGGACTGGTTCTTCTCTTCAGGCTCCCTGGGCGTCGCCGCCGGCCTGGAGTATGGTTATGACGACCTCGTATTCATACGGGCCGGTTACCACTATGGCACCGAACTGTGCGTCCTGCCTTCTTTCGTAACCCTGGGCGCCGGTGTCAAATACATGGGCATCCGCTTCGACCTGGCCTACCTGACCGGTAACGAATACATCGGCAATACCCTGACCCTCGGGCTCGGGTATTCCTTCTAGAAAAGCATGGAGAATCAATAATGGCCGTCCGGAATGGGCGGCCATTGCTTTTATAACTTGTTCTGTTTGAGTTTCTCGATGTACCGGTCGATCCGGTGCAGCTCGTTCGGGATGCGGATGCTCTGCGGGCAGTGGGCCATGCATTGTTCGCAGCCGATACAGTGGCTGGCCTGGCGCAAGGTCGGGACGGCCTTGTCATAACTGGTCAGGAACGCCTTGCGTAGCTTCCGGTAGTTCTTTTGCTCCGAGCTCTGCGGGACATTCCCTTCACCGACGCATTTGTTGTAGTGGGCGAATATTTCGGGGATGTTGATGCCGTACGGGCAAGGCATGCAGTATTTGCAGTTGGTACAGTTGATGGTCGGGTACTCGGCCATCAGCACAGCCATCTCTTCCATGAATGCCAGCTCTTCCTCGTCCATCGGATGAAAACCGCGGAACGTCTTGAGGTTGTCCTCGAGGTGCTCCATGTAGGTCATGCCGCTCAAGGCGGTAAGGATGCGCGGATGGGAGCCGACGAACCGGAATGCCCAGGAGGCGATGGATGCGTCAGGATCGCGCTCTTTGAACTTGGCTGCGACGTTCTGCGGGACATTGCCGAGCCGGCCGCCAAGGAGCGGTTCCATGACCGTGATCGGCAGTTCCAGGCGGTCCAGCTGCTCGTAGAGGTATTCTGCATTGACATTGCGTATGCCGTCTGCGTGGCGCCAGTCCATGTAGTTCATTTCGATCTGGACGAAATCCCAGTGGTACTGCTCATGGGTCTTGAGCAGTTCGTCAAATTCCGGCTGGCTGCCGTGGAAGGAGAATCCCATCTGGCGGATGCGGCCCGCCTCACGTTCCTTGAGCAGGAAATCCATCATGCCGTTTTCGACATAGCGCTGGCGGAAGGCCCGGACACCGCCGCGGCCGATAGAGTGCATCAGGTAGTAGTCGAAATAATCGGTCTGCAACTGATTGAACGAGTCGTGATACATCTGCTGCGATGCAGCGGGAGAAGCGTCTCCGAAATTGGAAAGCTTCGTAGCGATGTAATACGAGTTGCGCGGATAGCGGCTCAACGCAATGCCCGCTGCTTTCTCAGATTGGCCCTGCAGGTAGGCGGGGGACGTGTCATAGTAATTTACACCACCAGCCATAGCCTTGTCAACCAAGGCATTGACACTGTCCTGGTCGATGATGTCGCGGCCGTTTTCGTCTTTCTTCATCTGCCAGCGCATACAACCGTAGCCGAGCAGGGAGACCTTGTCGCCGTTTTTGTTGTTGATGCGGTATTCCATCTCGCCGTCTCCGGTCTGGAGGGCGGAGACGCCCGCTTTCTTCGGTCCGCAGGCCGCTGCCGCGCCGACCGCCAGCGCGCCGGCGCCGGTAACCTTGAGGAAATCTCTTCGGGTGATATTCTTTTCCATATGCTTATTCTTTGATATGGACCTGAAGTCCGTTGACGTGGATGGCACTATAGGGGCGGGAAGGGCAGAGATTCTCGCAAGCACCGCACCCGATGCACTTGGTTTCATCGACAGCCGGGATCCGCAGGGAATTCGGATCGTCCGGGTTGAGGCGGACCATCATGATGGCGCCGACGGGGCAGTGGCGGGCGCAGTTGCCGCACTTGACGCCGTCCTTTTCGACGACGCAGAGGCTGCGGTCAACGGTGGCCGTACCAATGTGGAACTGGGTCTTCTCCTGCGGGGTCAGCGGCTGGATGGCTCCGGCCGGGCAGACCTCGGAGCATTTGACACATTCAGGACGGCAATAGCCTTTTTCATAACTCATTTCCGGCTGCATGAGATGCTCCAGGGAAGTGGAAGGGCGTAGGACGTCGTTCGGACAGTTGCTCACGCACAACTGGCAAGCCGTGCAGCGGCGGTAGAAATCCTTGACGCTTTCGGAACCGAACGGTGTCAGCGGAGTCGTGCGTTCCGGGGCTTGCTTGTCAATGATGGCGGCCAGACCGCCATCCAGTTTCTTGGTCTGGGCTTTGAGGGCAGCGGAGCCGACGGCGATGGCAGCACCGGCCATAAAGGCGCGCCGGCCTGCGTCGGTGGCCTTCGGAGCGGCCGGCTGCGGCTCGGCAGCGGCGGCCTTCCCATAGGCGAAACGGTATTTCATCGCGCCGAACTTGCAGTTGTCCAGGCAGTTGAAGCAGTCTACGCAGCGGCTGTAATCAATCTTTTTGTTGTCGATGTCAATGCAGGATGCCTTGCATTTTTTCTCGCAGACATGGCAACTTTTGCATTTTTCCGTGTCGATCATCGGGCGGAACAGGGCGAACCGGGAGAAGAAACTCAGGGTCGTACCGACCGGACACACCGTGTTGCAGTAGGTGCGGCCGCCGATCCAGGCGAGAATCGTCACGACGAGAAAAGTTACGGCGGCGACGATGATCGTCCCGGTCGAAGCCGGAGCGATGGCGGTCCGGATCATACGGCCATAGGCGCTGTACGGCGCCAGGATGGCCACGAAGACCTGGATGCCCGCAATCAGGGCGATGACGAACAACGCCCAGATACCGTAGCGGAGCCATTTTATCTCCTTGGTAAAATGGAAACGCATTTTCTTGCCTTTTCGTTGCCCGCTTAGCCAGGAAACGATATCCTGGTAGACGCCCATCGGGCAGATGACCGAGCAGTAGATGCGGCCGCAGACGAGGGTCAGCACGACCAGCAGGAGGATCACGCCGACATTGACGGCCAGTACGGCGGGGAGGAACTGGATCTTGGGCAACCATCCGAACCATTTCGTCAGTTCACCCGAAATGCCCAGGAAGAGCAGGGTGATGGCGATAAAGAAGACGGCGGCCAAGGCGATACGGGTTTTCCTTAGCATTGTATTATCCTTTAAGTTGTTGTCAGACTCAATCATCCAAAGATACGAAAAAACCGGAACGGATGGGCCGTCCGGTCAAATATTTTTCTTTTTTTGGCTTTTTTTAGTCCAAAAAGACTAAAACCCGGGACGGGTGTGAAAAGTGAAGCCGGACAACATCTTCCGAGGCCCGGTTGAGGGTGGCTTTCCACCAGTTGTCGAAGACGACTTCATCCGTCGGCCAGACCAGGCCTTCGGACTTGAGCGTCAGGCTGTTGTCGGGACTGAAAAGGGAAATGCGCCGGCCTTCCCCCACGGCTAGTTCACAGCTGTCTGTCACGGCGAACATCGTCCCGTAGTCGGAGACCATGTCCAGGACCGGTCCGCGGCTCTGCTCCGGCAGGCCGGCCAGGCCGAACAGGCGGGGATACTCCATCAGCAGGGACATGTTGCCGACCGTGTGGTCTTCCCGCCGGCCGGTGCCGCCGAGGATGTGGATGGCGGATGCTTCCGGGTAGTGTTTCAGGACGAACCGGAGTGCCTTGGTCAGGTCGTTGTCATCCTGCTCTTTTTCCCGGGAGATCAGGGACGCATACCGTTTCTGCAAGGCAGGGGAGAGGGTGTCCATGTCCCCGACGATCGCTACCGGCGTTTTCCCGGCATGCCGCAGGTATTTTACGATGGCTCCGTCGCAGCAGATGACGGCGTCGGCCGAATCCAGCAGATACAGGGGATAGGCTTTGCGGGGGAAATCCCCGTCGCAGAGGATGACGACCGATTCCATCAGGCGCGGGTCTTGGCGATTTCAGCGGACGAGGTCCCGGGGGTTGTGCCATAGGATTCCGGTTCGCGGAATCCCAGCAGGAAGGCGCTGATATCCATGCGTTTCTTGCCGGCGAGCTGGATGTCCTTGAGGGCGATGGCGCCGTCGGCGGTCTTGATCCACAGATAAGACTTCCCGTCAGAGAGGACTGTGCCCGGGGCGGCGGCCGGAACGTCGGCCGAAACCGGTTCGGCGCCGAAGATCTTCAGCTGGACGGGCTGTCCGCCGTCGCGGACCAGCTCGGTGTAGGCGGTCGGATATGGACTTAGGCCGCGGATCAGGTTGTATACCTGGGCCGTCGGGGCGTTCCAGTCGATGTGGCAGAGTTCCCGGGTCAGTTTCGGGGCCGGTTTGAGGACCTCGCTGCCCTGGATGAAGCTGCGCTGGACGCGGGTCTCGATGTTGTGCTGGATGATGCCTTCCACGGTCTGGACGACCAGGTCGGCACCGATGGGCATGAGTTTGTCATGCAGGTCGCCGGCGGTCTCGTCGGGCCCGATGCGGCATTCCTGGCGCAGCATGATGCCGCCCGTGTCGATGTCCTTGTCGATCATGAAGGTCGTCACGCCGCTCATGCGCTCGCCGTTGATGACCGCCCAGTTGATCGGGGCTGCGCCGCGGTACTGCGGCAGCAGGGCCGCATGGAGATTGAACGTACCCAGCGGCGGCATGGTCCAGACGGCCTCGGGCAGCATCCGGAAGGCGACGACCACGAAGAGGTCGGCTTTCCAGGCAGCGAGCTGCTCCAGGAACTCCGGATCCTTGAGCTTGAGGGGCTGGAGGACCGGGATCCCATGCTCCACGGCGTATTTCTTGACGGCGCTTTCATTTACCTTCAGGCCGCGGCCGCTCGGTTTGTCGGCCACGGTGACCACGCCGACCACATTGTATCCGTTCTGGATAAGGGCGTCCAGCGGGGCGACGGCGAATTCGGGCGTGCCCATGTAGACGATCCGGGTTTTCTTGAAAACTCCCATGATTTTGCTCTTGAATTTACGCCACCACGTGCCGAACTGCTCGGTGTTGATCTTGGCGTCGTTGATGGCCCGCCACGACAGGTACAGGCCGATGGGCAGCAGAACGGCAGTCGAGATGAAGACGCCGGTCCAGGCGGCGGTCTTGCCGTCGTTGGCAAGCTTGACACCGGTGATGTCCACGACCCAATAGAGGACGAAGAAGAGGACGGCGATGATCAGCGACACGCCGAGGCCGGTCCGCTTGTTGGCGAAGGCACCCAGCGGTGCGCCGATGAAGAAGAGGATGAAACAGGCGAGGGCCTGGGCGAACTTGCGCAGGAGTTCCACGTCGGTCTTGTCCGAGATCTTGCGGTTGTACCGGGTCTCTTCCCGGAAGTTGTCCATCATGACACCCAGTTCACCGGCCGCCGCTGCGGCACTGGTGTAGGCCTGTTTCTCAGCGGAAGGGGTGCTCCATTCGATGGGCTCTTCCAGGACGAGGGGCGTCCGTCCGGCGAAATGTTTCGCGGTGTCCAGCTGCTCCTGGTACCGGAGGGCGCGGCGGCCCCAGTAGGTGGTCCGCTGGACCTGGAGGAGGGAATCCCATTCGTGCTGCAGGGAATCCTTTCCGACCTTCAGGTGGGCGATGTCGCGGGACTTGACCTGGTCGCCGTACCGGGCGCCGCTGGATTTCTGGAACGCGTAGTTCTCCAGCGGGATGATCATGCTCTGCTTCTCGAATTCGATCCGCTGCAGCTGCAGGGTCGTATCCCGGTATTTCATCGTGTTGGTTTCCTGGTAGTTGATGCCGCTGTACAGGTCGAAGGTGATGTAGTCCTTCGCCTTGGACATGCGCATCATCGCGGAATCCGCCAGTACGAGGCTGACGTTGCCCTGCTGGGCAGTATGGTCATAGACGATGACCCCGTGCATCATGCCGGTCTCTTTGTCGCGGTCGTCGATCCGGAGGACATAGCCCTCGAGGCCGTCGTAGAAGGTGCCGGTCGGGATGTTGATTTCGTTCTTGGTCTTGCCGATGTCGTCGCGCAGGGTATAGATCTGGTTGTAGGCGATCGGCACGAGGTTGTTGGCGGCGAAGAAAGCGCCGATGCTGATGATGACCGAAGTGATCATCAGCGGCATGAGCACCCGGCGCAGCGAGATGCCGGCCGACTTGATGGCGATCAGCTCGTTGTTTTCGGACATTCCGCCCAGGGTGAAGGTGGAGGCCAGCAGGGTGGCCAGCGGGAGAGAAAGCGGCAGCAGGGTCGCGCCGCCCCAGCCCATGAATTCCAGGATCACCTTGAAACTCAGTCCCTTGCCGACGAGCTCATCGATATAGACCCACAGGAACTGGAGCATCAGGATGAACACGACGACCACCAGCGTGCCGACGAACGGCCCGATGAACGCCTTGAGGATGAACTGGTCCAGTTTCTTCATATAGATTCTTCGCTTCGCTCAGAATGACAGGGTGGTACTCAGAATGACAGGGTGTGTGCGGGTTACGCGGTGGCGATTTCGATAAGTTTCTCGAGGGCGTCCTTGAGCCCGTCGGGATTCTTGCCGCCAGCCGTGGCGAGTCCGGGCTGTCCGCCTCCGCCGCCCTGGATGAACTTGGCGGCTTCGCGGATGTCCTTGCCCGCGTTCTTGCCCGCTGCGACCAGGTCGGCCGTATACATCAGCACCAGGTTCGGCTTGCCGTCGAACAGGTAGGCACCTGCCAGGACGAAGCCGGAAAGCTCTTTCTGGAGCAGGAGGGCGACGTTGCGGACCATGGCCGGGTCCATGCTGCGGTCGAAGGCGATGACCTTGCGGCCGCCGATTTCCTTCGCACCGGCGGCGAGGGCCTTGGCCAGCTGTTGCGCCTTCTCGGCCTGGAAGGCCTCGACCTCTTTCTTGAAGGCGGCATTCTCACCGATCATCTTCTCGATGGCGGCGGTCAGGTCCGGGGTGTTGTTGAAGAAGGTCTTGGCGCTGCGCAGGGCTTCCTGGGCGGCATAGACCACCTTTTCGGCCGCTTCGCCGGTCACGGCCTCGATGCGGCGTACGCCGGCGGCGATGGCGCTCTCGGAGACGATCTTGAAGAAGCCGATCCGTCCGGTGGCGGTGGCGTGGGTGCCGCCGCAGAGCTCGGTCGAGGGACCGAAGTTGACGACGCGGACGCGGTCGCCGTATTTCTCGCCGAAGAGGGCGATGGCGCCCATGGCATTGGCTTCCTCCATGGTGGCATCCCGTTTCTCGCAAAGCGGGAAGTCGCTGCGGATCAGCTGGTTGACACGTTTCTCCACTTCCATGATCTCTTCATCGGTCATCTTGGAGAAGTGGCTGAAGTCGAAGCGCAGATAGTCCGCGCAGACATAGGAGCCTTTCTGCTCGACGTGGGTGCCGAGGACTTCGCGCAGGGCGGTGTCCATCAGGTGGGTAGCCGTATGGTTGGCGGCAATCTTCAGCCGGCGGTCGGCGTCGACGGAAAGGGTAAATGCCTGGGTGCCGTCCTGCGGCAGCCGTTCGGCGATATGGATGGTCAGGTTGTTTTCCTTGACGGTGTTGAGGATGGCGATCTTTTCGCCGCCCTCGGACTCGATCCAGCCTGTGTCGCCGACCTGGCCGCCCATTTCCGCATAGAACGGGGTGCGGTCGAAGACCAGCTGGAAGAGGGTCTTGTTCTTCTGCTTGACGATACGCTGCTTCAGGAGGGTGGCGCCTTCGACAACGGTGGTGTCATACCCGAGGAATTCGACTTCCTCGCCGCTGCGGAACTCGGTCCAGTCGCCGAACTCGTTGGCGGTGGCGGCGCGGGCGCGCTCCTTCTGCTTGGCCAGCTCGGCCTGGAAGCCGTCCAGGTCGACGGTGTAGCCGCGCTCGGTGGCGATCAGTTCGGTCAGGTCGACCGGGAAGCCGTAGGTATCGTAGAGGACGAAGGCGTCGGCGCCGGCGATCTTCTTCGTGTCGGCGGCCTTGGCCATGTAGTCGTCCAGCATGCGGATGCCGCGGTCGAGGGTGCGCAGGAAGGCCATTTCCTCTTCGCGGATGACGCTTTCGATCAGTTTCTGCTGGGCCGGGAGCTCCGGATAGGCGTCGCCCATGTCGGCGACGAGCTGGGGCACGAGACGGCACAGGAACGGCTCGGTGAAGCCGAGGAAGGTATAGCCGTAGCGGACGGCCCGACGCAGGATGCGGCGGATGACGTAGCCGGCCTTGACGTTGGACGGCAGCTGGCCGTCGGCGATGGCGAAGGCGATGGCGCGGATGTGGTCGGCGCACACGCGCATGGCCACGTCGGTCTTTTCGCTATCATGGTATTTCTTGCCGCTGAATTCCTCCAGCTTGCCGATCAGGCCGCTGAAGACATCGGTTTCGTAGTTGCTAGTCTTGCCCTGGAGCACCATGCAGAGGCGCTCGAAGCCCATGCCGGTGTCGATGTTCCGGGCCGGAAGCGGCTCGAGGTGGCCGTCGGCCTTGCGGTTGTACTGCATGAACACCAGGTTCCAGATCTCGATGACCTGGTCGTTGTCGGTGTTGACGAGGCTGGCGCCCGGGACGGCGGCGATTTCCGCGTCGGTGCGCAGGTCGATATGGATCTCGCTGCACGGGCCGCACGGGCCGGTGTCGCCCATTTCCCAGAAATTGTCATGCTTGTTGCCGAGCAGGACATGGTCCGCCGGCATGTGCTTGAGCCAGGCCTGGCGCGCTTCTTCGTCGAGGGTGGTGCCGTCTTCGGCGCTGCCTTCGAATACGGTGGCGTAGAGCTTGGACTTGTCGATCTTGTAGACATCGGTCAGCAGCTCCCAGGCCCAGTCGATGGCCTCGGTCTTGAAATAGTCGCCGAAGCTCCAGTTGCCCAGCATCTCGAACATGGTGTGGTGCCGTCCGTCGTGGCCCACGGCTTCGAGGTCATTGTGCTTTCCGCTGACGCGCAGGCACTTCTGGCTGTCGGTGGCCCGGGGAAACTTCGGGGCGGAGTTGCCCAGGAAAATGTCCTTGAACTGGTTCATGCCCGCGTTGGTGAACATCAGGGTCGGGTCATTCTTGATGACCATCGGGGCGGAGGGGACCACGGTGTGGCCCTTGGAGGCAAAGAAGTCGAGATACTTCCGGCGTATTTCTTGTGCTGTCATATACAAGCAGGTGTTTTTCATTCAATCTTGCAAAGATAGCAATTTCTTGGGAAACACCTGCAACCGTACCCATCTGTTTCTGAGAAAAGCCGGATTGGAACGATTTGTGCAAAAATGTTTATCTTTGTCGGTTACAACAGTATGACAAATGGCAAAAGGCGCCCGGAAATACCGCTTGAATCCCCAGACCCTGCTCTATGAGACGGAGAAGGTGCCGCTGGGTACGCGGCTGTCATGGATTTTCGGATTCGTGGCGGGAAGTCTGCTGCTGTCCTTTTTCTGGTTCTGGTTCTATTCTTCCGTGCTGGGACTGGAGTCGCCGAAAACCCTGATCTTGAAAAAGCAGAATGCCCGCTGGACGTCCCGGATCGAACAGATGGACCGGCAACTGGACGCCGCCCAGACAACCCTAGAAGGCCTGCGGATCCGGGATGACGAAATCTACCGCAACATCTTCGGCATGAACCCGATCGCCCCGGAAGTGCGCAACGCCGGCTTCGGCGGGACCAACCGCTATGCCTACCTGGATGTCATCTCCGACAATTCCCAGCTCAAGAAGACGGCCCTGCGGCTCGACCGGCTGACCAAACAGGCCTTCGTCCAGAGCAAATCCTTCGACGACGTGGGCGCCCTGTCCAAGCGGGCGGGTGACATGGCTTCATGCATCCCGCTGATCCCGCCGGTCAATCCCGATCCGACCAAATACCGCCTGACCAGTCCCTTCGGCTACCGGAGCGACCCGATCAGCGGCGTCTCCACCTTCCATGCCGGGATTGACTTCGCCATGGACCAGGGCAATCCGATCTACTCCACCGGCGACGGCACCGTCAAGACCGTGAGTTATGAACTCGGCGGCTACGGCAACTCCGTGGTCATCGACCACGGCTTCGGCTACGAGACCCGTTATGCGCACATGCATATGATATATGTAGTTGAAGGGATGAAGGTGAAGCGGGGCGAGTGTCTGGGCACGTCCGGCAAGACCGGCAAGGTCACGGGGCCGCACCTGCATTATGAAGTGTTCTACCGCGGCGACCATGTCAATCCGATGGATTACGTAGACATGGACATGACGACTGAGGAGTACATGACCATGGTCCACAAAGTGGAATCCGAGTCCAAGAACGTGTTGAACAAGCCTTTTGAGCGGATACGATGAGCAAGTACGAGTTTGACAGGGATTTCCGGTTCCGCAAGGCGCGGACCTCCGCACGGAAGATCGCCTTCCGGGTGATGGCATGGATCTTCGGTACCATGACCCTGGCCGTGCTGTATTATATCGTTCTTTCCCTGTTCATCAGCACCGATACCGAAAAACGCCTGATCCGGGAAAACCGTATGTATGCGCGGTTGTATCCGGAGCTGGAAGAGAAACAGCAACTGCTTGAGGATGTGACCCTTGACCTGCAGGGACGGGATGATGCGATCTATGAGCGGATCTTCCATACGCAGGCCCCCCGGATCGATCCGCGGGGGACGGGCATCGTGTTCCGCCAGGATACCGTCCGCCAGGAAGACCTGGTGGAGGAAACGTTCCGGCGGGCTGAAGGCCTCCGGACCAAGACGTCCGGCGTGGACAGTTCGTTCCTGTCCGTATTCGCCGCCCTGGCCGGCGGGCAGGCCCTTCCTCCGGTGAGCCTTCCGCTGGAAGACGTATCCTATACCTTGACCGGCGCTTCGACGGGGGAGCGGATCAGTCCGTTCTCGAAGGTGGAGAGTTTTCACGGAGGACTGGATATCATTGCCGCCCAGGGGGATCCGGTGTTGGCGACGGCGGACGGCATCGTTCGTGACGTGACCCGGTCCGGAAAGGGACTGGGCAATGTCGTGACCATCGACCACGGCAACGGGTACGAGACCCGCTATGGACATCTGGGAAACATCTATGTGTCCAAGGGCCAGAAAGTTACGCGTGGAAAGCGGATTGCGCTGGTCGGGATCTCCGGCAAGTCCTTGGTGCCGCATCTGCACTATGAGATCCTCCATGACGGGGTGCCCCAGGATCCGTCCCGGTATTTCGTGGCCTCGTTGGGACCGCAGGCCTTCGCCGACGTGGCCTTCATGGCGGCCAGTACGGAACAATCGCTTGATTAATAAATACCTACAGATATGGAGAAGATCTATTACACCATCGGCGAGACGGCCGAAATCCTCGGAGAATCGACCTCTCTGGTCCGTTTTTGGACCAATTCTTTCGAGAAGTTCCTCAATCCGCGCCGCAATGCCAAGGGCAACCGGATCTATACGGCCGATGAGATCGATACCCTCAAGCAGATCCACCTGCTGGTCAAAGAGCAGGGGATGACCCTGGAAGGGGCGGCCCGCCGCCTGGCCGAAGACCGCCGCAGTGTGGACAGCCGGGTCAAGGCCCTTGACACCCTCAAGGAGATCCGCGCCCAGTTGGCGGAAATACGCTCCTCCCTGTAAGGAATTTGCAAAAATTTGCATACCTTTGCAAATTGCAATCAGAATGTAAAAAGGTATACCGAATAATATGGCTACAAAGAAAATCAAGAAAGTAGAGACCCCGATCGACCAGCGGGAAACGTTCGTTTCGATCCAGAAGAACTTTGCCGATTCCGAGCTTTCCGTCGAGGAAAAGCTCCGTACCCTGTACGACCTCCAGAAGGCCGACACTGAAATCGACAAGATCCTCTTCCTGCGCGGCGAACTGCCCTCCGAGGTTGTGGAACTCGAGCAGGAGATCGCCGGTCTGAAGGACCGTATCGCCGAGAACACGGAACTGATCGAGGGGTACAACAAGACCATCGCGCTGGGCAAGCAGCAGATCGTGGAGTGCGACACCCAGATCGCCCAGTACCAGAAGCAGCTGGAGAACATCGCCAACAGCCGCGAGTTCGACTCGATCAACAAGGAGATCGAGAACCAGGACCTGGAGCGCCAGATCGCCGAAAAGAACATCGGCGAGGCCAAGATGAAGATCGCCGAGTGCAAGGATGCCATCGAGGACATCAAGGACCGGATCGCCATCCGTACCGAGGACCTGCAGGCCAAGAAAGAGGAACTCGCAGGCATCGTCGAGTCCACCGCCAAGGAAGAGGCCGCCCTTCGCGAAGGCCGTGAGGCCTGCGCCGCGAAGATCGACGCCCGTACCATGAGCGCCTATGAGCGGATCCGCGCCAGCGTGCATAACCACCTGGCGGTCGTGACCGTCTACAATGGCAACGCCTGCGGCGGCTGCTTCAACACCATCATCCCGCAGCGTCTGGTCGACATCGCTTCCAACCGCAAGCTCATCATCTGCGAGCACTGCGGACGGATCATCGTCAGCCCGGACATCGAGCAGGCGGAATAATTTCTTAAATACCGGACGACATGCCTGACGCCAAACGGACCCCCCGCAGGAAAAGTCAGGACGTCAACTTGGATACACTGGGGCTTGAGATGGGGAACAAACCGCCTCAAGCTCTTGATTTCGAGGAGGCGGTCCTGGGAGCGCTGCTCATTGAACCGAGCTGCGTGGACGAGGCTATGGAGGAGCTGACGCCCTCCTGCTTCTATGACCCCAAGCACAAGATGATTTTCGAGGCCATGGTCTCGCTGGTCAACGAACATGTCGCCCTGGACCTGCTGAGCGTCTCGCAGAAACTCCATGAGCGTGGCCAGCTCGAAGAGATTGGCGGTGCCGTGCGCCTGGCCTCCCTGAGCCAGAAGATCGGCGCGGCCGCCCATGTCGAGTACTATATCAAGATTCTCAAGCAGAAGACGATCCAGCGGGACCTGATCACGGCCTCGTTCGACATCCTCAAGAATTCCTACGACGACTCGGTCGATGTCGACGACCTGATCGACATGTCCCAGTCGAAGATCTTCGCGGCCATCCAGAATAACGTCAAGAAAGACGTGCAGGAGATCGGCTCGGTCATCAAGTCCGCCATGGAAGACGTGGAGCGCATGCAGTCCCAGAGCGGACTGAGCGGCGTCCCTTCCGGCTACCCGTCAATCGACAAGGTGACCATGGGCTGGCAGCCCTCCGACCTGATCATCCTGGCCGCCCGCCCTTCCGTGGGTAAGACGGCGTTCGCGCTCAACATCGCCCGCAATGCGGCGGTCGACCACAACATGCCCGTCGCCATCTTCTCCCTGGAAATGCCGGCCATCCAGCTGGCCAAGCGTCTGATGACCTCCGAGTCCGGCCTGCCCGCCGACAAGATCAAGGGCGGTACCAAGCTGGACGCCCATGAGTGGGAGCAGCTGGAATACCGGCTCAAGGCACTTTCGAAAGCCCCTCTGTACGTGGATGATACCCCGGGCCTCCCGATCATGGAGTTCCGGACCAAGGTCAAGCGTCTGGTCAAGAGCAAGGGTGTCCGCCTGGTCATCGTCGACTACCTCCAGCTGATGCAGGGCCCTGCCGAGCTGCGGGGCATGCGCGAGCAGGAGGTCGCCGCGATCTCCCGTACCCTGAAGATGACCGCCAAGGAACTCAACGTTCCGATCATCGCCTTGTCCCAGCTGTCCCGAGACGCGGTCAAGCGCGCCGGCAGCAACGGCAAGCCGATGCTCAGCGACTTGCGTGAATCCGGTTCCATCGAGCAGGATGCCGACATGGTCATCTTCGTCCACCGTCCCGATTACCTGGGCCTTTCCGAGACCGAAAACGGCAAGGAAACCACCCAGATCATCATCGCGAAGCACCGCAACGGCGAGACCTGCGATATCGACATGCTCTTCAAGAGCGAGCAGGTGCGCTTCGTCGAACTCGACCAGACCCTGGTGGCCCAGGCCGAGTCGATGGAATACCCGTCGGCCATGAATATGGATTTCCCGACCGGCGGCTATGGCGGCGACGACTTCGGCAACAGCAGTTTCCAATGATCCGCAGAATCCTCATGACCCTGACGGTGCTGGCGCTCCTGACGCCGGCCCTGTCCCTGTCCGCCCAGCGAAGCGGGTGCATCCCGGTCCACGGCCTGACGCGCAGCGAACTGGCCTACGACGGCGGGGAGCGCATGTCGTTCGTGATCCACTATAAGTGGGGCATTATCAATGCGGACGTGGCTTCGGCCTCGGTGTCGCTGGATACCACGGTCCTGGCTGGCCGCAAGGTATTCAATGGCAGGATCTTCGGCCAGAATGCCAAGAAATTCGACCCCTTCTTCAAGATGCGGGAGGATTTCCGCACCTGGTTCACCCTTGACGGTCTGGAGCCGCGGCGTTTCACGCGCGATTCCAAGGAAGGCAACTGGTTCGCGACCAATGAGTATTCCTTTGACTGGGGCAGCAAACAGATTCATGCCGCCCTCGAGAGCAAGTCGAAAGGACCGCGGTCCATGGACCTGCCCCTGACGGATTGCACCTTCGACGTGCTGTCCCTGTTTTATTTCGCCCGCAACCTGGATTTCTCCCGCGTGGAGCCCGGTAAGAAATATCCGCTGACCTTCGCAGTTGATGACGATATCTGCAATATCTATTTCATTTACAAGGGCGTTGAGGTGAAGAACATAAAAGGGATCGGCAAGGTCCGGACCCGCCGTTTCACCGTTTCCCTGGCTTCCGGCCAGGTCTTCGGCGAGGATGGGGGAGCGGCCGGCGACATGTGGTTCACCGACGACGACAACCGTCTGCTGGTCTGGTTCGATACGCCGATCCGGATCGGCCACATCTATGGCCGCCTGACGGCCTGGGACGGCGCGAAGCATCCGTTTGACGCTTTGGTGGAGCCTGCCCGATGAGCCAGGAAATCTCTCATACCGGAAAAGTCCTCTCCGTCGGTCCGAAGGTGACGACGGTGGAGATCGTTTCGAAGTCGGCCTGTGCCTCCTGCCATGCGGCCGGCCTCTGCACGGCGTTCGAGTCGGTGCAGAAACAGGTCGAGGTCCCGACCGACCCCGCCGCCGGGTTCACCCCGGGCGAGGAAGTGGAAGTGACGCTGCGCGGCAGCCTGGGGACGAAAGCCGTCCTGCTGGCTTATGTCGTCCCCCTTTTCATTTTACTGATTTTAGTCGTATCTTTGTCATTTACGGATATGCACGAACTGGCGGTCGCGGCCGCCGGGCTGGGCGGCATGGCCGTCTGGTACGGGATCCTCTGGTTTTTCCGGGGATCGCTGGAGCGTGAATACCGGTTTTATGCAAGACGAAAGTAATATAAACCTAAATACTTATGTCAACAACAATTATCTGGACCATTGCCATTATCGCCATCCTCGGTGGCCTGCTGGCGCTCGTCCTCTACTTTGTGGCTGAAAAGTTCAAGGTAGTGGAAGACCCGCGCATCGACGAGGTGGAGAAGGTAATGCCCGGGGCTAACTGCGGCGGCTGCGGTTTCGCGGGCTGCCGTGCGTTCGCGGACGCCGCCGTCAAGGCGCCGAACCTGGACAACAATTACTGTCCGGTGGGCGGCAACGACGTGATGAAGAAGGTGGCTGCGATCCTCGGGTACGAAATCAAGGAAAAGGCTCCGATGGTGGCGGTTGTCCGCTGCAACGGCAGCTGTGAGAACCGTCCCAAGACCAACGAGTACGATGGTGCGTCATCCTGCAAGGTGAAGGCCGCCCTGTACAGCGGTGATACCGGCTGCGCTTTCGGCTGCCTGGGTTGCGGGGACTGCGTGGCCGCCTGCCAGTTCGGCGCGCTGTCCATGGACCCTGTCACCGGCCTTCCGGTCGTGGACGAGAGCAAGTGTACCGCTTGCGGCGCCTGTACGAAGGCTTGCCCGAAACAGATCATCGAGCTCCGTGCCAAGGGCCCGCGCGGCATGCGCATGTATGTCAGCTGCGTCAACAAGGACAAGGGACCGGCCGTCAAGAAGGCCTGCGCCGCCGGCTGCATCGGCTGCGGCATCTGCCAGAAGACCTGCCAGCACGGTGCGATCACCGTCGAGAACAATGTCGCTTACATCGACTATACCAAGTGCAAGCTTTGCCGTGAGTGCGAGGCGATGTGCCCGACCGGCGCCATCCATGGCGTGGGCTTCCCGAAGCCGCTGGACAAGGAGGCTGTGAAGACCCGCATCCAGGAGCGCCAGAAGAAGGCCCGCGAGGCCGCTGCCGCCGCCGCTGCTGCCGCCAAGGCCGCCGCGGAAGCCGCTGAACCTGTAAAGAAGGAGGAAAACAATGGCTAAGATCACATTCTCCCTGGGCGGCGTCCATCCGGACGACGCCAAACTTGCCAAGGACCGTCCCATCGAGGTCCTGCCGCTTCCGCAGACCGTCTATGTCTCCATGGCCCAGCACCTGGGCGCTCCGGCCAAGCCGGTGGTCGCCGTCGGTGACGTGGTGAAGACCGGACAGGTCATCGCCGAACCGGGCGGTTTCATTTCCGCTTTCGTGCATGCTCCGGCCAGCGGTACCGTCAAGTCCATTGCTCCGCGCAAGGACCTGGCCGGCAACTGGATGACCCATATCGAGATCGCCGTGGAAGGGGACGAGTGGGCTGAAGGGATCGACCTGAGCGATACGCTGGTCACCGAGATCCCCGAAGACCGCGCTTTCATCCTCGACCGCATCAAGGCCAACGGCGTCGTCGGCCTGGGCGGTGCGACCTTCCCGACCCATGTCAAGCTGAACCCGGCTCCGGGCAGCGTGGCCGAATGCCTGATCATCAACGGCGCCGAGTGCGAACCGTACCTGACCAGCGACTACCGCATCATGCTCGAGCATCCGAAGGAGATCGTCCTCGGCGCGGCCATCATGCAGAAGGTCCTGGGCGGCTGCAAGTGCGTGATCGGCATTGAAGAGAACAAGCCGGCCGCCATCGAGAAGATGCGCGCGGCCGTGGGCGAACTGCATCTGGGCAATATCGAGGTTGTCAGCCTCAAGAAGAAATATCCGCAGGGCGGTGAAAAACAGCTCATCGACGCCGTGATGCACCGTCAGGTCGGCTCCGGCGGCCTCCCGATCAGCGTGGGTGCCGTCGTCC
Source organism: uncultured Bacteroidales bacterium (assembly GCA_900319855.1). GTDB lineage: Bacteria > Bacteroidota > Bacteroidia > Bacteroidales > UBA932 > Cryptobacteroides. The sequence goes on from ONQC01000003.1 coordinate 42,546, forward strand.
AGAACGTCGCTACGTCCCTGGCTGTCTATGAGGCGGTCCAGAAGAACAAGCCGTTGATCACCAATACCCTGACGATCACCGGTGACTGCCTCCCCGTCGAGAAGATGCACAACTACCTGTTCCGCATTGGCATGCCGCTTAGCTACATCGCCGAGCAGGCTGGCGGCGTCCCCGAGGGCGCGGCCAAGCTGATCAGCGGTGGCCCGATGATGGGCAAGGCGATCGCCAACCTCGACGCCTGCACCGTCAAGGGTTCCTCCTCGATCCTGTACCTCTCAGAAGCGGCGACCCGCCGCGAACCCGAAACCAACTGCATCCGCTGCGGCAAGTGCGCCGAGGCCTGCCCGATGGGCTTGGAACCGTTCCTGCTCAACAAGCTCGCCCGCGCCGGCAAGACCGATGAACTGGAGGCCAATGCCGTCCAGGACTGCATCGAGTGCGGCTGCTGCCTCTATACCTGCCCGGCCCACCTTCCGCTGCTGGACATCATCCGCCAGGCCAAGGGCCAGGTGATGGGTATCATCCGCGCCCGCGCCGCGGCTGCAAAAGCCGCTGCCGAGGCTGCGAAGGCCGCGAAGAATTAACCTGATAAATGCAAAGTACGATGAATAAAATGTTGGTTTCACCTTCTCCGCACATCCATTCGGCCGTCTCTACGACGAGCCTGATGCGTGACGTGGTCATCGCCCTGCTGCCGGCCGCCATCTGTTCCGTCGTCTTCTATGGCTGGATGGAACTGCTGATCCTGGCTGTGAGCGTGGCGTCCTGCGTCCTGCTGGAGTATGTCATCACCCGATACCTGATGAAGGCCCCGAGCACCATCTGCGACCTGTCCGCTGTCGTGACCGGTCTGCTGCTCGGCCTCAACCTTCCTGCTACGACCCCCTGGTGGGTCGTCCTCATCGGCGCCGTCGTCGCCATCGGCGTGGCGAAGATGAGTTTCGGCGGCCTCGGCCAGAACCCTTTCAACCCGGCGCTTACCGCCCGTGTGTTCCTGCTGGTCTCCTATCCGACCTACATGACGCACTGGGAGGCTCCGCAGGGTCTCTTCGGCGTCGACGCCGTGACCGGTCCGACTCCGCTCGGTATGGTCAAGGAAGGCTTGCTCCAAGGCCAGACCGTTCCGCAGATCATGTCCGACAATGGCCTGAGCTACAGCCAGATGCTGTTTGCCAACATCGGCGGAACCGCCGGTGAGGTCTGTGCCCTGGCCCTGCTGGCAGGGTTTGTCTATCTGCTCGTCCGCCGGGTTATCCGCCCGCACATCACCCTGAGCATCTGGGCGACCGTCGCCCTGGTCAGCCTGATCTTCTGGCTGGCGTCTCCAGACCGCTTCACCGATCCGCTCTTCAACCTGCTGACCGGCGGTATGATCCTCGGTTCCTGCTTCATGGCGACCGACTACGTCACCAGCCCGATGAGTGTCAAGGGCGGGATCATCTTTGGTATCGGCATCGGTTTCATCACCATGATGATCCGTTACTTCGGTTCCTATCCGGAAGGCATGTCGTTCGCGATCCTGATCATGAACGCCTTCGTTCCGCTGCTGAACATGTGGTTCCACCAGAAAAAATACGGGAGGAAATAAGCCATGGCCGTACAATCCAATCTCAAGAACATGTTCGTGTGCCTCTTCGGCACCTGCCTGGTCTGCTCGGCCCTGCTGGCCGGCGTGTACGCCATGACCAAGGCTCCGATCGACGCGACCAACGCCCGGCTCCTCAAGGAAGCCGTCGGCGCCGTCCTGCCTGAAGGTGGGGAACTCTCCGACGCCCAGACGCTGGAAGTCGGCGGACAGCCCTCCGAGTATTATGTCCTGAACCAGGACGGGACCCCGGCCGCCTATGCGGTCAAGTCCACCGTCGTGGGCTTCGGCGGCCCGCTGACCCTGATGGTCGGCGTGACGGCTGACGGCACTGTCTACAATACCTCCGTCCTTTCCCACTCCGAGACTCCGGGTCTCGGCGCGAAATGCACCACGGACGAGAAGTTCATGGCGCAGTGGAAAGGCTTCAATCCGGCTGAAAAGATCCTCAAGGTCAAGAAGGACAACGGCGATGTGGATGCGATCACCGCTTCCACCATCACCTCCCGTGCCTATACCCTGGCCGTGGAGAACGCCGTCAATGCACTCAAATCGATAGGAGGGCTTAACAATGACTAAACTGCAACTCATTACCAAGGGATTTGTCAAAGACAACCCGACCTTCGTCCTGCTGCTCGGCATGTGTCCGACCCTGGCGACGACCACTTCCGCCATCAACGGCCTGAGCATGGGTCTTGCCACCCTGTTCGTCCTGGTCCTGGCCAACATGGCCATCTCCGCCGTGGCTCCGGTCGTTCCGGACAAGGTCCATATCCCGGTCTATATCGTCATCATCGCGACCTTCGTGACCCTGCTGCAACTGCTGATGCAGGCCTTCGTGCCGGACATCTATGCGACCCTCGGCCTGTTCATCCCGCTGATCGTCGTGAACTGTATCGTGCTCGGCCGTGCGGAAGCGTTCGCCAACAAGAACACGGTGCTCGACTCCGCCCTGGACGGCCTCGGTGTCGGCCTCGGTTTCACCTGCTCGCTGACGGTCCTTGGCATCGTGCGTGAGATCCTCGGCAGCGGTTCCGTCTTCGGCTGGAAGTTCATCTCCGGCGACGGCATGCTCGCCTTCGTCATGGCCCCGGGTGCCTTCCTGGCGCTGGGGTACCTGATGGTGCTTTTCAACAAGTTCGTGGCTAAGAAATAAGGAGGAAACGTTATGGAAATCTTATTGATCATCGTTTCGGCGATCTTCGTCAACAACATCGTCCTGGCGCAGTTCCTGGGTATCTGCCCGTTCCTGGGTGTGTCCAACAAGCTCTCCACGGCAACCGGCATGTCCGCCGCCGTCTGCTTCGTCATCACCCTGGCGACCCTGGTGACCTACTTGCTCAACAAGTACCTCCTCCTGCCGTTCCAGCTGGAATTCCTGCAGACAATCTCCTTCATCCTCGTCATCGCCGCCCTCGTGCAGATGGTCGAGATCGTGCTGAAGAAGATGAGCCCGTCCCTGTATCAGGCCCTCGGTATCTATCTCCCGCTGATCACCACCAACTGCGCCGTCCTCGGCGTGGCCATGAATGTCGTGCAGAAAGAGTATACCTTCGGCCTTCCGTCCCATATGCTCGGTCTGGGCGAGGCGGTCCTTTATGCCTTTGCGACCTCCCTCGGCTACGGCCTGGCCATGGTCATCTTCGCCGGCCTGCGCGAACAGCTCGCGCTGAGCAGCGTTCCGAAGGCGTTCAAGGGCATTCCGATCGCGCTGATCACCGTCGGTATCCTGGCGATGGCCTTCATGGGCTTCTCCGGTATTGCATAGTATTAAAACCTTAATAAAGAGATTATGAAAAAGATCGTTTTGATTGCGGCGGCCATTCTCGGCCTGTCCCTCGCTGCCTCCGCTCAGCCGAAGGCCATCGGTATCCGTGGTTTCTTTGAGCAGTGGCAGTTCAGCTACGAACATTACCTGGGCGATCCGAACTTTCTGGAAATCGATCTGGGCGCTTCGTCTTATTCCCATAACAATACGGGTGTCGATATCGTCGGCACATACAATTTCATGGTTTGGCGTCCCGACTGGACGCCGCGCGGCGACTGGGGTATGTATGTGGGTCCCGGCGTAGCCGTCGGTACCTGGTACAATAAGGAGTCTGACAAGAGCAAGGCTTATTTCGGTCTCGTGGGCCAGTTCGGCCTGGAGTATACCTTCTGGTTCCCGCTCCAACTCTCCGTCGATGTGCGTCCGCTGATTCCGTTCGGCGACCGCGATTTCTATTTCTATCCGGCACTCAGCGTCCGTTATTCCTTCTAAACCTGCGGCATGCATCTTCACCCGAATCTGGAGAAAGCATATTCCAGGGATACGATGTCGGCTCGGCAAGCCCAACGGCTTGCCGAGTTCATCGCATTCGGCCCGTTTGTCTTCCAGGCCAGCCGCCTGATGGTTTCGACCGGGATCCTCTCCCGGCTTCGTGATGGGGAACAGACGCTGGATGAGATTGTTGCGACATCCGGGTTGTCCCGCTACGCCGTCAAGGTGTTGCTGGAGGCCTCCCTGTCCATCGGGACCGTCCTGATCGACCCGGAGAAGGACACGTATTCGCTGTCCAAGGTCGGTTGGTTCCTGCTGAACGATCCGGCTACCCGGGTCAACATGGACTTTGTCCAAGACGTAAACTATGAAGGCTTCTTCCGCCTGGAAGAGGCGCTCCGGGAGGGCCGTCCGGCCGGTCTGGAGCATTTCGGGGACTGGCCGACCATTTACGAAGGCCTCTCCTCGCTGCCGCCGCAGGTGCAGAAAAGCTGGTTCGGCTTCGATCATTTCTATTCCGACCAATCCTTCCGGGAGGCGCTGGAGATCGTGTTTTCGTACCATCCCCGTGTCCTGATGGATGTCGGCGGCAATACAGGCCGCTGGGCGGAGCGTTGCGTGGCGTATGACCCGCAGGTCCGGGTGACCATCGTGGACCTGCCCCAGCAGATCGGACTGATGCAACGGGCGACGGCCGGTAAACCCGGCGCGGAGCGGATTTCCGGCTGTCCGATGAACCTGTTGGACCCCGATGCACGTTTTCCGGAAGACCTGCATCCGGACATCATTTGGATGAGCCAGTTCCTGGATTGCTTCTCGGAAGAGGAGATCGCCTCCATCCTGCAGCGGGCGGCCCTTGTGATGGGGCCTCAGACGCGCCTGTGCATCATGGAGACCTTCTGGGACCGCCAGCGGTTCGAGCCGGCGGCGTTTTGCCTGACCATGACCAGCCTCTATTTTACGGTGATGGCGAATGGCAATTCGAAAATGTACCATTCCGACGATCTGGCCGCCCTGGTGGCCGGTGCCGGGATGGAAGTGGAGGCCGTCCACGACGGCCTGGGCCAGGGGCATAGCATCATGGTCTGCAAATTGAAAGCGTAGGAATATGACAATTAATGAGATACAAGAGAAAGTGAATGCCTTCCTGACTGAGGAACTGGAAATCAATCCGGACCTGATCATGCCGGAAGCGCGTCTGAAGGAGGACATGGGCGTCGACAGCCTGGAAATCGTCGATGTGATTGTCTTCGTCGACGAGGCTTTCGGCTTCAAGATGAAACCGGAAGATTTCAAGCAGCTGGCGACTTACGGTCAGTTCTGTGATTTTATCGCTCAGAAGGTTGGCTGATCCGCAGCATACGGCCTGGCAAGGCACGACGGATGGCACCCCCTGGATGCAGCGGACGTTGGTCCGGCTGTTCCGGTGGATGCCTCTCGGCGTTCTTTACGGGGTCATGGCGCTGGTCGTTCCTTTCTACATGCTCCTGGACCGGAACGGGTACAAGGCCTCGTATGCCTTCGCCCGGAAACGGCTGGGAAAGGGGGCGGTGGCTGCTTTCTTTTATGTCTACCGCAACGAATACCGGATGGGACAGGTCGTCCTGGACCGTTTCGCCGCTTTTGCCGGAAAACGGTTCGACCTGGAATGCAGCGGCGTGGAGCGGTTCTATGAGCTTTCCGGCAGCGGACAGGGTTTCCTGATGCTCAGTTCCCATACCGGCTGTTTCGAACTGGTCGGCTTGCAGCTGCCTTCTCCGGTACCGATCCACGCCCTGGTTTTCCCGGGTGAGACGGAGACCGTGATGAAGCACCGCGACCGGATGTTCCGACAGACCAATGTCTCCATGATCGCCGCCCGCGAAGATCTCTCCCACCTGTTCCAGATCAACAACGCGCTGGCCGACGGACAGATTGTGAGCATGCCGGGCGACCGCGTCTTCGGCGCCAAACGTACGGTCCGGAGCCTTTTCTTCGGGGAATCCGCCGCTTTCCCGGTCGGACCTTTCTCCCTGGCGTTGCAGCGGGACGTCCCGGTGCTTTTCGTCATGGTCATGAAGGAGGGACGCCGGCGCTACCATGTCTATGCGGAAGAACTCAAGGCGGCAGGGCAGACGCGGGCTGAACGCCTGCAAAGCCTTGCAGATGCTTATGCCGGGATGCTGGAGCGGACGGTCCGCCGGTATCCGGACCAGTGGTTTAATTTTTACGATTTCTGGGCATGACCGACTGCCGGCACATACCGATAGAAACCCTTCTGCTGCAGGCTCCGCCGTTCCGTTTCGTGGACCGGCTGGATCGCTTTGACCGGGAGGAAGTGGTGACATCCTTCACCGTCCCGGCCGATGGCCCGCTGGTGGAAGACGGCTGCCTGACGGAAGCTGGCCTGGTGGAGAACATGGCCCAAAGCAGCGCTGCCCGGATCGGCTATATCTCGGTCTATATCGACCACGTCCCGGTTCGGATCGGCTATTTGGGACAGATTAAGAATTTGGAAATCAACCGCCTGCCACGCTGTGGCGAGGTCCTTTCGACCACGGTCCGGCTGCGGCAGGATGTCTTTGGTATCACCCTGGTGGAAGCCCGGGTGTGCGAAGGCGAGGAAATGGTGGCACAGGCTGCCGTAAAAACCGCTCTGCGGGATGCGTAAGGTTACCGTCATATCGGAGGGGGTGCTGACCCCGTTGGGCGCGGGCGTGCAGGAGAACCTGCAGGCTGTGCTGGAGGGAAAGAGTTCCCTGCGGCTGCACGAAGGAACATTCGGCGCGGCAGAACCTTTCTATGCCTCCTTGTTCGGGGACCGGACGACCCTGCCCGGCTATTCTTTCTTTGAAACCATCGCCATCCGCGCGGCGGAGCGGGCGCTGGCATCAGCGGGAATCGATCCCGCATCGGACCGGGTGCGTTTCGTATTGTCTACGATCAAAGGCAATGTGGAACGTCTCGCCGACGGGGAAGAGGCGGATGTGCCGCTCTGTGTTCCGGCCGGCAAAATCGCCGCGTATTTCGGCAACCGGAATCCGGCCGTTGTCGTCTCCAATGCCTGTATCTCCGGTCTCGCCGCCCTGCTGCAGGGCCGCCGGATGCTGCTGCAAGGCGGATGTGACTACGTCGTTGTCATCGGGGCGGAATGCCAGTCCCGGTTCATCGTCAGCGGCTTCCAGTCGCTCAAAGCCCTGTCCTCGAAGGCTTGCAAACCTTTCGATGCGGAGCGGGAAGGACTGAATCTCGGCGAAGCCGCGGCCGCTGTCGTCCTCGGCCTGGATGCTCCGGGCTGGGAACTGGTCGACGGGGCCATCCGCAATGACGCCAATCATATTTCCGGTCCGTCCCGGACGGGAGAGGGCAGCTATCAGGCGCTGAAATATGTCCTGGCTGCCGCCCGGCGGGAGGACCTAGCCTTTGTCAATGTCCATGGCACGGCGACAATGTACAATGACGAGATGGAATCGATCGCCCTGTCCCGAGCCGGTCTTTCGGAGGTGCCGGTCAATGCTTTGAAAGGGACTTTCGGCCACACGATGGGGGCTGCGGGCGTGCTGGAAACCATCCTGTCCATGCATGCGGCCGATGCCGGCATCGTGCTCCCGACGCGCGGTTTTTCGACCCTAGGGGTCTCCTGCCCCGTGCGGGTCAGCGCGCAGGCCACGAAGACATCCGGCCGGGAGTTCATCAAACTGCTGTCCGGTTTCGGCGGCGTCAACGGGGCCTTGCTCCTGCGCCATGAAGAAGGAGGTGCCCGATGAAGATTACGCGGTTTGCCTATATCCCTTCCGGGACGGACCTGTCCGCCCTGTACCGGGAACGGGTGGGTGACTACCCGAAGTTTTTCAAGATGGATCTCTCCTCCAAGCTGGGATTCCTGCTGACGGAAATGCTGGTGGGAGGCGACCCGGACCGGTTCGAGCCCCGGGATGACCGGGCCGTACTGATGTTCAGCCGCTGGGGTTGTCTGAGCAACGACCGCCGGTATGAGGAGACGGTGCGGGAATTCCCCAGTCCGGCCTTGTTCGTCTATACGTTGCCCAATGTGGTGACCGGGGAGATCGCCATCCGGAACAAATACCGGGGAGAGACCTCGGCCTACGTGCTGGACGGTCCGGATTTCCGGGAAATGGCGGCTTTGGTCGGTCAGGCTTTTTCCGACCGCGCGACCCGTTCGGCCGTCTGCGGCTGGCTGGACGCCCATGACGAAGCGGATTTCGCGGGATATGCCGTTTTGGTAGAATCGGATGAAAATGATGATAAATTAGTGATTATGAAAGAATTGATTGAAGAGATCAAAACCAAGGTGATTGCTGCGCTCAATCTTGAAGGCATGCAGCCTGAGGACATTGCGGACGATGCGCCGCTGTTCGGAGATGAGGGCCTTGGCCTGGATTCCATCGACGTTCTCGAGCTGATTGTCCTGCTGGAGAAAGAGTACGGTATCCGTCTGGCCAATCCGGCCGAAGGCAAGAAGGTCTTCGGAAGCGTGGCCATGATTGCCGGCTACGTCGCGGAAAACCGGAAGAAGTGATCCCGCCGGTCTACATAACCGGTACCGGCGTACTCTGTTCGGCAGGGAGTGACCGTCAGGCGCTCTGGGAGTCTTTGACCAAAGGCACCCGGGGCATCGGGCCCGTCCGCATCCTGGACACGGACCTGAGGGATTTCCCGGTCGGGGAAGTGCCCCTGACCGATGCGCAGCTCCGGCAGAGAGCAGGGGCGGCCGAAGGACTGTCCCGTACGTCGCTGATGGGGATCCTGGCCGTCGGCGAGGCGCTCTCCCAGGCCGGTTTGACAGACCTCAAAGAGATTCCGCTGGTTTCTGGAACGACGGTCGGCGGCATGGACCTGACGGAAAAGACCTTTCCGGACTATTCTGTTTCCCATGACTGCGGGGCGTCGACGGATGCCATTGCGGCCCATTTCGGCGGGACCCGGGCCACGACCGTCTCTACCGCCTGTTCATCGGCGGCCAATGCCTTGATCCTCGGGGCCAACCTGATCCGCAGCGGCCGGGCCGATATCGTCGTGGCCGGCGGCAGCGAGTGCCTGACTTCCTTCCATCTCCACGGTTTCCATTCCCTGATGATCCTGGACCCGCAGCCCTGCCGTCCCTTCGACATCCGCAGGGCCGGACTGAACCTGGGGGAAGGCGCCGCCTTCCTGGTCCTGGAATCCGAAGCCTCTGTCAAAGGTCGGAAAATCAATCCTTTGGCCCGCCTGGCAGGGTTTGGGAACGCCTGCGATGCCTTCCACCAGACCGCTTCTTCGGAGAATGGGGAAGGGGCTTTCCTGGCGATGTCCAAGGCCCTGGAAATGGCGTCGCTGCTTCCCGGCGACATCAGTTATGTCAATGCCCATGGGACCGGGACGCCGAACAATGACGCTTCCGAAAGCGCCGCCTTGCGCCGCGTTTTCGGGAACCGGATCCCGCCGGTGTCCTCGACCAAAGCCTATACCGGCCACACGACCAGCGCCTCGGGAAGCATCGAGGCGGTGATCAGCGTGTTGTGCCTGCAGCACCAGGCCCTGCCCGGGCAGCCCGCTCCGCTGGAGCCGGATCCGGCCTGCATCCTCCCCCTGACCGGACCTCTCCAAGGCCCGGTGGACCATGTACTTTGTAATTCCTTCGGGTTCGGCGGCAACGACACGAGCCTGTTATTCTCCGCGTGCCGATGAACCGAAAAGTCTATATCCGTTCCTTGTGCTGCCTGGGCGCTGATGACCCCGATTTCCGGGAGCTGTTCAGCGTGCTGGAGGCCCGCCGGATGAGCCGCCTGCTCAAGCGGGCGGTCTGGACGTCGGTCCATGCCTTGAAGGACGGCGGCATCAACCTTCCGGACGCCATCATCACGGCGACCGATTTCGGCTGCATCGAGCAGTCCGAAGCTTTCCTGAAAGCCCTGAAAGGCCTGGATGGAGCCGTCTTCCGTCCGACCCATTTCATGCAGTCCACGCACAACACGATCAGTTCGCTGATCGCCATCCGGCTGGGCTGCCATGGCTACAACGTGACCTATTCCCACCGGGGCCGTTCTTTTGACTCGGCCTTGCTGGATGCCTGGATGCAGTTGTCCTTGGGTGATATCGATACGGCGCTGGTCGGCTGGTTTGATGAGACGACCCCGCTGTTCTCCCGTCTCGTGCCCCAGGCCCGGGAACGTGCGTTTTCTCTGCTGTTGACGACCAACCCGAACGGCGCGCTTGCCGAACTGGCTTCGCCGGACCTCGCAGATTTGCGCCCTTTTTTGGCTATGTATGCTCCTGAATTGACAATCGACTGATTATGTGGAAATTGATTCCTCTCGCCCTGATCCAGAGCCTGTTCCTGTGCGGCGGCCAGGTCCTGCTGAAACTCGGACTGGCCGTTTCGGGACCGTTCAGCTGGACGTGGAAATTCTTCCGGGCGCAGCTTACCAACTGGTGGTACCTGGGCTGCGGCCTGTCTTTCGGGGTTGCCACGGTGCTCTGGCTGTATATCCTGAAGCATTATCCTTTCAGCATCGCATACCCGCTTTCGTGCATGAGCTATGTCTTCGGGATGCTGGCCGCTATCTTCATTTTCCATGAATCCGTGAGCTGGGTGCAGTGGTTGGGCGTATTTCTTGTAATGACCGGGGTTATATTGATCGCACGATGAAAAAAGCCCTCCTTATTTTGCTGGCCATCCTGTCCAGCCTTGCCCTGTCCGCCCAGGATGCCATCCTGGAACGGGTGCGGCAGGCCAATACCTTCGATACGATGACGGCCTCTTTCACCCAGGTGCGTCACTCTTCATTGCTGACGCAAGACCTGGTTTCTGAAGGTTTCGTCGCCATGAAAGCCCCCGGGAAGATCCGCTGGGAGATCCGCAAACCCAATGCCCGGGTGTCCATCCTCGACGGAGAAGCCGCTGCCGGCGGCCGTCGTTTCCGTCTGCCCGCGGAGAAGGATTTCTCCATCCGGAGCCTGGAAGGGGAGGATTATGTCCTGACCCTCGAGCCGCTCCGACGCGACCTTCGTCAACTGTTCCGGCAGATCATCGTCCACGCCGACAAGCGTACGGCGCGGGTGCAGAGTGTCCTGCTCATGTCTGGAGACGGGGACTGGACCCGCCTGGAGTTCAAGGATGTCCGCACGGGGGAACCGGTGGATGAAAAATTGTTTGTCAAAGAATGAGACTGGAGGGAGAAATCTATCGGGTCGTTTCCCGGACGGAGCGGCAGGCCTGCGTGGATTTCCTGCTGGGAAGCCGGATCTACGCGGCCCATTTCCCCGGCCATCCCATCACCCCGGGCGCCGTCCTGGTCCGTATGGCCGCCGAGCTCCTGGGTTCCGGCATCTCCGGTGCAAAAGATATCCGTTTCCTGTCTCCCGTCCCGCCGGAGGCCCGCGGCGTCCTCTTTTCCTTCGAACCGTCCGGTGAGGGGGAGTGCTCCGTAGTCATTTCCGCCGGCGATACGGTTTATGCAAAAATGCGCCTGCGTGTCTGAAAAAATGGTTCCGATGTCCGATACCTGCATCTTGATTCCGACGTACAACAACGCCGGGACCATCGCCGGTGTCGTCCGCCGGGCCCTGGATCAGGGACTCTCCGTCATCGTGGTGGATGACGGCAGCACCGACGGTACTTCCGCGGCATTGGCCGGCCTGGATGTGACCGTCCTCCGCCAGGATCCGAACCGCGGCAAGGGCATCGCCCTGCGGACCGGCCTGCGCGCCGCCCGGGAGCGGGGTTTCCGGTATGCCGTGACCCTCGATGCCGACGGACAGCATTATCCCGAGGATGTCCCGGCCCTGCTGGCGGCCGGCGGTCCGAGGACCCTGGTCGTGGGCAGCCGCAACTTGTCCGCCGACGGCATGCCGTCCGGCAATACCTTCGCCAATAAGTTTTCCAATTTCTGGTTCGCCCTCCAGACCCTGCACCGTCTGCCGGATACGCAAACAGGCTTCCGCCTCTACCCGCTGGAATCCCTTCCGCCGCTCTGGCTGATGACGGCCCGCTATGAGGCGGAACTGACCCTGCTGGTCTTTTCGGCCTGGCGCGGACTACGGCTGATCCCCGTACCGGTGCGCGTGGCCTATCCCGAAGACCGGGTCAGTCACTTCCGCCCGCTGGCGGATTTTTCGCGGATCAGCCTGCTTAACACCGGCCTCTGCCTGCTGGCCCTGGTCTATGGCTATCCTTCCATGCTGCTTCGTAAATTATTCAAAAACAAATGATTCGGAAATTGACAATCCCGGGTGCAGCCGGAAAGATCAGCGCCTTGCTCCAGCGTCCGGAGGGCTCCGCGACCTGTCCGCTGGTGATCCTGATGCATGGCTTCATGGCCAACAAGACCCTCGAGCCTTTGAAGTCCCTGGCCGACCGGCTGGAAGAAGAAGGCATCGCCTCGCTGCGTTTCGATTTCGACGGACACGGGAAGTCGGATGGTCGTTTCGTGGACATGACGGTCCTGACCGAACTGGAAGACGCGCGGCGGGTGTTCGCTTTCGCCCGCGGACTGGATTTCGTGACAGAGATCGCCTTGGCCGGCCATTCCCAAGGCGGCGTCGTGGCTGGGATGCTGGCCGGGGAACTGAAGGACCAGGTACGCGCCCTGGTGCAGCTGGCTCCGGCCGCCGTCTTGCGCGATGATGCGCTGAAGGGAGAGCTGATGGGACGCAAGTATGATCCCGCCAACCCGCCCCGGCGGCTCTTCGTGCTCTTCCATTACGTGGGCCGGTCTTATTTCCAGGTGGCACAGACCCTGCCAATCTACGAGGTTTCCGCCGGCTATCCGGGCCCGGTCTGCCTGATCCATGGAAAAAACGACAGGATCGTGCCTTTCCAGTACAGCGAGAAGTACCATGGGATTTATGCGGACGGTGAACTGCATCTGCTTGAAGGAGAAAACCATTTCCTCTCGAAAAAGCGTCCGGAGGTCATCCGGACGGCGGTCTCGTTCCTGAAAAGGCACCTGCGCTGACGGCCGCGGCCATTTGTCCGAATGTGATTTTTTTTCTATCTTGCATTTCTTTAGGAATGCAAGATATTTTCATTTCGGAGTGCCGATGAAACAGACTGTACTGCGCATATATGACTTCCTGACGTCGCACAAAAGGACGGCCTTCCTTTTGCTGTTGGCGGTGGGAATCCTCTGTGCCGTGTCCGCACTCCGGATGAACTATGACGAAGACATTTCGGCGTTCCTGCCGCAGGGCGCGGACAGCCGTCGCTATTCGGCTGTTTACGAACGCCTTGGCGGACAGGACCGGATGGCGGTTTTCTTCGAGGGTGGCGATCTGGACAGTCGGCTGGACGCCATGGCCGCGTTTGAGGAAATCTGGGCTGAGACCGATACGGCCGGCCTGGTTCCGGGCCTGGAGGCACGAGCCGGAGACACCGCCGTTACGGACGTACTGGCCTTTCTTTCCGCCAACTGGCCTTATTTCCTGACGGAAAAAGACTTTGCGCGGGCGGACTCCCTGCTGGCACTGCCCGGCTATGTCCCGCAGCGGATGGAAGAAGACCGCGATGCCCTGTATTCTCCGGTGTCCTCGCTCTCTTCCGCCTATTTCCGCTCGGATCCCCTGGGCCTGTTCTCCCCGGTCCTGGGACGTCTTGAGGCCCTCAATCCCACCGGTGGAAACCATTTGGAAGACGGTTTCCTGATGACCCCGGACGGCCAGGCCGGCGTTGTCTTCTTTACCTCGCCCTTCGGTGGCAGCGAGACCGGCCGGAACGGGAAACTGGTGAACTTGCTGGAGACGGTGAAGGCCAAGGTCATGGAGTCCTGTCCCGGGATTACGGTCACTTCGACCGGCGGACCGGAGGTCGCCGTGGAGAACGCCCGCCGGATCAAGAAGGACAGTGCCCTGGCCCTGCTGCTGGCCGCTGTGTTGATCTGTATCGTCCTGTGGCTGTCCTACCGCCGCTGGTCCGATGTCCTGTGGATCCTGCTGTCCATCGCCGCCGGCGCCCTCTTCGCGCTGGGCATCATCGCGCTCTTCCGCTCCAGCGTGTCCATCATCATCCTGGGCATCGGATCGATGATCATCGGCATCGCCGTGAATTATCCCCTGCACTATATCGACCACCTGAAATACCAGCCCGACAAGCGGAAAGCCCTGGCCGAACAGGTCAATCCGCTGCTGATCGGCAACATCACCACCGTCGGCGCCTTCCTGTCCCTGCTCCTGCTCAAGGCCCAGGCCCTGCGGGATTTCGGGTTCATCGGGGCCATGATGCTGGTTGGTACGATCCTCTTCGTGCTGGTTTTCCTCCCGGTCTTCGCACCGGCGGACAACGCGCCGCGAAAGACCCTGAAACTGGACCTGGACCGCCATGTCCGGCTTTCCGGCAAAGGACGGACCCTCTGTTTCCTGGCCTTCCTCTGCCTGACCGCCGTCTTCTGGGTGCTCAGCACCCGGATCTCCTTCGACGGAGACATGCACCATATCAACTACATGACACCGGCCCAGAGCCGGGGCTTCGACCTGCTGCAGGAGCTCTCCGGCGAAAACGACAGTCTCCGGACCGTGTATATCGTTGCCGAAGGCGCCGATGCGGAAGAAGCGCTGGAGCGGGCGGAAGCCATGCCTGCGGGCAGCTCTTCCATCCTTCCGTTCCTGCCGTCCGCACAAACGCAGGCCCGGCGGATCTCCGCCTGGAATGCTTTCCTGCAGAGACATCCGGACCTCGGCTCCGCCGTTGCCGTTGCCGCTTCCCGGACCGGGTTCGCCCCGCAGGCCTTCCAGCCCTTCCAGGACCTGCTGGACCGGGAGTGGACGGTCCGTCCGGATTCCCATTTCGCCCCGTTGACCCAGACCGTCGGACAGGCGCATTTCCTGCCCGGAGAGGACAAGGTGCAGATTGTCAATTACCTGAAGGTTCCTTCCGTTGAGGCCGACGCTACGTGTGCAGCCTTGCGCGGTAGATTGCCGGAGGGGACCTTCTGTTTCCATTCCGGAGATGTGTCCGGTGCGCTGGTCGGCCTGCTGTCGGAGGATTTCGACAAGGTCGGCCTGATCTGCAGCCTGATTGTGTTCTTCTTCCTGTGGCTCTCCTTCGGGAGCCTGGAACTCAGCCTGATGTCCTTCCTGCCGCTGGCTGTGGGCTGGATCTGGATCCTGGGCACGATGCGGCTTTTCGGCCTGCAGTTCAACATTGTCAACATCATCCTGGCGACCTTCATCTTCGGCCAGGGAGACGACTATACGATATTCATGACCGAGGGCCTGATGTACGAGTATGCGACGGGCAAGAAGATCCTGCGTTCCTACAAGAACGCCGTCGTCCTGTCCGCGCTGATCATGTTCATCGGCATCGGCGCGCTGGTGACGGCCCGGCATCCCGCCATGCGTTCGCTGGGACAGGTGACGGTGATCGGCATGTTCACGGTCGTGCTGATGGCCTATTACCTGCCGCCGCTGGTGTTCCGCTGGCTGACCACGCACAAGGGCCAGGCCCGCAAGACCCCCCTGACCTTCCGCCAGATGGCCTCCACGGCCTACATCAGCGTGGTGTTCTTCATAGCCATGCTGGTCCTGAGCACCTGGGCCTTCTGCTATTTCCTGATCGGGAAGGATTCGGAGAAGAAACGGCTGCGCTACCACCGGGTCATCATGAAGGTAGCCCGCCGGGCGATCAAGACCATCCCGGGCGCTCCGTATTCCCTGGACAATGCGGTCGGCGAAGACTTCTCCAAACCGGCCCTGTATGTCTGCAACCACCAGTCCCATTTCGACGTACTGGCCCTGCTGGCCCTCCAGCCCAAGTTGGTGTTCATGACCAACGACTGGGTCTGGAATTTCCCTCTGTACGGCTACCTGATTCACAAGGCGGAGTTCTATCCGGCCTCGAACGGAATCATCAAGAACCTCGACCATATGAAAGGGCTGGTCGCACGCGGCTATTCCGTGGCCATCTTCCCGGAAGGGACGCGCAGTGAAGACTGTCATATCCAGCGGTTCCACCGCGGGGCTTTCCTTGCGGCCCGGGAACTGGGGCTGGAGATCCTGCCGCTGCTGATCCATGGGTTCGGCCACGCCCTTCCCAAGCACCATTTCTGCCTGCACCAGGCCGCCCTTTCCCTGAAAGTGTACCCGCGCATGACCGTCCCCGACGGGGACATGGCTGCGTTCACCCGCAGCATGCGGGCCTTCTATAAACGGGAATACGCCGCTGTCAGCCGCGAGCGGGAAACGCCGGCCTACCTGGCGCCGCGGGTGCGGGACAACTATGTCTACAAGGGACATGACGCCTTGCAGGAGTGCCGGCGGGCCCTTCGCCCGGAAGTGTTTGCGGAGATTGCGGCCCGGCCGTCCGGGACCGCCGTGCTGCCGGATGCGGGCTGCGGGGTGTACGCCCTGCTGCTGGCCCTGAGCCGGCCGGATATCGGCGTGACAGCCTATATCGCGGAGGAAGATGCTTATCTGACGGCCGTCCGTTGTCCGGATGTGCCGGAAAACCTGACCTATATCCATGGCACCGCACCGGTTGCGGAGGAGGCGGCCGTATGAGACTGCTCCTGGTTCTCCTGCTGACCCTACTCGCCGGAACCGGCTCCGTCCCGGTCCGGGAGGGGACCGCCCATCCGGCCCGGAAGGTCGTGATGGACCGGTATCTGCCGGAAGGGGATCCGGTCGCTTCGGTGGTCGTCTGCCCGGGAGGCAGCTACCATTGGCTGGACCTGGATGCGGAAGGAGCGAAGGTCGGCCAGTGGCTGGCCGACAATGGTATCGCAGCCTATGTCCTGCATTACCGGGTGGCGGGTGTGCCGAGTTTTATTACCCATTATCGCCTGTTGCTGCGCGGCCGCCGGCATCCGGACATGATCTGCGACCTCCAGCGGGCGATCCGCCTGGTCCGGGAAGAACAGACCGGACCCGTCGGGGTCATGGGCTTTTCCGCAGGCGGTCACCTGGTCCTGAGTGCCGGCGAATTTGCCGGTACGGATTTCAACCGGGACGGATCGCCGGACGGGGGGTCGCTGCGTCCGGACTTCATAGCCGCAATTTATCCGGTCGTGACCCTGACGGATGAACGCTATGTCCACAAACGTTCCCGCAAGGGACTGTTGGGCGAGACAAGCCGGATTCCGATGCGGGACTCCCTGTCGCTGGAACGGCACGTTCCCGCGGACATGCCCCCGGTGTTCCTGCTGAACTGTACGGACGATCCCATCGTGGACTGGCACAACTCCGTCCTGATGGATTCCGCCCTGACGGCGGCCGGCGTGCCCCACCGGTATGTCCGTTACCAGCGGGGTGGCCACGGTTTCGGTGCCGATCCGGCCAAGATGGGTCCGGAAACGGGCGCGTGGCAAAATGAATTTTTGGAATGGTTCCAACAATGGAAGAATGACTATGACCATGATTGAGCAAGATATTGAATTCCGCAGTCCGGAAGAGATCAAGGCCTTCCAGGAAGGCCTGCTGGCCGATGCCCTGCGTTATTTGGCAGAGCACTCCGCCTATTACCGCCGGATGTTCGACCGGTACCATATCGACATCGCCTCGATCCGTACGATCGAGGACCTGCAGAAGATTCCCTTTACCGAGAAGAAGGACCTGCAGTTGTTTAACGAAGAGTTCCTGTGCTGCCCGAAATCCGCCATCGTGGATTACGTGACCACCTCCGGCACCCTGGGCGATCCGGTGACCTTCGGCTGTACCGAGAAAGACCTGCAGCGCCTGGCTTACAACGAAAAGAAATCGTTTGCCTGTGCCGGAGTCAAGCCGGGTGACATCGTTCAGCTGATGACGACCCTGGACAAGCGCTTCATGGCGGGCCTGGCCTATTTCCTGGGCCTGCGTGAACTGGGTGCCAGCGTGATCCGTGTGGGAAACGGCATCCCGGAACTCCAGTGGGACACCATCCAGCGGCTGAAACCGGATACGATCATGTGCGTTCCTTCCTTTATCCTGCGGCTGATCCAATACGCCGAGGAACATGGGATTGATTATCAGAATTCCAGCGTCCGCCGGATCATCGGCATCGGCGAGGGCCTGCGGGACCAGGATTTCAACCTGAACCTGCTGGGCCGCCGGATCAAGGAGAAATGGGATGTCGAGCTCTTCGCGACCTATTCTTCCACCGAGATGGGCGCGACCTTTTCCGAATGCCCCCATGGATGCGGAGGGCACGTCCATCCGGAACTGATTATCGTCGAGATCATCGGCGATGACGACATGCCGGTTCCGGACGGCGAAGTCGGCGAAGTGGTGGTCACGACCCTCGGCGTCGAGGGGATGCCGCTGCTCCGGTTCCGGACCGGGGACATGGCGGCGAAGGTGACGGGACAGTGTGCCTGCGGCCGCTGGTCCTACCGCCTGACCCCGCTGGTGGGCCGCAAGAACAACATGATCAAGCTCAAGGGGACGACCCTGTATCCGCCGGCCGTCAATGACGTGCTGGACAATACGGACTATGTGGAGAATTATGTGGTGATCGTCCAGGACAGCGATGCCGGTACGGACGACGTGCTGATCCAGCTTGGCCTGAAATACCAGCCCGCCTTCGACGTCATCAAAGACCTCAAGGACAAGTTCCGCTCGCGGATCCGCGTGGCTCCGCGCATCGAAATCCTGCCGGTCGCGGCGGTCGCAGCGGTCAATTACCCTGCAAAATCCCGTAAACCTGTGAAATTCATTGACAAACGTGCCCATCATGTTTGACGATATCCGTCCGTTTACCGATGCCGAGATTTCCGCTGCGATGCAGCGGATGGCCGACCATCCCTTGTTCCCGAAGGTGTGCGGCTGGCTCTTCCCGGAACGCCCCGCAGAGCAGGTGGCAGCGGCCGTGCGCGGCTGCCGGACGGCGGAGGAGTTCCAGCTTCGCTTCATGCTGCCCGTGGTCGAGTCCATCGTGGAGAAGACTACGGACGGCGTGACCTGCACCGGGTTGGAGAAACTGGATCCCGGGATGCGGTACCTGTTCGTCTCCAACCACCGGGACATCGCGCTGGATGCCGCCATCTTCCAGGTCCTGCTGACCCGTGGCGGCCACCGGACCTCGGAGATTTCCTTCGGGGCGAACCTGATGGCGGGAGATTTCGTCATCGATTTCGGCAAATCCAACAAGATGTACCGGGTCGAGCGGCCGGATACGGTGTCCTCGCCCCGGGCCTTCCTGGATGCTTCCCGCCGCCTGTCCGCCTATATCCGGGACACCGTGACCCGCAAAGGGGAATCCGTCTGGATCGCCCAGCGGAACGGCCGGACCAAGGATGGCCGGGATTTTACCGACCAGGGCATCATCAAGATGTTCGGGATGAGCGGGAAAGGCGACCAGGCCTCCAACCTGGCCGACCTGCATATCGTTCCGCTGTCGGTCTCTTATGAGTGGGAACCCTGCGAACTCGGCAAGGCGGTCGAGCGCTACTGCATCCGTCACCACGGCTCCTATGCCAAGCAGCCCGGCGAAGACCTGGCCAGCATCCTGGACGGCGTGATGCGGCCCAAAGGCCGCGTGGCCTTCCATGTCGGCGCTCCCGTCACAAGGGAAGACCTGGCTCCTTTCGCCGGTCTCCCGCACAACCGGTTCAACAAGAAGGTGTGCGATTTGCTGGACGGAAGGATCCGGCCTGCCTTCCGGCTGTATCCCAACAACTATGTTGCCGCCGACCTGATTTCCGGCCAGCCCCTTCATGCCGACCGATACGCGGAGGCGGATGTCCGGCGTTTCCAGGGACACTTGGACGAGATCCTCTCCGGCCTGCCGGCGCTGCTGCGCGATGAGCCCGGGGCTCCGGAAGAAATCCGTATGCTGCTGACAGATACCTATGCAGCACCTGTTTTGCAAACCCTTTAAGATTTGATATCATGACTGCAGATCGCAGAGTCGTCATCACCGGCATGGGCATCTGGTCCTGCCTCGGCACCACATTGGATGCGGTGCGGGACTCGCTGTATACGGGCAAGTCCGGCATCGTACTGGACCCGGTCCGCAAACAGCTGGGCTTCCGGTCCGGACTGACGGCCGCCCTTCCGATTCCGGAACTCAAAGCCGAACTCCCGCGTTCCCAGCGGGTCTATATGCCGGAGCCGGCCCAATATGCCTATTGCGCGACCCGGGATGCCCTGGCCCAGGCGGGAATCGACCGGGATTTCATTGACCGCCATGAGGTCGGACTGCTGTACGGCAACGACAGCACGGCGGATGCGGTCTACAAGTCCGTGGCGAAGATCGTTGAGAAAAAAGATACGATGCTCTGCGGCTCCGGCGCCATCTTCCAGTCCATGAATTCGACGGTGACGATGAACCTGGGCGTGATCTTCCACCTGCGCGGCATCAACCTGACTGTTTCCGGGGCCTGCGCCAGCGGTTCCCATGCGATCGGCCTGGGGGCGCTGCTGATCCAGAACGGCTTGCAGGACATCGTGGTCTGCGGCGGGGCGCAGGAAGTCAACCCGGCGGCGACTGGTTCCTTTGACGGGATCTCGGCCTTCTCCGTAAGGGAGGATGCCCCTGAGCGGGCCAGCCGGCCTTTCGACCGGGACCGGGACGGACTGGTTCCCGGCGGCGGTGCGGCCACGCTGGTCCTGGAGAGCTACGAAAGCGCCCGCCGGCGCGGGGCGACGATCCTCGCCGAGGTACTGGGTTATGGATTCTCCTCCAACGGCGAGCACATTTCTTCGCCCAACGTGGACGGTCCGGCCCGTTCGCTTGAGATGGCCATCCGCCGCTCCGGTGTGGATATCCGGGAGATCGGCTACATCAACGCCCATGCGACCTCGACCCTGGTCGGGGACGCCAACGAAGCCAAGGCCATCTACCGGGTCTTCGGCGACCAGCGGACCGAGGTGACCAGCACCAAGAGCCAGACCGGCCACGAAATGTGGATGGCCGGGGCGAGCGAGGTGATCTATTCGATCCTGATGATGAAGAATGGCTTCATCGGCGGAAACATCAATTTCGAACATCCGGATGAGGATTCCGCCAAATTGCTGATTCCTTCGCAAACGATTGAGAAACATTTCGATACATTCCTTTCCAATTCCTTCGGTTTCGGAGGGACCAATTCGACGCTCGTGATCCGGAATGCCTGACGTACTCGTCATAGGGGCGGGCCTCGGCGGCCTGGAATGCGGCCATATCCTGGCACGCAACGGCTACCGTGTGACCGTCCTTGAAAAACAGGCGGGACCCGGCGGTGCCCTGCAAGGCTTCCACCGGGGGCGGTATTCCTTTGACACGGGCCTGCACTATGTCGGCGGCCTGGGGCCGGGAGAGTCGCTGGAGTGGCTGATGCGCTACCATGGCCTGCTGGACCTTCCCTGGCGGCGGCTGGACAGCAGCGAAGAGGTCATCGTTGACGGGCGGAGCTGGACGGTTCCTTCCGGTTATGCGGCATTCGTCCCCGGGATGGCGGAACAGTTCCCGGGACAGGAGAAAGCCCTGTCGGCCTATCTGGCTGCCCTGCAGGAGGTTGCTTCCGGAATCCGGGACCTTCGTGCCGACCACGGGCCGTCGCTGCGTCGTTCGGCGGCTGCTTTCCTGGAGGAGACGATTCCGGACCCGCTGCTCCGGAAGGTGCTGGGCGGCCGGACCCTGCGGATGGACATGGACCTGGAGACCCTCCCGTTCTATGTCTATGCGCAGATCAGCGCCTCCTTCCTCCAGAGCGCGTGGCGGCTGGAAGGGGAGAGCATGCAGATACCGGAGCGGCTGTGCGAACGGATCCGGGCCCTGGGCGGCCGCATCCTGACCGGGAAAGAAGCGGTCCGGATTGACTCCGGCCGGGTTACGACGCAGGATGGCGAGATTTTTGAAGCGGATCATATTATATCCGACCTCCCCCCGTCTGTGACGGCGGCCCTGGTCCCAGCGATTCGCCCGGTTTATGCACGGCGGCTGGCCCGGCTGCCGGAGAGCTACGGGGTTTTTTCGGTTCATATCGGCCTGAAACCGGAGCGTTTGCGGTATGTGGACCACAGTATTTCCTTCGAAGACGGGATGCTGGTCCATTTCCGTGTTCCGAAAGGCGACTGGGCGGAGACCGTGGAGTTGTTGCTGCCGGTGAGGGAATGGCCTTCCCGGCGGGGATCGGATTATACGGTTTGGAAAAAGGAATTGGCGCAGCAGTGTATCCTTCAGGCGGCCCGGCGGCTGCCCGCGCTTCCCGACGCCATCGAAGCGGTGTATACCAGTTCACCGCTGACCTGGCAGGCCTATACGGGCTCGGCGTCGGCCTTCGGGATCCGGAAGGATTTCCACAGCCCGGAGCTGACTTTCCTCAGTCCGCGGACCCCGGTCCCGGGACTGTACCTGACCGGACAGAATGTGAACCTGCACGGTGTCCTGGGAGTCAGCATGACGGCCCTGCACACCTGCGCCCAGATCCTGGGCTATGACAAGATAGAAGAAGACTTTGGTTTATGAGATATGCGTTGGTTACCGGCGGCAGCCGCGGCATCGGCCGGGCTATCAGCCTGAAACTGGGGGAGATGGGTTACCATGTCCTGGTCAATTATGTATCCAATGAGGCGGCTGCCCTTCAGACGCTCTCCCTTTTGGAGGCGGCCGGCGGCAGCGGGGAACTCCTGCGCTTCGATGTCGGGGACAAGGAGGCGGTCGCGTCGGCCATCAGCAGTTGGCAGCAGGCCCATCCCGATGCGTATATCGAGGTGCTGGTCAACAATGCCGGCATCCGGCGGGACAACCTGATGATCTGGCTGGAAGAGTCGGAATGGGACACGGTCCTGCGGACCAACCTGGACAGCTTCTACCATGTGACCCGTGCGGTCCTGCAGCCCATGGTGCTGAAAAAATACGGCCGTATCGTCAATGTCGCTTCGCTGTCCGGACTGAAAGGACTTCCCGGCCAGGTCAATTACTCGGCGGCCAAGGGCGGCCTGATCGCCGCGACCAAGGCCCTGGCTCAGGAGGTGGCCCGCAAGAACATCACGGTCAATGCCGTGGCTCCGGGCTTCATTTCCTCCGACATGACGGACGGCCTGGATGAAAAGGCCTTGAGCAAAGACATCCCGGCGGCGCGCTTCGGCCGTCCGGAAGAAGTGGCGGCCGTGGTCGGCTTCCTGGCTTCCAAAGAAGCCTCGTATGTGACGGGCGAATGTATATCCATCAACGGTGGTTTGTATTGCTGATAAGGGAATCCTGCGGTCCTTCCTGGTGACCGTGCTGGCCTTGGCCTGTTGCCTCGTATCGTGGGCGCAGACGACCAAGGTCCGGGGCACCGTGACCGATGCTTCAACCGGGGAGCCGGTCCCCTTTGTCGGGGTGTATTTCGACGGGACGACCATCGGCATCTCCACCGACATGGACGGCCGGTATTCCATCGAGACGCGGGATCCGTCGGCAACCGTCCTGACGGCCCATCTGCTGGGGTATCTCCCGCAGTCGATACCGGTCCAGGCCGGGGCTTTCACTCAGGTTGATTTCCGCCTGGAGCCGGACCGGGAAAGCCTGAATGCCGCCGTTGTCAAGCCGGACAACCGCCGGCTCAAACGCTTCCTGGCCGAACTGGATGCCCACCGGAAAATCCATGACCCTGAACGGTACGAGCGCTGGTCCTCCCGGCTCTATTCCAAGATCGAGCTGGATGCCACCCACGCGGAGGAGTTGGTTACCAAAACCTTCCTGAAGAAGACCTTTGAGCCGGTCCTGGACTATCGGGATACCTCCTCGGTGACCGGCGACTCCTATATCCCGATCATGATTTCCGAGACGGTCTCCCAGCGGCACCACAGCCTGGAGCCTGCCGTCGACCGGGAAGTGATCGTCGCCAACCGGATCTCCGGTATCGAGCCGGACAATTTCCTGTCGCAGTTTACCGGTGATTATCTGCTGAAATCCAATTTCTACAAGAGCACGGTTCCGCTGTTCAGCGTCGACGTGCCTTCCCCGGTCGCCGCCTACGGCCATGCTTTCTACAATTACTATCTGGTAGACAGCATGTTGGTTGACGGGCGGAAGACCTATTGCTTGCGCTTCCATCCCAAGAAACTGATTTCTTCGCCGGCTTTCGACGGGCAGATGGACATCGATGCGGAGGATTATGCGATCCGTTCGGTGCACGTACAGCTTTCCAAAGCCTCGAATATCAACTGGATCCGACACGTCAACATCGACCAGGAACACCATCGTCTCCCGTCCGGGAAGTGGTTCCCGGAGGATGAGCGTCTCTTCATGGATTTTTCCATTGCCGTGAAGGACAGTTCCCAGGTGCTCTCTTTCCTGGGTAACCGGAGCCTGCATTACGGGGAGCCGGATTTCAATCCGGTGTTCCCGGAAGAGGTTCTGGCGGGCGGAGATGAAGTCCTGCAGCGGCAGGGCGGGCCGGTCGACTGGGCGGCAGAACGCCCTTACCCGCTGAGCCAGCGGGAAGAGGATATCTACACGATGGTGGACCGGATCCAGGAAAGCCGGTCCTACAAGTGGCTGTACGGCATCACGCGTTCCCTGATGGTCGGATTCATCGAGATCCCGGATTTCCCGGTCAGCTTCGGCCCGTGGGGAAGCTGGGTGACGCGCAATGAGACGGAAGGCATCCATATCGGGACGGGTTTCCGGACCACCAAGGATTTCAGCGAAAAGGTCCGTTTGTCCGGCTCGCTGGGGTATGGTTTCAAGGACCGGATCCTGAAGTGGGGCGGCGGCGTGGAGTGGATGATCCGCCGGGACAAGACCCGCAAGCTGAGCGTTTCCGGCAAGCGGGATTATTCGCAGTTGGGCCAGGGGAGCGGCGTCATGTCCGGCAACAATATGTTCAATTCCCTGCTGGGGGGACATGGCACGGACCGGTCCAGCCTGCTCCGCACTTGGAAACTCAGTTATGAGCATGAGTTCTCGCCTTCCTTCTCCAGTACGTTCCTGTTGGAGTCCCGCCGGATCTTCGGGAATGGACAGGTCCCGATGGTCCTGCGTGACGGGACCCCGGTGGAGAGCGTGAGCACCAATCAGTGGCACTACAACGCCCGGCTTTCATGGGATGAACGGATCAACCGCGGCTTCTTCCACAAGACGTATATCTATACGCGCTATCCCATCCTGTCGCTGGACCTGATCGGCGGTATCCGGGGCATTACGCCGGACGACTACGGTTTCTTCCGGGCCGAGGCGGCCCTGGATTGGCGCGTTCCCGGCGGGGCGTTCGGTTTCGGTCTCCTGCACCTGGATGCCGGTATGCTGAATGGAAGCGTCCCGTATCCGCTGCTGAAGCTGCATGAAGGCAACCAGGGTTACTTCCTGGACAAGGGGGTATTCTCCTGCATGGATTACTTTGAGTTCGCCTCCGACCGCTGGGCGGAGGTGTTCTATGAACACAATCTCAATGGATTGATTCTGGGGAAATTGCCGTTGCTGCGGGATTGGGACTGGCGGGAAGTCGTGACGTTCAAGGCCGCTTTCGGCCGCCTGTCGGACCGCAACGGGAAAGACAGTGTCATGCTTCCGATCGAGGGGCTTCAGTCCCTGGAAGGAGCCCCTTACCTGGAGGCCGGCGTCGGCCTGAGCAACATCCTGCGCATCTTCCGCGTCGATGCCAACTGGCGCCTGACGCACCGCGACCGTCGCCCCTTCTGCGTCACCCTGGGGCTTGACGTCCAGTTCTAACGCTCCAGCCGTCGGAGCAGATCGTCGCCGAGGGCGGTTTTCTTTTCGATGTGGTCTAGGACGGCCGTGACGAAGGGGTTGCTTTCGAAATCGCCGCGCACATGCTCGAAGTCCAGTTCCTTCTCCACCCGGGAACCGTCGGCGCCGAAGCCGGTCATGGACGCCAGGTTGAATTCTTTTTTGGCATCCTCATAGACCTGCCAGTCCAGGCCGATGACCGCATCTTTCCACTGGTGGACGATGTCCGCTGCCTGTTCCGCTGTCATCTCGGCCGGATTGATGCCGAAAAACTCCTGGATCTTGTCATAGGCCCAGGTCCATTCCCAGGTATAATACATCCGGTGCATGCGGGCGAACTCGGCGTTCATCTGCTGCAGCTCGGTGATGGTACCGTCTTCGATTTTTCCGAGCAGGGCCTTGATCTCGCTCTTCGGAGCGATCAGGCCGCTGAGGTCGACCCAGTCGCCGTGGCCGATTTCGGTCGTCGGTTTGAGCAGGGCCCGGATCTGTTCGTCGGAGGCGCCGGCAGGCAGGTCTTCCAGCCGTTTGATCAGGGAGTTGCCCAAGAATTTCTTGATACCCGTCTCATAGAAGCCGATGCCTTTGACCAGGGCGCTGTTGGTGATCTTCGTGCTGTGGAAGGAGTAGACGTCTGAGAGTTCGCCGGAGGCGTATTTGAGGTTCATCAGGGTTTTGCGGCCCTTGAACATCTTCTGGATCGTATACGGGCTGAGCAGGTTGTAGTTGATCTGGTCCAGGCGGTCCGGATCCTTCCGGGCATCGCGTTTGGGCCATTTCTGGGCATCGCGGATGGTGCCGACGCTGCGCAGGTTGACACCGGGCGCCAGATAGGTCGTGTTGTTCTTCTCGATCAGGTAGGAGAAGGGGAGGCCGGAGGTGTCGGAATGGGTGACATGGCGGCCCATGACCAGGGAGAAGGCTCCCACGCGGGCCGGCCAGAGGATATAGGAGTCGGAGGCCGTTTTGGCGCCGCGCTCCAGGGTACCCTGGTGGATCGGGCCGAGCTTGTACATGTGGTTGCTCTGATTGGATCCGGAACCGGCGTTCATGAACGAATACATGCCGGCGATCAGCAGGGTGGATTTGTGATGGGTTACGGTGAAGGGGCCGGCGAAGATGGCGCAGGCCTCTCCGTTCTCGCCCTGGCAGTTGGAGAAGAAGAGCGAATCGGAGGCGGAATAGCCGTGGCCGAGTTTGGTGGCCTGGCCGACGAAGCAGCGGTTGAGCATGACGCCGTCTTCCACGGAGGCGCCGCTGCAGATGATGAAGTCCTCCGCCATGACGCCGCTGCCGATCAGGACGGGCGCATCGGCATTGCTGCAGATGCTGCCGTTGCGCAGCCGGCGGACGCCTTCCAGCTTGGCGAAATCACCGATGCGGACGTCCAGCAGGGTGCCGCAGTTGCGGATGGAGACGCCGTTTCCGATCGAACCCGTGCCGGAGGCCATACGGGCCGCATCGCGGCGGGCAATTTCGGCCAGTTTGTCGTGGAGCCCTTTCCGGTGGCGGTACAAGGCCATGATGTAGGCGGTCTGCGAACTCAACCGGTCGGTGATGACGACTTCGCGGCCGCCGGTCTCGTTGAGGACGGATACCTCGGTGCCGGCGCCGAAGGTGGTGCGGCCCTCCACGGCCATGATATCGATGTTGTCGATCAGGCAGTCGGAACCGATCTGGTAATTGGCGATATATTCTCCGACCTTGCGGATCAGGCAGTTATCCCCGATGGTAACATTGTGCAGATGGGCATGACGTACGCCGCAGATGCAAGGGACGCCGCCGGGCAGGATGAATTCCTTTTCGAAGATGCCGAGCCGGACATCGCCGGAAAACTTGGCATCGCAGACATTTCGGATGGACTTGTCATTGGTCCAGTTGACTCGGACGCGGGTCCAGTCGGTGCTCCGGCATCCGTTTTCTTCCAGCTGCTGGATTTCTCCGGCAGTCAGTGCTCTGTATGTGTTCATTGGGGGGATTCTGCAGGTTCATTTTCAGCCGTTACAGGATAGCGGCCGTCTGGAGGGCGTTATAGAGTTTGTCGATGGTCGTGGCGAAAGCCTTGTCCGGGAAGGTCAGGTTGACGGTTCCGGAGGTGGTCTGCAGGGTCATGCGGCTCACGCCTTTGGCCATGCGCTTGAGCTGCTCTGCATCCGGGTAGCAGGTGACGCGGCCGGCTTCCTGTCCTTTCTCCTGTTTGAGATGGAGGGTGGCGCCGGAGGTGGTCACGATGTCGACCGCTCCGTCCAGCGGGACTTCCTTGCCCGGGACCAGCAGGTTGAGCTCATAAGATTCATTGTTGCCGGAGGCATAGTAGACATAACCCAGGGATGCGGACAATTGGGCATTGACACTCAAGGTCTTGGTGTCGACCATGCGGTTGCCGCCCTGGTCGCTGACGGAGGCCAGCTGGCTGCCCAGTTCGGCCTTCGGGGCCGGTGCGGCCTCAAGGGCCTCAAACTGTTTGAAAACGGCTTTCCCGAATTCGTCGTTCTTGTAGGTGACCTTGATCACGCCGTCGGAAGACCAGCGGCGCTGGACGTCTACGCTGGCTACGCCGACGCAGATTTTCTGGATATCCGCAAGTTCGAAATAGTATTCTCCGTAGTTCCACCAGGTCTTGCTGCCGTTTTCGGCACGGATGCCCTGCGGCGCAATGAGGTTGGGTGCATCGGTGTTGTTCTTGGAGATGACCGTCTTCCCGGCGGTCGTACGGATGGTCAGCGGGGCGTTTTTCGGGATCTTCCAGGCGCTGGAGGACTCAAAATCGATGTGGAGGACATAGATTGCCGCCCCGTCGGGGAAGGCTACGCGGCTGAGCTTCAGCTGCATGGGGTTGGCGCCGCCGGAACCGGTGACACGGATTCTTTCGGTGCCGGTATAGACATAACCGTTTTTCTTGTAGTTGTAGCGCAGCAGGTCCTGCGCGGAGGCAGCCGTCCCGGCCAGCAGCAAGGCGGCCAATGCGGCGAGCAAAAACTTTTTCATCATATCGATCTCTATGCTTTTTCTGTGTGGAAGGCCTCCCTGACAGCCTCTGTCAGCGCGGCCGTTTCTTTCCCTCCAAAACCCTTGCCAGACCAGACATAAAGTCCGGCCGCCGCGGCGACGGCGGCGATGAATCCCAGGATATAGAGGAAGGAAGGGGCGGGGACGAAGAGTTTGCCCAGGCACCAGAAGGCGGCCAGGACCAGGAATCCGAGCAGTACATCGCACAGATAGTCGGGCTTGCTGCCGGCGCGCAGGCGGAGGCGGAACTGTCCGGGATCCGTCTCTTCGAGATTGACCACCAGATGGCGGGTACGAAGCGGCGCCGGGTAGTCCAGCCAGTATTCCCCGTTGCCGCCGTCCCCCACATGGGAGGACCGGCCGCTGCAGATATCCCAGAGCTGCTTGTGGACCGATTCAAAGGGCTGGTCCGACGTGAAGTCGAGCGAACCGGCCTCTTTCAATTTGATCGTATTGTCGAATTCCATTGTCTTTTTTTCTTGCAATGCGATTACAAAGATACGTTTTTTTCCCTATATTTACACGACTGCCGCTCCGGTTGCGGCGGATTGCATTTAACTCCTAACGATATGGCTCTCATGATTGTCCAGCTGCTTATTGTCTTGGCAGCCCTTTATGTTGGCTCGCGGTACGGCAGCCTCGCCCTCGGTGCTATTTCCGGCATCGGTCTCGCCATCCTTGTCTTTGGCTTCGGCTTGAAACCGGGCACCCCTCCGACGGATGTCATCTACATCATCATCGCGGCCGTGACCTGCGCAGGTATCCTGCAGGCTTCGGGCGGTATGGATTGGATGATCCAGGTGGCGGAGAAGATGCTCCGAAAGCACCCGGACCACATCACTTTCCTGGCTCCGCTCTGCACCTTCTTCCTGACCGTCCTCGTCGGTACCGGCCATGTGGTCTATACCCTCATGCCGATCATCTGCGACATCGCCCTGAAGAAAGGCATCCGGCCCGAGCGCCCTTGCGGTGTGGCCTCGATCGCCTCGCAGGTCGGTATCACCTGCTCGCCGATTGCGGCGGCCGTGGTTGCCTTCATGACGATTTCCAATGCCAACGGGTATAATGTCGCCATCCCGCAGATCCTGATGGTGACCATCCCGTCCTGTCTGTGCGGCCTGATGGCGGCGGCTGCCGCCTCCTACCACCGCGGCCTGGACCTGGACAAGGATCCCGAGTTCCAGAAACGGCTGGCCGACCCCGAGACCAACAAATTTATGTTCGGTGAGACGGCTACGACCCTGGACAAGACCATCACCAAGGAGGCGAAGGGCAGCGTCTATGTGTTCCTGACTGCGCTGGCCGTGATCGTCGCCTTCGCTTGCGTGCAGTTCTTCGTGGATGCGGATACGCTGGCTACCATTTCCCGGATCCCGAAGATGAACACCATCATCCAGATCATCATGATCAGTGCCGCCGCCGTCATGATCGTGGCCTTCAAGGCCAAGCCGAAGAAGGCCGTCGCCGGTGCCGTCTGGCAGTCCGGCATGGTGGCGGTCGTGGCCATCTACGGCATCGCCTGGCTGGCGGATACCTATTTCAGCAATTATACGGATGTGATGCAGGAAGGCCTGCAAGGGATTGTCGCCCAGTACCCCTGGTCCATTGCCTTTGTCTTTTTCCTGGTATCCGTGCTGATCAACTCGCAAGGCGCCGTGGTCGTTGCCATGCTGCCGCTGGCCTATAAACTCGGCATCGCCGGGCCGGTGCTGCTGGGTGTGCTGCCGAGCGTCTACGGCTACTTCTTCATCCCGAACTATCCGTCCGATATCGCCACGGTGAATTTCGACCGCAGCGGCACGACCGTGATCGGCAAGTACCTGCTCAACCACAGTTTCATGATGCCGGGCCTGATCTGCGTGATCGTTTCGACAATCGTTGGCTACCTGATCACCAACGTTCTCTTCCCGGGTTATTTCGCTTCGTTTATCGGATAAAAGACCTTTTCAAGCCTGGCGTTGCAACGTCAGGCTTTTTTAGGAAGAACGACGCGGCGTACGTTGCAGCCGGCGTAATTGCCCAGGACGATAATGGGGTAGTACCACAGCAGGGCCGGGCTCCAGTCCATGGCGGCGACGATGTAGACCACGTCGGCGATGGAGTGGTAGAAACCGCTGACGATGAAGAGGGGTACGCCGAACAGCACCGGGAGCATGGATCCCTTTTCCTTGGAAAGATAGACGCAGCAGTCGATGATCAGTCCGCAGCCCACGGCCCGGAGGAAAGCCCGCACGGGCCCCGCCGCAATACGCCCGGCTACGACCGTCTCGGCCCGCGCCTGGGGCTCGCCGCCCAGGTACCAGGCCAGCAGGCCCAGCAGGACGCAGCCCACGACATTGAAGAACCAGATCTTCGTCAGGGCCCAGATATCGTTGATGACGCCGGCCTTGCCCGTGTAGAGCGGAACGCCGAAATAGATGACGGACATGAGTCCGAACGCAAAGATGACGGCGCCGGGGATGCCGCCCAGGGCGAGGAAGCCATAGGCTCCGAGCCCGATCAAGATACCGGCGAAAAGGGATTCCCTGTTCATAAGCGTAGATCTTCCGTTACGTCACAAATGTACGATTTTCCACACAAAAAGCACTATCTTCGCAGACAGAAAACATTCCGATGAACATGAGAATCCGATCTTTCCTGCTTTCCCTGCTGGTCCTGCTGACCTTCGCCGCTCCTGCGGAACGACGGGGATATCCGGGAGGTACTCCCGATGTTGCGGTAAAGTGAAGAAATGAAAAAAGCAACTCCGGAGGGCTGCTTTCTTCATGTGATTCCGTTGGGATTCGAACCCAAGACCCACAGCTTAGAAGGCTGTTGCTCTATCCAGCTGAGCTACGGAACCATACTCTTTGGAATTGAGACTGCAAAGTTACAATATTTTCTTGGGAATGCAAGCCTCCGGCCCATGTCGAGGGATCGGCTATTTCACCAGGGAAATGGCGCCGAAGACGCCGAGGGAGGCGGCCAGCATGATGATGCCGGCCAGCAGGACGCCGAGGGTCACATAGACCACGCTCTTGCGGAAGTCCATGTTCAGGATGCTGGCGGCCAGGGTGCCGGACCAGGCTCCCGTTCCGGGCAGGGGAATGCCTACGAACAGCAGCAGGGCGATGTACAGACCCCGGCCGGCCTTGGCTTCGAGCTTGGCGCCGGCTTTCTCGCCTTTCTCCAGGCACCAGCGGAAGAAGCCGCCGATCAGCGGTTTATCCTTGCCCCATTCCAGCATTTTCCGTCCGAACAAAAAAATGAAGGGGACCGGAAGCATATTGCCGATGATGGCGATGATGTAGGAGGGGATGAGCGGGAGGTTGAAACCGACGGCATAGGGGATGGCGCCGCGCAGTTCGATCAGCGGGACCATCGAAATCAGGAAGACGATCAGGTACTTCTTGAGCATTTGCTATTTGATCTTGGCGAGGAACTGCCGCATGGCATCGAAACTCTCTTTTTCGTTGAGCGGCCGCTCGGCCGGATCGGAAACGATCAGGTCGAAGGTGTTGCCGGGCAGCTGGACGCGGCCGACCTTGAACTTGGCCTGGGAACATTTTGCCATGAATTCCAGGGGATAGTCGGTGCCGCGGATCAGGGAGATGAAGAGGTCGGCCTCGGTGCCGAGCATCAGGTCGATCTTCTCGCGGGACGGCTTGCCGCACCAGTCGAGGTCTTTTTTGAGGACGGTATTGGTGATGCTGGTGATCAGGCGCTCCTCGCTGCCGATCTTGCGGAAGTCGAAGAAGAAGATTTCGCCCTTGATGCCATAATCCCGGAAAAAGGCCTGCAGGGCAATCTTGCAGGCGTCAAAGGAGGTGTCCTCCACGTCAATGAACGCGACAGCGGATTTAACCTGGCTCATCGGCAAGATGCCAGTGGGGGCCTTGCTCTCGAATTTCTTGAGGTATTTCTTCCGGAAGAAGCTTTTTACTGAATCAACCATAGGATTTTACTTCGTATTGGCCGCGATCAGGTCGCGGATTTCCTGCTTGGCATCCCGCCAGCGGGGGATGTCGATTTTCGTGCCGACCACTTCAACAACCTTGGCGGCGATGATGGAACCGATCTCTCCGCATACCTTCAGCGGCATGCCGAGAGAATGGGCGTAAAGGAAGCCGGCGGCATAGGTGTCTCCGGCGCCGGTGGCGTCGATCGGATCGGCCGGCCAGGGCTCGATGAAATGGTACTCGTCCCCGCTCTTCACCATGGAACCTTCCTTGCCGACCTTGACGACGGCGATCCGGCATTGCCGGGCGAGTTCGTCCAGGGCCTGCCGGGGCTCCATCTTGGTGAAGGCCTTGGCTTCGGACTCATTGGCGAAGACGATGTCCACGTAATTCTCGACCAGGTTGTGGAAGAAGGCATCGTTGGACTCGACGACATTGTAGGACGCCATGTCGATCGAGATGATGCAGCCGGCGGCTTTGGCCATCCGGGCGGCGGTTGATATCAATTCCTGGTTCTGGACGAGATACCCTTCGATGTGGAAATAGTCATATCCTTCGAAGAACTCCGGGCGGAGGTCTTCCGGACCGAGCTCAAGGGTCGCGCCCATGTAGTCGGCGAAGGTCCGTTCGGCGTTGGCGCCGGTGATGAAGACCATGCAGCGGCCGGACGATTTGGTGCCGTAGAGCATCCTTGCCTGGACGCCGTACTGCTCCATCGTGCTCTTGAACAGGTTGCCCAGTTCATCGTTGCCGATCTTGCCGATGTAGCCGGAAGGCATGCCGAAGATGGCGGTGCAGGTGATCGTATTGGCGGCGGAGCCTCCGGGAACGTATTTGACGCCGTATTCCTTGAGCGCATCCCAGATGCGGTCACCGGTCTCCATGTCCACATGCTGCATGCTGCCCAGCGGCAGGTGGTATTTCTGCAGCAGGGTTTCATCCGGCAGGATGGCCAGGATATCCGTCAGGGCATTGCCGATTCCGAGGATTGACTTCATGATTCTACGAGTTGCAACCTACAAATTTAGGCATTATTATTGATTTTCCGTACATTTGTATTGTCGAATTATGGAGAAGAAGATACGGGATATCCTGGGTTACGTGCTTTCCGCGGTGCTGGCCGTGGTCTTGCTGGGCTTTTCCTTCCGGGGAATCGCCTGGTCAGATTTCTGGCAGGGCGTGAAATCCTGCCGGTGGGAATGGGTTCTGGCCGGGATGCTGTTCGGCCTGTTCTCCTATTGGCTGCGCGGGATCCGGTGGCGCGAGCTGTTACTGCCCATCGATGCGACAACACGGCGGGCCACATGTTTCAATGCGGTGAATATCAGTTATGTGGCCAATATGGTCCTGCCCCGGCTTGGAGAGATTGTACGCTGTGGTTATATAACGCGTCATTCCGCCAAGGACGAAGGGGGACAGCGCCTGGCCTCTTTTGACAAGGTGTTCGGAACCGTCCTGGTCGACCGGATCTGGGATATGCTGACCCTTGGCCTGCTGGTCCTGATCATGCTCCTTCCTATGGGCGGGCGGTTCTCCCAGGTCTTGGGTGCCAACGAGGCGGGCATGAAGCCGGATGTTCCCTGGTTGCTTGTCGGAGCTGTCCTGGCCATGGCCCTCGCCCTATGTCTTATCTGGTTCTTCCGCGACCGGAACGCCCTCTGCGGCAAAATATGGGGTTTCTTCGAAGGAATTCTCAAGGGGATCGGCAGTTGCCTGAAGATGAAGGGTTGGTGGAAGTTCATCCTGTATACACTGCTGATCTGGGGTTGCTATTGGATGACCAGTGTCTGCGTCCTGGAAGCTGTCCAGGGCCGGCTCCCGGGTTTTGAGGCGCTGACCTTGACGGATGCCCTTTTCCTGATGGTGGTCGGTTCCATCAGTACGGTGGTTCCTGTCCCCGGCGGCTTCGGTGCCTACCATTATCTGATCTCCCTCTCCCTCTCCACGTTATACGGCATTCCAACCGAGGTCGGCCTGATCTGGGCCACCCTCAGCCATGAGTCCCAGGCCCTCATGCAAGTCCTCGCCGGCGGCTGGAGTTTCCTGCACGAGACCCTCCGGAAATAGTTATCGAAGAATCAGTTCGACCGGACAATGGTCGGAGCCGAAGATCTCATTGTGGATTTCGGCGCCGGCAATCCGTTCCCGCAGGTTGTCGGAGACAAGGAAGTAATCGATCCGCCACCCGACATCTTTCACACGGGCCTGGAACCGGTAAGACCACCAGGAATATTTGACGACGCCGGGGTTGAGAGACCGCCAGGAATCGATGAATCCGGCCTGCAGCAACTCGCTGAATTTGGCCCGCTCCTCATCGGTGAAACCGGCGTTCCGGCGGTTCGTGGAAGGGTTCTTCAGGTCGATTTCCTGGTGTGCAACATTCATGTCGCCGCAAACGACGACGCCTTTCCGGGAGGCCAGTCCGCAGAGGTATGCGCGGAAGTCATCTTCCCAGCACATCCGGTAGTCCAGACGCCGCAGGCCGTCCTGGCTGTTCGGAACATAGACGCAGACCAGGTAGAAATCCGGCATTTCCAGGGTGATGACCCGTCCTTCGTGGTCATGTTCATCGATGCCCATGCCGTAGCTTACCGACAGCGGCTCCTCCCGCGTGTAGATGGCCGTTCCGGAATAGCCTTTCTTGTCGGCGTAGTTCCAATAGGAGCGGTAGCCCTCGAACTCCAGGTCCAGCTGGCCCTCCTGCATCTTGGTCTCCTGCAGGCAGAAGAAATCCGCATCCAGGGCCTTGAACGCCTCGGCGAACCCCTTCCCGGCACAGGCCCGCAGCCCGTTCACATTCCACGATATCAGCTTCATGGGGTCAGTCTGAATGATTTATTCCAAGGTCCATTCGGGACCGTTCTTGGTATCCTTGACAGTGATGCCCAGAGCGCCCAGGGCATCCCGGATCGCATCGCTCTTCGGCCAATCCTTGGCAGCCTTGGCCGCTGCCCGCTCTTCCAGCACCATGTCCATCAGGCCCGCCACCACTTTCTGGTCCGTGCCTTCCGCCGCTTCGTCCTTGAGACCCAGCACGCCGAAGACCACGTTGTCAAACAGTTGCATCAGGGCCCGCAGGTCGGCCTGGGCAAGCTTCGCCTTGCCTTCCTTCGCGGAATTGATGATCCGGACGGCATCGAAGATATGCGCCAGGGCCACCGGGGTGTTCAGGTCATCGCACAGGGCCTTGTAGACGTTTTCGAAGAGCTCCGCCACTTCGGCGGAAAGACCTTCCGGAGCGTGGTCCGGAGCAACGGCGTTGATGTATTCGCCATACTCGAGCGCCAACGGCTTGGCACCCGCCAGCTTCACCAGGTCCTTGTAGGCCTGCAGGATCCGCTTGAGACCCTTCTCAGCCGCTTGCAGCGCTTCATTGGAGAAGTCAAGCGTGCCGCGATAGTGGGCCTGGAGGATGAAGAACCGGATGGTCATTGGGGAGTAGGCCTGCGCGAGCTTCGGATGGTCTCCGGCGAAGAGCTGCGGCAGGGTGATGAAATTGCCCAGCGACTTGCCCATCTTCTGTCCATTGATGGTGATCATGTTGTTGTGGACCCAGTAATGCACGCCGCTGGTGCCCCGGGACGCGACGTTCTGGGCGATCTCGCACTCATGGTGCGGGAACATCAGGTCCATGCCGCCGCCGTGGATGTCAAACTCCTTTCCCAGGTATTTCTCGCCCATGACCGAGCACTCCAGGTGCCAGCCCGGGAAACCTTCGCCCCACGGGGACGGCCACTTCATGATGTGCTGCGGCTCCGCCTTCTTCCAGAGGGCGAAATCATAGGGAGCCTTCTTGTCGGACTGGCCGTCCAGGGCCCGCGTTCCCTCCAGGGTGTCGTCCAGCGTGCGGCCGGACAGGATGCCGTAATGGTGGTCCTTGTTGTATTTCTCGACGTCGAAATAGATGGAACCGTTGCTCTCGTAGGCATAGCCCGCTTTCAGGATCTTCTTGATGGTCTCGATCTGCTCGATGACGTGGCCGGAGGCATGCGGCTCGATCGAGGGCGGAGCCACGTTCAGCAGGCGCATGGCCTCGTGGTAGCGGAAGGTATAGGTCTGCACGACCTCCATGGGCTCCAGCTCCTCCAGCCGGGCCTTCTTGGCGATCTTGTCCTCGCCTTCGTCCGCATCGTGCTCCAGGTGGCCTACATCCGTGATGTTGCGGACATAGCGCACCTTGTAACCCAGGTGGCGGAGGAGTTTCTGCAGGACGTCATAGGTCACGCCCGGGCGGGCATGGCCCAGGTGGGCGTCCCCGTAGACGGTCGGTCCGCAGACATACATGCCGGCATGTCCGGGGTGGATGGGGACGAAGAGTTCCTTTTTGTGGGTCAGGGTATTGGTTAAGAACAAGTCTCGCATGGTCATGGGTTTTTTAATCCTGCGAATATACGAAAAAATGGCTATATTTGCGCACCCAAACCCTTCTACCATGATTATCAGTGGAAAAGAACTCTCAGCCCGCATGAAGGCGGACATGGCTGCCCAGGTGGCCGAATTCCCTGTCAAATACGGCCGTGTGCCCCATCTGGTCGTTATCCTCGTGGGTGACGATCCGGCCAGCCAGTCTTACGTGCGCGGCAAAGGCAAGGCGTGCGAAGTGGTCGGTATCCGGAATACGACCATCGTCAAACCGGCGACCATCACCGAGCAGGAGCTCCTGGATATCATCGAGGGCCTGAACAACGATGACGGTGTGGACGGTATCCTGGTTCAGCTGCCGCTGCCGGACCACATCGACGAGGCGACCATCATCAACGCCATCCGTAAAGACAAAGACGTCGACGGATTCCATCCGCTCAACGTGGCTGCTCTTTGGATGAAACAGCCCTGCACGGTTGCCTGCACTCCGAAAGGCATCATCCGCATGCTGGATGAAGCCGGCGTGGAAATCAAGGGCAAGCGCGCCGTCGTGATCGGCCGCAGCCAGATTGTCGGCCTGCCGGTCGCCAAGTTGCTGCTGGACCGCAACGCCACCGTGACCATCTGCCATTCCCGCACGAAGGATTTGGGTGCCGTGACCCGCGAGGCGGAAATCCTCGTGGTGGCGATCGGCCGTCCGAAGTTCGTGACTGCTGACATGGTTTCTCCGGGCACCGTCGTGATCGATGTCGGCGTCAACCGGGATCCGGAAACCGGGAAACTTGTCGGCGATGTGGATTTCGAAGCCATCGAGCCGAAAGCTTCTGTCATTACGCCCGTTCCCGGCGGTGTAGGGCCGATGACCATCGCCTGCCTGATGGAGAATACCATCGAGTGCTTCCTCCGGAAGAAACAGGGATAGTTCTCCTTTTTGATGATAAACAAGCAGGGCGACCCGTTCGGGCCGCCCTGCTGCGTGTTCTGAACGCTTGGACTACAGGTCGTTCATCTCGGCTTCGTAATCGGCCTTGCTGCCGACGACGATATCCTGGTACTCTTTCAGACCGGTACCGGCCGGAATGAGGTGACCGCTGATGACGTTCTCCTTGAGGCCTTCGAGGTTGTCCACGCGGGCACGGATCGCCGCTTCGGAAAGGACCTTGGTGGTCTCCTGGAAGGAGGCTGCGGAGATGAAGCTGTCGGTCTTGAGGGCTGCACGGGTGATACCCTGGAGCACCTGGCTGGCCGTGGCCGGACGGGCCTCGCGGACCGCCATCAGCTCCTGGCCCTGACGTTCGAGGGAGGCATTCTCGTTGCGCATGTCGCGGACGGAGATGATGTCACCCACTTCATACTTCTGCGAACCGCCGGTGCTGACGACATAGTACTTGCCGTAGATGGCGTCGTTGGTGTCCATGAACTTCCACTTGTCGACCAGTTCCTCGGGGAGGAATTCGGTATCGCCAGGGTCGCCGATCTGGACCTTGCGCATCATCTGGCGGACGATGATCTCAAAGTGCTTGTCGTTGATCTTTACACCTTGCAGACGGTAGACCGCCTGGACCTCGTTGACAATGTATTCCTGGGCCTTGACCGGTCCGAGCACGTTGAGGATGTCGGTCGGGGAGATGCCGCCGTCGGACAGGCGCGTACCTGCCTTGACATAGTCGTTCTCCTGTACCAGGATTTGCTTGGTCAGCGGAACCAGGTAGTGCTTCTCGACACCGCTCTTGTTGCGGACGACGATCTCGCGGTTGCCACGCTTGACCTTGCCCATGATGACTTCGCCGTTGATCTCGGAAATGATGGCCGGGCTGGACGGGGTACGGGCCTCGAAGAGCTCGGTGACACGCGGGAGACCGCCGGTGATATCGCTGGACTTACCGATGGCGCGCGGGATCTTGATGGCCACGTCGCCGGCCTTGAGGACCTGTCCGTCGGACGGCAGGACATGGGCCCCGACCGGGAGGTTGAAGGACCGCAGGATATTGCCGTTCTCATCCAGGATGTGCATGGACGGGTTCTTGGTCTTGTCGCGGCTTTCGATGATGAGCTTGTCGCTGGCTGCGCCGGTCAGTTCGTTGACCTCGGCAACGTAGGTGACCTTCTCGATCATGTTCTCGAAGCGGACGGTACCGCCGGTTTCGACGATAGTCGTGGCATTGTACGGATCCCATTCGCAGATCAGGTCGCCCTTGACGACGGTGTCACCGTCCTTCTTGTACAGGGTCGAGCCGTAAGGCACGTCGTACTGGGAGAAGGTGATGCCGGTATTCTCGTCAATGATGCGGAGTTCGGTCATGCGGCTGACGACGATGTCCTGGACGGAACCGTCATCGGCAACACGCTGGATGGTACGGAGTTCCTCGAACTGCAGCTTGCCGTTGTACTTGGACTCGATGGAGGAGTCGGCCGCAGCGGAAGATGCGGTACCACCGACGTGGAAGGTACGGAGGGTCAGCTGGGTACCCGGCTCACCGATGGACTGGGCTGCGATGACACCGACCACTTCGCCCTTTTCGACCATGCGGCTGGTCGCCAGGTTGCGTCCGTAGCACTTGGCGCAGACGCCCTTGCGGGATTCGCAGGTGAGGACGGAACGGATTTCGACCTGTTCGATCGGGAGGGAGTCGATCAGGGAGGCGGTATCCTCGCGGATTTCTTCGCCGGCCCGGATGATCAGTTCGCCCGTGAGCGGGTTGAAAATATCGTGGACGGAGGTACGGCCGAGGATGCGCTCACCCAGGGACTCGACGACTTCGTCTTTGTTCTTGATGGCGGTGGCGATGAGGCCGCGGAGGGTTCCGCAGTCTTCCTCGGTGATGATCACGTCGTGGGAAACGTCGACCAGACGACGGGTCAGGTAACCGGCATCCGCAGTCTTCAAAGCGGTATCGGCCAGACCCTTACGGGCACCGTGGGTGGAGATGAAGTATTCCAACACCGTCATGCCTTCCTTCAGGTTGGACACGATCGGGTTCTCGATAATCTCCGCTCCGGCGGCACCGGACTTCTGCGGTTTCGCCATCAGGCCACGCATGCCGCAGAGCTGTTTGATCTGCTGCGTGGAACCACGGGCACCGGAATCCAGCATCATGTAGACCGGGTTGAAGCCCTGCTGGTCTGCCGAGATCTGGTTCTTGACGATTTCCGTCAGCTTGTTGTCAATGGACGTCCACAGGTCGATGACCTTGTTGTAGCGTTCGTTGTTGGTGATGAAACCCATGGCGAAGTTACCCTTGATATCTTCGACCTGGCGGTAGCCCTGGTCGATGAGGGCGGTCTTCTCCGGCGGGATCAGCACATCGCCGAGGTTGAAGGAGATACCGGCACGGAACGCCCGGTCGTAACCGAGGTTCTTGATATCATCCAGGAACTTGGCGGTACGGGTCACACCGGTATGCTTGATGACGTTCGTAATGATGTTGCGGAGGGCCTTTTTGCCCAGCACCTCGTTGACGAACGGAACTTCATCCGGAACATACTGGTTGACGATGATACGGCCGGCGGTCGTTTCCACGAGCTGCATGCCCTTGGAAGCGTCGTTCTTGTCGACCGGGATACGGACACGGATCTTCGCATGGAGCTCGATCGCCTTCTCGTCGAGGGCGATGATCACCTCTTCAGGTCCGTAGAAAGTCATGCCTTCACCCTTGGCGCCCGGACGGATCTTGGTGATGTAGTACAGACCGAGGACCATATCCTGGGAAGGAACGGTGATCGGGCTTCCGTTGGCCGGGTTAAGGATGTTCTGGCTTCCGAGCATCAGGAGCTGGGCTTCCATGATGGCGGCGTTGCCGAGCGGAAGGTGGACAGCCATCTGGTCACCGTCGAAGTCCGCGTTGAAAGCGGTACAGGCGAGCGGATGCAGCTGGATGGCCTTGCCTTCGATCATGCGCGGCTGGAAAGCCTGGATACCGAGGCGGTGCAGGGTAGGGGCACGGTTCAGCAGGACCGGATGTCCCTTCATCACATTCTCGAGAATATCCCAGATGACGGCGTCCTTGCGGTCGACGATCTTCTTGGCGGACTTCACGGTCTTGACGATGCCGCGCTCGATGAGCTTGCGGATGATGAACGGCTTGTAAAGCTCGGCGGCCATGTACTTCGGCAGACCGCACTCGTGCATGTTCAGCTCCGGTCCGACGACGATAACCGAACGGGCGGAGTAGTCGACACGTTTACCGAGCAGGTTCTGGCGGAAGCGGCCCTGCTTACCCTTCAGGGAATCAGACAGGGACTTCAGGGCGCGGTTGCTTTCGCTCTTGACGGCACTGGATTTCTTCGAGTTGTCGAAGAGGGAGTCGACCGCTTCCTGGAGCATGCGCTTCTCGTTGCGGAGGATGACCTCCGGAGCCTGGATCTCGATGAGCCGCTTGAGGCGGTTGTTGCGGATGATGACGCGACGGTACAGGTCATTGATGTCGGAAGTGGCGAAACGGCCGCCATCGAGCGGGACGAGCGGACGGAGATCCGGCGGAATAACCGGGATCACCTTCATGATCATCCATTCGGGACGGTTGATGTCCTTGGACTCTTCGAACCACTTGACGATCGACAGACGCTTGAGCATTTCGGCCTTGCGCTGCTGGGAGGTCTCCTGGGCCATGGACTCGCGGAGCTGCTTCGCCAGGGCGACGACGTCGATCTCCTTGAGGAGGTCGTAAATACCCTCCGCGCCCATCTTGGCGACGAACTTGTCCGGATCGTCATCGGCGAGGTTGCGGTTCTCCGGGATGCGGGCCATGACTTCGAGGTACTCGTCCTCGGAGAGGAGGTCGAGTTTCTCGCAGCCGCTCTGACCCGGGCGGATGACCACGTACTTCTCATAATAGATGACGGACTCCAGCTTCTTGGCCGGCATGCCGAGCAGGGCGGAAATCTTGTTCGGGGCGCTCTTGAAGTACCAGATGTGGGCGACGGGGACGGTCAGGGTGATATGGCCCATACGCTCCCTGCGCACCTTCTTTTCGGTCACTTCGACGCCGCACCGGTCGCAGACGATGCCGCGGTAGCGGATCCGCTTGTATTTTCCGCAATAGCATTCGTAATCCTTGGTAGGACCGAAGATCTTCTCGCAGAAAAGACCGTCTTTCTCCGGCTTATAGGTCCTGTAGTTGACCGTTTCCGGTTTCAGGACCTCGCCGCAGGACCTCGCGATGATGTCCTCCGGGGAAGCCAGGGAAATGCTGATCCGCTGGAAATTGCTCTTGACTTTGTTCTCTTTATTGTTGAAAGTAGGCATATTTCAAAGATGGGTTGTCAATGATTAATCCAAAGTGACCTTGAGTCCGAGTCCGCGGAGTTCGTGGAGGAGGACGTTGAGGGATTCCGGAATGCCGGGGTTCGGCATCGGGTCACCCTTGACGATCGCCTCGTAGGTCTTGGACCGTCCGGTGACGTCGTCGGACTTGACGGTCAGGATCTCCTGCAGGGCGTTGGCAGCGCCGAACGCCTCGAGGGCCCAGACTTCCATTTCACCGAAGCGCTGGCCGCCGAACTGCGCCTTACCACCAAGCGGCTGCTGGGTGATGAGGGAGTAGGGACCGATCGAACGGGCGTGCATCTTGTCGTCGACCATGTGGCCGAGCTTGATCATATAGATCACGCCGACGGTCGCGGGCTGGTCGAACCAGTCGCCGGTTCCGCCGTCGCGGAGCTGCGTCTTACCGAAGCGGGGAACACCCGCCTCATCGGTGTAACGGCAGATCTCTTCGATGCTGGCACCGTCGAAGATCGGGGTGCTGAACTTCAGGCCGAGCTTGGATCCCGCCCAACCGAGGACGGTCTCATAGATCTGGCCGAGGTTCATACGGGAAGGCACGCCCAGCGGGTTCAGGACGATGTCGACCGGCGTACCGTCAGCGAGGAACGGCATGTCCTCTTCGCGGACGATCTTGGCGACGATACCCTTGTTGCCGTGACGGCCGGCCATCTTGTCACCCACGGTGATCTTGCGCTTCTTGGCGATATAGACCTTGGCGAGCTGCATGACGCCGTTGGCCAGTTCATCACCGATCTTAACCTTGTCAAGCGCCCGCTTGCTGCGTGCCGCCTCTTCCTTGTAGGCGATGCAGTAGTTGTTGATGAGCTCCTTGACGAGGAGGTTCGTATTCTTTTCGGAGGTCCACTTGTTGGAGTTGACATTCTCGTAGTCAATGCTCTTGAGGATGTCGACCGTAATCTCCTTGCCCTTCGGGATCACCTCTACGCCGTACAGGTCGCTGACGCCGGCGCTCTTCTTGCCTTCCACCAGGGTGGTAAGCTTCTCCATGAACGTGGCGAACAGCTTCTCAGCCTTGCGGTTGAAGCTCTCTTCGAGGGCCTCGATGCGGGCTTTCTGCTCGGAACGGGCGCCGCGCTTGCCGGTCTCCTTGGCCACCTTTGCATACAGGGCGGTCTTGATGACGGTGCCGCTCAGGGACGGGTTGGCCTTGAGGGAAGCATCCTTGACGTCGCCGGCCTTGTCGC
Organism: uncultured Bacteroidales bacterium; assembly: GCA_900319855.1. Classification (GTDB taxonomy): domain Bacteria; phylum Bacteroidota; class Bacteroidia; order Bacteroidales; family UBA932; genus Cryptobacteroides. The sequence continues at coordinate 85,718 of ONQC01000003.1, forward strand.
CGAAGATCGCACGGAGCAGCTTCTCTTCCGGGGACGGATCGCTCTCACCCTTCGGGGTAATCTTACCGATCATGATGTCGCCCGGTTCGATGTGGGCACCGACGCGGACGATACCGTTCTCATCCAGGTTGCGGGTCGCATCTTCGCTGACATTCGGGATATCGGAGGTCAGTTCCTCCATGCCGCGCTTGGTCTCGCGTACCTCGGTGAGGTACTCATCGACGTGGACGGAGGTCAGGATGTCCCAGCGGACCATCTTCTCGGACAGCACGATGGCATCCTCGTAGTTGTAACCCTTCCAAGGCATGAAGGCAACCATCAGGTTGCGGCCAAGGGCGAGTTCGCCCGCCTGGGTCGCATAGCCTTCGGTCATCACCTGTCCGGCCTCGACGATGTCGCCCTTGCGGACAATCGGCTTGAGGGTGACGGTGGTGCTCTGGTTGGTCCTGCGGTAGATCGGGAGCTTGTATACGGTCACGTCCGGGCTGAAGCTGACGAATTTCTCGTCGCTGGTCCGGTCGTACTTGACATGGATCTCATTGGCATCGACATACACGACCTCGCCGCGACGGGCGGCAATGATCTGCGTACGGGAATCCAGGCAGACCGTCTCTTCCAGGCCGGTACCCACGATCGGGGCTTCCGGGCTCAGGAGCGGAACGGCCTGACGCATCATGTTCGCACCCATGAGGGCACGGTGGGCGTCGTCATGCTCGAGGAACGGGATCAGGGATGCAGCCACGGAAGCCATCTGGTTCGGGGCGACGTCCATGTAATCCACTTCTTCCTTGGTAACCACCGGGAAGTCGGCCTCGAGACGGCACTGGATGCGGTCATCCAGGATGTTGCCGTCATTGTCCATCTTCACGTTGGCGAGGGAGACGCGTTTGTTCTCTTCCTCTTCAGCGCTCATGAAGGCCCAGCCTTCGTCGGACAGGTCCACCTTGCCGCCGCTGACCTTGCGGTACGGGGTCTCGATGAAGCCCAGTCCGTCAATCTTGGCGTAGACGCACAGGGAGGAGATCAGACCGATGTTCGGACCTTCCGGGGACTCGATCGGGCAGAGGCGGCCGTAATGGGTGTAGTGGACGTCTCGGACCTCGAATCCGGCACGGTCACGGGACAGACCGCCCGGACCGAGGGCGGACAAACGACGCTTGTGCGTGATTTCCGCCAGGGGGTTGGTCTGGTCCATGAACTGGCTCAGCTGGCTGGTTCCGAAGAACGAGTTGATAACCGAGCTGAGGGTCTTGGAGTTGATCAGGTCGATCGGGTTGAACTGCTCGCTGTCACGTACGTTGAGCCGTTCGCGGATCGTACGGGCCATACGGGAGAGGCCGACGCTGAACTGGTTGGCCAACTGCTCGCCCACGGTGCGGACACGGCGGTTGCTCAGGTGGTCGATATCGTCGACGGTCGCCTTGGAGTTGATCAGCTGGATCAGGTACTTGATGATCTCGATGATGTCGGTGTTCGTCAGCACCCGGGTGGCCGGGTCGATGCTGAGGCCGAGTTTCTTGTTCAGGCGGAAACGGCCGACGCTGCCGAGGTCATAACGCTTCTCGGAGAAGAACAGCTTGTCAATGACATCGCGGGCAGTCGCCTCATCCGGCGGTTCGGAATTGCGCAACTGTTTGTAGATGTACTCGACGGCTTTCTTCTCGGTGTCGGTGGTATCTTTCTGGAGGGTGTTGAAGATGATGGCGTACTCGTTGTTGTCCGCATCGGCGAGGATGGTGACGGCGTTCACGCCGGCCTTCTTGAGCAGAAGGAGGTCCTCATCGGTCAGGACATGGCCGGCCGGCAGGCTGATGACCTCACCCGTTTCGGGATCGGCGGTCTCGATGGCGCTGGCCAGGACGCGGTCGCGGATGTCGCGGACCGTCTCTTCGCGGATCTCGGAGGGCAGGGAGACTTCCGACTCTTTCACCTTCTTGATCAGGATGGTCTTGACACCGGCATCTTCAATTCTTTCAATGGTTTCTTCGTTGATGACATCGTCGCGCTCGACCAAGATTTCGGCACGCTCGATCGGGATCACCTCACCGGTGTCCTCGTCCACGAAGTCTTCATTGGTAATTTTCTGAACCTTGGCGGCGATGGTACGGCCCATGTGCGCACGGAGGTTCTCGGGGGTGGCTTCAATCTCGTCGGCAAGTTTGAAGATATTGATGATATCCTTGTCGGAGTCGTAGCCGATGGCCCTGAGCAGGGTCGTTACAGGCAGCTTCTTCTTACGGTCGATGTAGGCGTACATGACATTGTTGATGTCCGTCGCGAACTCGATCCAGGAACCCTTGAACGGGATGATGCGGGCGGAATAGAGCTTCGTGCCGTTGGCATGGAGGCTCTGGTCGAAGAATACGCCCGGGGAGCGGTGAAGCTGCGATACGATGATGCGTTCCGAACCGTTGATCACGAAAGTGCCGGCGGGCGTCATGTACGGGATGTTACCCAGATAGACGTCCTGGACGCGGGTGTCGAAATCCTCGTGGTCCGGATCGCTGCAGGAAAGGCGGAGTTTTGCCTTCAGAGGAACATTGTAGGTGAGTCCTCTCTCAAGACACTCATCAATCGAATACTGGGGAGGATCGATGAAATAGTCAATGAATTCGAGTTTGTAGCTATTTCTCGTATCCTCGATCGGAAAAATCTCCTGAAATACCTGGTACAGACCTTCTTTCCCACGCTCTTCGGGGGCGGTGTCCAGCTGGAAGAAGTCGCGGAACGACTTGAGCTGCACCTCCAGAAGGTCCGGATAGTCCAGGATTTTTGAAGTTGCGAAGTTTATTCGTCTGTTGTCAGTCTTATTGGACATATCTGCCTTTGAAATCGAGAAAAACTTAAATACGACAAAAAGGTTTAGAGCCCATACGTGACTCTAAACCTGATTTTGTTCCCATCCAGGGGAGAGGAGAAGTTATTTAACCTCAACCTCTGCACCAGCCTCTTCGAGGGTAGCTTTGAGCGCCTCAGCTTCAGCCTTGGATACTTTCTCTTTCAAAGTTGCAGGGGCCTTGTCAACGAGGTCCTTGGCTTCCTTCAGTCCGAGACCGAGGGCTTCCTTGACGGCCTTGATGACGCCAAGTTTGGCCTGGCCGGCGGAGGTGAGGATCACGTCGAACTCGGTCTGCTCAGCCGGGGCGGCGGCCTCAGCCGGAGCGGCGGCGACTGCTACTGCAGCAGCTGCGGGCTCGATGCCATATTCTTCCTTGAGGAGCTTAGCAAGTTCCTGAACGTCTTTCACAGTAAGGTTTACCAACTCTTCTGCGAGTGCTTTGATGTCTGCCATAATTGTTTATTGTTTAAATTGTTAATATTGTTATTCTTTTTCGGAAAGGGTTTTTACGAGACCCGCAATCGTCTGGCCACCAGCATTCTGGAGAGCGGAGATGACGTTGTTGATCGGGCTCTGGAGCATACCGATGATGTCTCCGAGGAGTTCTTCCTTGCTCTTGATGGAGGCGAGCTCGTCAAGCTTGTCGGCACCGACGAAGGCGCATTCCTGGACATAGGCGGCTTTGAGAACAGGTTTCTCGAGGCCTTCCTTGCTGAGCTTCTTGATGAGCTTGGCAGGCGCGTTGGCCACCTCGGTATACATGATGGCGGAGTTGCCTTTCAGGGCCGGGATGACGAGTTTGATTTCCTCGTTGTCCATACCCTTGATGACATGCTCGAAGAGGGTATTCTTGACCACGGTAAGCTTGATGCCCGCTTCGAAGCAGGCGCGGCGCAGCTTGGTGGTCTGCTCGGCGTTCAGGCCGGCGATATCGGTGATGTAGAAGTTCGGAGTCTGCTCGAGCTGGGCTGCGATCTGTTCGATGACCTGGGCTTTCAATTCTTTCTTCATGACGTTCTCCTCCTATTATTCAGCAACAAAACCCTTGACATCGAGCTTGACGGCCGGGCTCATGGTGGTGCACACGGCAGCTCCCTTCATATAGGTGCCCTTGAGGGCCTGCGGCTTGAGCTTCACGATAGCGGAAAGCACAGCCTTGACATTCTCATAGATCTTCTCCTGGGTGAAGGAGATCTTACCGACGGCGCAGTGGACGATACCGGTCTTGTCAACCTTGAAGTCGATCTTACCGGCCTTGACGTCCTTGACGGCGCTGGCGATATCCATGGTGACGGTACCGGTCTTCGGGTTCGGCATGAGGCCGCGCGGACCGAGGATACGGCCGATAGGGCCGACCTTACCCATCACGGACGGGGTGCAGATGATGACATCGACATCGGTCCAGCCACCCTTGATCTTCTCGATATAATCGTCGAGACCGACATAGTCGGCACCGGCTTCCTTCGCTTCGTTCTCCTTGTCAGGGGTGCAGAGGACGAGGACGCGGACGACCTTACCGGTTCCGTTCGGAAGGGTCACAACGCCACGGACCATCTGGTTGGCCTTGCGCGGGTCGACACCGAGGTTGACGTGGAGTTCGACGGAGGCATCGAATTTGGTGAAGGTGATGTCCTTGAGGATACCACATGCCTCAGAAATCTCATAAAGCTTGGAAGGTTCGTACTTCGCGACGACAGCCTTCTGGTTTTTCGTAAGTTTTGCCATGATGCATGCAGATTTTAGACGTCAGCCGGGAATTCACCGGTCACTTTGATACCCATACTTCTTGCCGTACCGGCGACCATCGTCATCGCGGACTTCAGCGTGAAAGCGTTGAGGTCGGGCATCTTGCCCTGGGCGATTTCCTTCACCTGGTCCCAGGTGATGGTAGCGACCTTGTTACGGTTCGGTTCGCCGGAACCCTTCTGGATCTTCGCGGCCTCCTTGAGGGAGACGGACACCGGCGGCTGCTTCACCTCGAAGGTGAAGGACTTATCGGAATATACCGTGATGACAACCGGAAGCACTTTACCTGCCTGACCCTGGGTACGGGCATTAAACTGCTTGCAGAAGTCCATGATATTCAAACCCTTGGAACCGAGGGCCGGTCCAACGGGCGGCGCAGGATTCGCAGCTCCGCCTTTGATTTGGAGCTTGATGAATCCGGTAACTTCTTTTGCCATGATTCTTATTCTTTCGTTACTTGATTGAAGTTGAGCTCGAGCAGGGTCTTCCTGCCAAAGATCATCACTATGACTTTGAGCTTGCTGCGGTCTTCCACAATTTCATCGATCGTACCATCGAAGCCGGTGAAAGGTCCGTCGGTGATGCGGACCGCTTCGCCGACCTGATAGTCGACCTCGGTCTCCGCCGCGCCGGCGACGTCCTCGTCCTGCTGTCCCAGGATACGGCGCACCTCGTCTTCCCGCAGGGGGACGGCGATACGTTCGTTCGGGTTGCTGGACTTCTTCTCCGTCAGGAAACCGGACATGCCGGGCACAAGGTTGCGGATGACATATTCCAGTTCGGCGCTGAGTTCCGCCTCAATCAGCACGTAGCCCGGGAAGAGGAGTTTCTCGGTAGCAACTCTCTTTCCGTTCTTGACGACGTACTTCTTTTCAACGGGAACCAGAACCTGGGATACCTGGTCTTTCAGATCACCCTTCTCGATTTCTTTCTCGAGATATTCCTTGGCCTTCTTCTCCTTGCCTCCAGCGGTTCGAAGGACATACCATTTCTTTTCGCCCATGGTAATGATACAATTACAAACTGTAGATCAGCTTCATCAGATGCTCGAATGTAAAGTCGATCAGGAAGAGCGCGGCAGCCAGGATGACGGTGGCGACCATGACGAGGAGAGCGGAGCTCTGCAGCTTCTGCCAGGTCGGCCAAGTCACCTTCTGGGTGAGCTCAACCCACGATTCTTTACAATAGTTAATGAACTTTCTCATCTTTTCTTTTAATGGACGCCGCGGATTGGAAGCAGGTGCAGCGCCTGTTAAACATTACCAAATCGTAACCTTTGATATTCTGGCAGGGGAAGCAGGATTCGAACCCACATCGACGGTTTTGGAGACCGCTGAACTACCCTTGTTCTATTCCCCTGTGGGAAGGGAACTTCCGTTTCCATGGACCGAAAGTTCCCTTTGAAATTTTTCCGAGAATTATTCCTCGATGCGGATAACCTGTCCGGCGCCGACGGTACGGCCACCTTCACGGATAGCGAACTGGAGACCTTCGTTCATTGCCACAGGGGTAATGAGCTTGACATGGATCTCGACGTTATCGCCAGGCATAACCATTTCCTTGTCAGCCGGGAGCATGATCTCACCGGTAACATCCAGGGTGCGGATGAAGAACTGAGGACGGTAGTGGTTGTGGAACGGAGTGTGGCGGCCACCTTCTTCCTTCTTCAGAACGTAGATCTGGGCTACGAAATCAGTGTGCGGAGTGATGGACTTCGGAGCAGCAACGACTTCGCCGCGCTTGACTTCCTTCTTGTCGACACCACGGAGGAGCAGACCGACATTGTCACCAGCCTCGCCCTGAGGGAGGAGCTTGCGGAACATCTCGACACCAGTAACGACGGAGGTACGAGGCTCATCGCCGAAACCGACGAGTTCGACCGGGTCATTGACGTGGATGGTACCAGCCTCGATACGGCCGGTAACGACGGTACCACGACCGGTGATGGAGAAGATATCCTCGATAGGCATGAGGAACGGCTTGTCAACCAGACGGACCGGCAGCGGAATGTACTCATCAACAGCGTTCATGAGCTCCATGACCTTGTCTTCCCAAACTTTCTCGCCGTTGAGGGCGCCGAGAGCGGAACCACGGATGATCGGGCAGTTCTCGTCGAAGTTGTAGAAAGCGAGGAGGTCGCGGATTTCCATCTCGACGAGGTCGAGCATTTCCTCATCATCAACAAGGTCAACCTTGTTCATGAAAACGAGGATCTTCGGAACGTTGACCTGACGGGCGAGCAGGATGTGCTCACGGGTCTGGGGCATCGGACCGTCGGTGGCAGCGACGACAAGGATAGCACCGTCCATCTGGGCAGCACCGGTA
>ONQC01000045.1 GCA_900319855.1 uncultured Bacteroidales bacterium
AGCCACGCGCTCAGCGACAGTCTGGACGCTCTGGTCGTCGCCCTGCAGCGCACGGTCTTCCGCCAGAGCGCCGAGCGGCTTGGCCGATTTCCGGATTGAGTAATAGGTAAAGAACGACAGGACCAGCAGGCCGAGGATCATCAGCAGGATGAGTATGGTGCCGATGGCCTGGCCGGGGATGAGCAGGGCCTGGGTGGGGACGACGATGCCGATGGACCAGCCCGTGGTGGTCAGCGGGGCAAAGAAAACATGGGAATCCCTGCCGTCGACCAGGGCCCGTTCAGAGCCGCTTTCCCCAGCCAGCATCTGCTTTCCGATGTGCTCATACCGGCCCGTCTTGTCATTTCCGACGTAGTCGAAATAACTCCCCAGGAGGAGGCGGGTACTGTCCGGATGGGCGATGTATTTGCCGTTGCGGCCCAGGATGAAAATATACGTATCGTCGTAACGGTCTTTATCGAAGTGCATATAGGAATAGGCCTCCTTCAGGATATTGTCGTCCAGTTCCCGGAGCTCACGGTCCAGCCAGTCCAGCGAAAGGTCGGAAGTATAGACGCCGACCGCCGCCCCGTCCTGCGCCTTGACGGGAACCGCGAAGGTACAGATCATGGCTTTGGCGCCGGCTTCGTCGAAAAACGGATCCGACCAATAGCCGCCCTGCGATTCCAGGGCCCCGCGGTACCAGTCGGATTGGAAATAGTCATGACTCGCGGATCCGATCTGCGACCGTTCGAACTGCACACCCTCCTTGCGCAGGACATAGGGTTCGAACCAGTGTCCCTCCGACGGAAAGAAATCCGGCACGAAGGCGAGGGCGCTGCCGATGATGTGCGGATTCAGGCGGAGCTCGCTTTCCATGGCATCAAAGACATCTTCCGGTTTCTTCAGGTGCTTGGAGACTTCGTCGACATTGTTGATGGTGGACACCTGGACGGCATTGAGCATGGAAGAAACCCGCTCGTTGGTCAGCTGCAGCAGGTCTTTGCAGTGGAGGTCCGTCATGCTCTTCATCCCGGCCAGCGTAAACAGGAGGGAAAAGCCGGAAATAATCGCCATGATGGCAAGCATCAGCAGCACGATCCGGCGGGTCAGCCGTCCGGAGAACGAATGGTATTTGGGTTTATCCGAAGTCATCCTGACACAAGCGGTTTCAGAATAAGCAAATTTACGATATTCTTCTCAGAAACATGCATTGTTCTCGTCCGGATTCGTCGAAAGAAACGGAGCTTTCGTCTAAAAAGAACTTCACCGCGGTTTTTCTTGGCATATCTTTGTGCCAAGAAAAGCCAAGGCATCCGTAAAAGTGCAGCCGCGGCTCGAAGAACATAATGCAAGAGACGATGAAAGAAGTTTTCAAATTCACCCTTATGGGGCTGGCCTTTATGGTCGCCGTCAGCTGCGGAAACCGGAAAACCGCGCAATCCGGGAACGGGACCTACGTCATTGAGACGGATCCGGCCTATAACATCGAGACGGCGACGCTGCTGGAGAGATTCCCCATCACCTACCCGACTCCCGCCACGACGTCCGAGGAAAAGGGAATCCAGAACCGGATGCTCAACGGGTTCAACTGCTGGAATGAAGGCTTCGATGCCTGGAAGAACTGGGGCGACGTGCTCTATTCTCCTGAATCCATCTACAACGTCAACGGCGTGCGGATGACCCTGGCGGAGTACCAGCAGGCCATGAACATCACCTTGAAGCAATCGGACATCCAGATGGGGGATTTCGATAACATGATCATCAGCGGGAACTGGACGGCGATCCGCTACCAGACAACCCACAGGAACCTGCAGACGGGCGAGGTCCATCCCGTTCCGGTCACGGAGTTCGTCCGGTTCAAGGATTTCGGTGAAAAGGGAATGAAGGTCGACGAAGGCTGGGGCGGCATCAAGGGTGACAGCTATACCGGTCTCCAGCATTTCATCTCGGACGAGGAGAAAGCCGCACAGCAGAAAATGATGGACGGAATCCTGGCGATCCGGCTCCCGGAGACCGGCAACCTGGAAGACAAATATCCGGTGCAGTTCCCGACCGAGATCAAGGGAGAGAAGGCACAAAGGATGAAGGAGATGCTGCTTCAGGATCTGGACAATTGGAACCGGGGATATGCCGCCTGGGCCGGCTGGACCAGCACCTTCTTTACGGAAGACGTCACCTATGGATACAACGATGAGTCATTTGACCTTGAAGGGCTTAGGGCAAATGCCAAGGCTTTGCTGGAGGAAAAGGACATCCAGCGTGTCAAAGTCTACAACATTCTGACGAGCGGCGACTGGGCCGCGATCCACTCATGGCATGTGGTCACCCGCAAGGACGGCAGCCAGGACGTCTTTGACAGCATGGCCTTCTACCATTTCGTGGAACAGGACGGCAACCTGAAAGTCGACAAATGCTGGATCAAGGAGAATTCCTGAGTCCATCCGAACGCTGAAACGTGCACACTCTTTCCACAAGAAAAAAAAAGCGGGACGCTGGCGCGTCTCGCTTTTCCTTTGTACCCCCGCTCGGAATCGAACCGGGACCGTCAGAACCGGAATCTGAAATTCTATCCTTTAAACTACGGAGGCGAAAGGGACTGCAAATATACAAATTTCCTAAAATCCCGCAAATAGTTTTTTCGTTTATTCGCCCGGAGGCTCTTTGGGGGTTTGTACAACCCAACGCTCCCACACAGGTTTTTCTGTACAAACCCATTGACAGGCGATGCAGTCGGGAGTGCCGAAGATGCAGGTCAGCGGGAACCGAGGTAAAGGAAAAACATGCCGAGCAGGACGAGGACGAGGTCGAGGGCTTTCGCGCGGAGGTTTTTCTCGCGGAAGACCAGGGCGCCAAAGAGGAAGCTGACGACGACGCTGCCGCGGCGAATCATGGATACGACGGAGATGAGGGCGTCGGGGTCCGTGAGGGCCCACATGTAGACGAAGTCGGCGCCGCAGAGGAACAGGCTGATACACGGTATTGTCCAACTCCATCTGAAGGGGGTCACCGGAACTTGCTTCCGTCCCGCCCGTGAGCGGCGGGCCAGAGGCAGCCAGAGGGTCAGCAGGACGATGCCCATCATCCAACATTGGTAGATGTTGTACCAGGATAGGACCTGCAGGCGGTCGAGACCGGCGCCGCCGCTATCCGAAGGAGCCATCAAGTACCTGTCGTAGAGAGCGCTTGCCGCACCGATGACGGCAGCCAGGACCAGGCAGAAAACCCACCGGTCGGACCGGAAATCAATCCCCTCCCGTCGGCTGCTCCGTCCCAGCAGGAAGAACGAGACCGCGGCCAGCAAGACACCGATCCACTGGCAGGTGTTGAGCCGCTCGCCGAAGATCAGCATCGCCCCGATGAGCACCAGCACCGGGCGCGTCGCATTGACCGGTCCGACAATGGTCAGCGGCAGGTGTTTCATCGCGAAATAACCCGCCAGCCAGGAGGCCAGTACAATGCAGGATTTCAACAGGATGAACCGCTGGACATCCCATCCGCCCCAGCCGCTGCAGATCGCGAACGGCAGCAGGATCAGGCTGGAAAAGAGGGTATTGAGGAACAGCACGGGGATGACGGCATTGTCTTTCAAGGATGCTTTCTTGAAAGAGTCATAAAAGCCCAGCAGGGCTGCCGATAAGAATGCCAATGCCCACCACATGGTACCGACGGGTAAAAAACGGCGGCAAAGATACGGATTATTTCCGGAACGGATGGTTTTGCCAATAAAATTGATTACATTTGTGGACTTGACAAAATCGTGTACGCAAATTGTCCTTTACGAAGTAAAGATTTATGAAGAAAGCCTACGTTTTCCCTGGTCAGGGCTCGCAATTCCCGGGCATGGCCAAAGATTTATACGAGAACAATCCCAAAGCGAAAGAAATGCTCGAGCGGGCCAACGAGGTCCTGGGGTTCCGCATCACGGACATCATGTTCGAAGGCACTCCCGAAGACCTGAAGGCCACCAAGGTCACCCAGCCGGCCGTTTTCCTGCACTCGGTCGTCCTGGCCGCCTGCTATGAAAACTTCACCCCCGACATGGTTGCGGGTCACTCCCTCGGCGAATTCTCCGCACTGGCAGCCGCCGGAGCCATTGAATTCGAAGATGCCCTGAAACTGGTCGCCGTCCGTGCGAGCGCCATGCAGAAATGCTGCGAGGCCGTTCCCGGCACCATGGCCGCCATCATCGGCCTCCCCAACGAGACGGTCGAGCAGATCTGCGCCGACGTCGACGGGCTGGTCGTCGCCGCCAACTACAACTCCGACGGACAGGTCGTGATCTCCGGCGCGAAAGAGGCCGTCGAGGCCGCCTGCGTCAAGGCGAAGGAAGCCGGTGCCAAGCGGGCCCTCCCGCTGGCCGTCAGCGGCGCCTTCCACTCCCCGCTCATGGAGCCCGCCCGCGTCGAGTTGGCCCAGGCTATCGAGCAGACGGCGTTCAAGGCCCCGAAGTGCCCGGTCTACCAGAACGTGACCGCCCAGGCCGAGACGGATCCGCAGGTCATCAAGGAGAACCTTCTCAAGCAGCTTACTTCCCCGGTCCGCTGGACCCAGAGCGTCAAGGCGATGGTCGCCGACGGCGCGGAGTACTTCATGGAGATCGGCCCGGGCACGGTGCTGCAGGGCCTGGTCAAGCGGACGGCCGGCGCCGCCGTGACGATTGAAGGCCTCACAACCCTTTAACAGCCAATACACAATATCACATAAACCCCTTTAACACATTATGGCTAAAGAAAAGAAATTCATCACCTGTGACGGTAATACCGCGGTTGCGAACATCGCGTATCTCTTCAGTGAGCACGCCGCGATCTACCCTATCACACCATCCTCTCCGATGGCTGAGAACATCGACGAGTGGGCCGCCCACGGAAAGAAGAACCTCTGGGGTGAAACCGTAAAGGTCACTGAAATGCAGAGCGAAGCCGGCGCCGCCGGCACCGTCCACGGCTCCCTCCAGGCTGGCGTACTCACCACGACCTACACCGCTTCCCAGGGTTTGCTCCTCATGATTCCGAACATGTACAAGATCGCCGGCGAAATGCTTCCGGCCGTCTTCCACGTGTCCGCCCGTACCCTCGCCACCCACGCGCTGTCCATCTTCGGTGACCACCAGGATGTCATGGCCTGCCGCCAGACCGGCTTCGCCCTCCTCGCTTCCGGTTCCGTCCAGGAGGCCCAGGACCTCGCCGCCGTCGCCCACCTGGCCGCCATCAAGAGCAGCCTCCCGTTCCTCCATTTCTTCGACGGTTTCCGTACTTCCCACGAAATCCAGAAGATCGAGGCCCTCGATGAGGACGCCCTCCGCGACATGGTCAGCACCAAGGCTCTCGAGAACTTCCGCCAGCGCGCCCTCAACCCGGATGCTCCTGTAACCCGCGGTACCGCCCAGAACGGAGACGTCTATTTCCAGGCCTGCGAGTCCCGCAACCAGTACTATGACGCCGTTCCGGACATCGTCGCCCGCTACATGGGTGAAATCAGCGAGCTGACCGGCCGCGAATACCGCCCGTTCAGTTACTATGGCGCCGAGGATGCCGAGAACATCATCGTGGCGATGGGTTCCGTCACCGAGACCATCAAGGAGACCATCGACTACCTCGCAGAGCGCGGCCGCAAGTACGGTCTCGTCACCTGCCACCTGTATCGTCCGTTCTCCGAGAAATATTTCCTCAAGGTCCTCCCGAAGAGCGTCAAGCGCATCGCCGTGCTCGACCGCACCAAGGAACCGGGCGCCCTCGGCGAGCCGCTCTTCCTTGATGTCAAGAGCCTCTTCCAGAGCAAGGGCAAGCAGCCGCTTGTGATCGGCGGACGCTACGGTCTCTCCTCCAAGGATACCACCCCGGCCCAGATCATCGCCGTGTATGACAACCTCGAGGCCCGCGAGCCGAAGACCGACTTCACCATCGGCATCGTCGACGACGTGACCTTCAAGTCCCTGCCGATCAAGAGCGAAGTCTCCATCGTGAAGCCGGGCACCACCGAGTGCAAGTTCTACGGCCTCGGCAGCGACGGTACCGTCGGTGCCAACAAGAACACCATCAAGATCATCGGCAGCCATACCGAGAAATACTGCCAGGCTTACTTCGACTACGATTCCAAGAAGTCCGGCGGCTATACCTGTTCTCACCTCCGCTTCGGCGACCTCCCGATCAAGGCCCCGTACCTGGTCTCGACCCCGGACTTCGTCGCCTGCCACGTCCCGTCCTACCTGACCAAGTACGATGTCCTCAAGGGCATCAAGGAAGGCGGCAGCCTCCTGCTCAACAGCCTCTGGGACGAAGAGGAGACCATCAAGCGCATCCCTGACAACGTGAAGGCGGTCATCGGCCGCAAGCACATCAAGCTCTATATCATCAACGCGACGAAGATCGCTGCAGAGATCGGCCTCGGCGGAAGGACCAACACCATCCTCCAGAGCGCCTTCTTCAAGATCACCGGCATCCTCCCGTACGAAGACGCCGTCAAGTACATGAAGGACGCCATCGTCAAGAGCTATGGCAAGAAGGGCGAGAACGTCGTCAACATGAACTATGCGGCCGTCGACCGCGGCGGTGAGTACACCGAGGTCGCCGTCCCGGCCGAATGGGCCGAGATCACCGCGAAGTTCGAGAATCCGAACAAGGACCGCTTCGCGCCCGAGTTCGTCAAGAAGGTCGCCGACATCGTCAACGCCCAGGCGGGTGACACCCTCCCGGTCAGCTCCTTCATGCCGTACGCCGACGGTACGATGCCGGCCGGCACCTCCGCTTACGAGAAGCGCGGCGTCGCCGTCATGGTCCCGTCCTGGATCCCGGACAACTGTATCCAGTGCAACACCTGCGCCTTCGTCTGCCCGCACGCCGCGATCCGCCCGTACCTCCTCACCGAGGAAGAGGCCGCCGCTGCTCCGGCCAGCCTGAAGATGAAACAGGGCAACGCCACCCTCAAGGAGTACAAGTTCGCCCTCGCCACCTCCGTGGACGACTGCACCGGCTGCGGTAACTGCGTCGATGTCTGCCCCGCCAAGGAGAAAGCCCTCGTCATGGTCCCGTTCGAAGGCCAGCAGGCCGAGCAGGACAACTTCAACTACCTGCACAGCAAGATCGGTTACAAGGAGAATGCGGTCAACAAGGCGGCCAACGTCAAGAACGCCCAGTTCGCCCAGCCGCTCTTCGAGTTCTCCGGTGCCTGCGCCGGTTGCGGTGAGACCCCGTACATCAAGAACATCACCCAGCTCTTCGGCGACCACATGATGATCGCGAACGCGACGGGTTGCTCCTCCATCTACGGCGCCTCCTTCCCGGCCTCCCCGTACTGCACCAACGCCCAGGGTCACGGTCCGGCATGGGCCAACTCCCTGTTCGAGGACTTCTGCGAATTCGGCCTCGGCATGAAGCTCGGTTCCGACCGTGCCCGTGAGACCGTCGCCGCCTGGATGCAGAAGGGTCTCGAGTGCGACTGCTGCTCCGCCGAGATGAAGGAACTCTTCACCAAGTGGCTGGAGAACCGCGAGAATGCCGCGATCACCCGCGAGGTGGCCGACAAGCTCGTCCCGATGATGAAGGAATGCGGCTGCGAAGTCTGCGCCAAGCTCCTCGAATACAAGCACTTCATCCCGTCCCGCAGCCAGTGGATCTTCGGTGGTGACGGTGCCTCCT
>ONQC01000046.1 GCA_900319855.1 uncultured Bacteroidales bacterium
AATGATCTCTTTGTAAAACCCCGTTCTTTCAAGCGGGATTGCAAAGGTAAGCACTTTTTCCGAACTGGCAAACTTTTTTACAAAAATTTTTCGACTTTTCGACCGGGCGAAAACGCCCTAAAACGGTATAACCCCCCGATGTCTCGGAGGGTTACACGCGAAAAAAATTTTTTGTCAAAATCGGGGTCTAAGGGCCCTGCAGCCTACATCATGCCGCCTGCAGGCATCGCGGGAGCGGCCGGTGCCGGTTCCGGGATGTCGACGATGCCGCACTCGGTCGTCAGGAACATGCCGGCCACGGAAGCCGCATTCTCCAGGGCGACACGCGCCACCTTGGTCGGATCGATGATTCCGGCCTCGTACATCTTGACATATTCACCGGTCCGGGCATTGTAACCGAAGTCCTCTTTGCCCTCACGGATCTTGTTGATGATGACGCTGGCCTCGACGCCCGCGTTCTGGGCAATCTGGCGGAGCGGCTCCTCGATGGCGCGGGCCACGATGCGGATACCGGTCGTCTCGTCCTCATTCTCGCCCTTCAGGCCGCACAGGGCCTCGGTCGCACGGATGTAGGCGACACCGCCGCCCGGCAGGTAACCTTCCTCGACGGCTGCACGGGTCGCGTTAAGCGCATCCTCGACACGATCCTTTTTCTCCTTCATCTCCACCTCGGTCGTTGCACCGACATACAGCACGGCAACACCGCCGGCGAGCTTACCCAGACGCTCCTGGAGTTTCTCGCGGTCATAGTCGGACGTCGTCGTAGCAATCTGCTGACGGATCAGCTGGGCACGCTCGGCGATTTCTTCCTTGCTGCCTTCGCCGCCGACGATCGTCGTATTCTCCTTGGTGATGGTGACCTTCTCGGCCTTGCCCAGCATCTGCAGGGTTGCATTCTGCAGGCTGAAGCCACGCTCCTCGGAAATCACGGTTGCACCGGTCAGGATCGCGATGTCCTGCAGCATTTCCTTGCGGCGGTCGCCGAAGCCCGGCGCCTTGACGGCAGCCACTTTCAGGGTACCGCGCAGCCGGTTGACGACGAGGGTCGTCAGGGCCTGACCGTCGACATCTTCCGCGATGATGAGCAGGGAACGTCCTTCACGGGCGATCGGCTCCAGCACCGGCATCAGGTCCTCCATCGTGGAGATCTTCTTGTCGGTCAGCAGGATATACGGATCATCGAGGACGGCCTCCATCTTGTCGGCATTCGTCATGAAATACGGGGAGATGTAACCGCGGTCGAACTGCATGCCTTCGACCACCTTGACTTCGGTGTCGGTGCCCTTGGCTTCCTCAACGGTAATGACGCCGTCGCGGCCGACCTTGGACATGGCATCTGCGATCAGCTTGCCGATGTAACCGTCATTGTTGGCGGAAACGGTGCCGACCTGCTCGATCTTGGAATAGTCATCGCCGACTTCCTGGCTACGGGCTTTCAGGTCAGCCACAACCGTAGCGACGGCCTTGTCGATACCGCGCTTGAGGTCCATCGGATTGGCACCGGCGGTCACGTTCTTCAGGCCCACGTTGATGATGGCCTGGGCGAGGACGGTCGCCGTGGTGGTACCGTCACCGGCCTGCTCGTTGGTCTTGGAAGCCACTTCCTTGACCATCTGGGCACCCATGTTCGCGAAGCGGTCTTCCAGCTCCACTTCCTTGGCGACGGTCACGCCGTCCTTGGTGACCTGGGGTGCACCAAACTTCTTATCGATAACGACATTGCGGCCTTTCGGACCCAGGGTAACCTTTACGGCATCCGCCAAAGCGTCTGCTCCTTCCTTCATCTTGGAGCGGACATCCACATTGAATTTTATCTCTTTTGCCATGATATGTTCTCCTTATATATTATAGAATCGCAAGGATGTCGGACTGGCGGACAATCAGCAGTTTCTTGCCGTCGACGGTCACTTCCGTGCCTGCATATTTGCCATAGAGGACCTGGTCGCCGACCTTTACCTCCATCGGTTCATCTTTCTTGCCGGGGCCGGCTGCCACGATGACGCCCTGCTGCGGTTTTTCCTTTGCGGTGTCCGGGATATACAACCCGGCCGCGGTCTTCGTCTCGGCCTCGCGCGGCTCGATGACGACTCTGTCTGCCAATGGTTTGATCATGTTCTTATGTTTTTAAATTGTTATCTTGCCTGCCCCGAAGGGCACATCCTTATTCATCAACTGCCGTGCCAGCAACCGAAACTGACAAAATGGCACGATTCATGGGATACTACTCTATCCCCGACAAGGAATCTGCAGAAAAAACACGTTTCTTTGGGGAAGAATGCCTATTTTTGTAAATGATGCATTAAACGCAAGCGCTATGAGATTATCCATCCGGCGGACCTTGGCAGCCGCCATTTCCCTCCTGTTCCTGGCAGCCTGCACCAACCGGCAGGCCTCCCTTCCCGATACCGTTTTTTCCGACTATGTCTCCGCCTACAGCGGCGGTGTCATCCCGGAGAACAGCACCATCCGGATCCAGCTGGCCAGGCCGGCCACGGTCCGGCCCGATGACGGCTTGTTCACCTTCTCCCCCGCCCTGTCCGGCAGCATGCGCTGGATCTCCGACGAGATGGTCGAATTCGTTCCGGACCAAGGGAGCCTCCAACCCGGACAAACCTACAAGGCGGCCTTCGCCCTGTCGAAGGTCATAGCCATAAAAGACAAGAAATACAACGCTTTCCCCTTCCGTTTTGCCGTACAGGCACGCCAGGGCCTGCTGACGGTCGACCGTACCCTCCTGCAGAAAGATTCCGCGACGGTCGAAGGAACCCTGACCTTCAGCAGCCCGCTCGAAGCGGACAAGGTCCGGGAAATGATCCGGCTCAGCTGGCCGGACGGGACGCCGGTCCTGCATCTTTCGGAGACCAAAACCAGTGGCAAATTCGGTTTCTCCGTCACGGGACTCGCCCGCGGGACAAAAGATAAAACGCTAAAAATCAACTTCTCGGACGCCGGCACCGGATTCCGGGTCAACGATGGGACGCAGGTCGCCATCCCGGCCCAAGGGGAATTCAAGGTACTCGCTGCCACCCTGGTCCAGGCCAGCGACCCCTATGTGGAAGTCCAGTTCAGCGATCCGGTCGGCACCCCGGCCCAAGGACTTGTCACCTTGGATGGCGTCGGCAAGACCTTCCTCCAGACCAACCAGAATATCCTCAAAGTATACTTCGATGAAAAAAGCAGGGAGAGCCTTCTCCTGACCGTCCATCCGGGCGTCCGGAGCCTCTCGGGTGAATCCCTCGCACAGACGTTTACGCAAACGCTGAGCGACCCGCTCCCGAAACCGGCGGCCGTCATTCCGCTGCAGGGCAATATCCTGCCGGACAGCCAGAACCTGGTCCTCCCCTTCCGGACCATCAGCCTGCGGGCCGTCGACCTGCGCGTGATCCAGATCTACCAGGACAATGTCCTCACCTTCCTGCAAGACAACAATCTGAATGGAAGCGACCAGCTCCGCCGCTCCGGACGCCTGGTCTATAGCCGATGCATCCGGCTGGACGAAGATCCCGCCAGGGACCTGTCCGCCTGGCAGGACTGGACCGTGGATCTGGGACCGCTGTTCCAGCGCGAGCCCGGTGCCATCTACCGCATCCGGCTGACCTTCAAACAAGATTATTCCCTCTATGGCTCCGACACGGCCGCGAGGCTGGTTCCTGTCGATGAAGGAACGCTCAAGGCGGCGGACGAAGTCATCTGGGATACGCCCGAATCCTATTATTGGGAATCCTGGACGGACTGGAACCAGTATAACTGGCGGGACCGTGACAACCCGCAGACCCCGTCCTATTACATGGACAATGACCGCTTCCCGGTCGTCAACCTGATGACCTCCGACATCGGCCTGATCGCCAAATACGCCGATGCCGACCAAATCTGGGTCACGGCGACCGACCTGGCAACGGCCAAACCCGCTTCCGGCGTCGAACTCGAAGCCTATAATTTCCAACTCCGCAAGATCGGGTCCGGCAAAACAGACGGAAACGGAGGCAGTACCCTGACGGTCACCGGCAAACCGTTCGCCATCGTCGGCCGGCGCGGGAAGACCGTCAGCTACCTCAAGGTCACCGACGGCAATGAAAAGACCCTCAGCCGCTTCGACGTCGGTGGCACCAAGCTGGAGAAAGGGCTGAAGAGCTTCATCTATGGAGAACGGGGCGTCTGGCGTCCCGGCGACACCCTCCATGTCACCATGATCCTCCAGGACAAAGGCGGCAACCTGCCCGACGGGCATCCGGCGTCGCTCGAGCTCTACACCCCGCAAGGCCAGTTCTATGCCCGCCAGAGCCGCACGGCGACCGACGGCTTCTATGCCTTCAGCGTCCCGACCCTGCCGGAGGACCCGACCGGATTCTGGAATGCCTATATCAAGGTCGGCGGCTCTTCCTTCCACAAATCCCTCCGCATTGAAAGCATCAAGCCCAACCGGCTGAAAATTGACCTGGACATGGGTGGCCGCACCCTCAAGGGCGGGACCCGTACCCAGACGACCGTCACGGCCAACTGGCTGACCGGACCGGCGGCTGCCGGGCTGCCGGTCAAAGCCGACATGACCCTCACCTCGGCCGGGACCCACTTCAAAGGCTATGACGGCTATACCTTCCTGGACCCGACCAAGGAATTCACCTCCAGCGAAACCCGCATCATCGATACGCGCCTGGACGGAAAGGGTTCGGCCCGCCTCGGCATCGACCTTCCGAAGGCACAGGATGCGCCCGGCCTGCTGAATGCGACGATCGTCTGCTCCGTTGAAGAACCGGGCGGCGACGCCAGTTTCACCCCGGTCACCCTGTCCTATTCCCCGTTCGACGCCTATGTCGGCGTGAAGATTCCGCAGGAAACGGTCGAGACCGACCAAGACCATTCCTTCCCGGTCGCTGTCGTCGATGCGGACGGGAAGCGGGTCGGCGGTCACAACCTCGAATACCGCATCTACAAGATGGAATGGCGCTGGTGGTGGGAAAGCCGCGCCTATGAACTGGATTCCTATGTCAACGGAACGGCGGCCAACGTCTTCTCCTCTGGACGGATTGTCTCCTCTGCCAGCGGCGATGTCCGGATTCCGTTCCGGCTGGATTATCCCGAATGGGGACGTTTCCTGGTCTATGTCAAAGACTTGGACAGCGGTCATGCCGCCGGCGGCGTTTTCCTGGCCGACTGGCCGGCCTACCGCGGCCGTTCCGACAAGAAAGACCCGACGGCCCTGACCATGCTCAGTTTCGCCCTGGACAAGCCGTCCTATGAAACCGGCGAGACGGCGACCCTCTATATCCCGGCTGCAAAGAAAGGACGCGCCCTCGTATCCTTCGAAAACGGATCGGGCGTCATCCGCCAGGAGTGGGTAGCCACCGACGAGACCCGCGAAACGCCCTACACCTTCAAGGTCTCTGAAGACATGGCCCCGAACTGCTATGTCCACATAACCCTCCTCCAGCCCTACGGACAGGGTGCCAACGACTTGCCGATCCGCATGTACGGAGTCCAGCCCGTCTTCGTCAACAACCGGCAGTCCCACCTGGAACCGGTCATCAGCATGGCCGACGCCGTCCACCCGGAAGAAGAATTCACCGTCCGCATCAGTGAAAAGACAGGCCGGACCATGACCTATACCCTCGCCCTCGTGGACGAAGGCCTGCTGGACCTGACCGCCTTCAAGACCCCGGATCCGTGGAACGCCCTGTATGCCCGCGAGGCCCTCGGCGTGCGGACCTGGGACCTCTTCGACGAGGTCATCGGCGGCTATAGCGGCCGGTTCTCCCCGATGTTCAGCGTCGGCGGCGACCAGCAGATCAACCCGGCGGCCAAGAAAGACAACCGCTTCAACCCGGTCGTCCGCGTCCTTGGGCCGTTCACCCTGGAAAAAGGCAGCCAGACCCACCGGATCAAGCTCCCGATGTATGTCGGCAGCCTGCGGGTCATGGTGGTGGCCGGACATGACGGCGCCTTCGGCAATGCCGAGAAAGCCGTCGCCGTCCGTTCGCCGCTGATGGTTGTCCCGACCCTGCCGCGCGTGCTGGGCAGCGGAGAGAAGGTCACCCTCCCGGTCAATGTTTTCGCGATGGAAAACGACGTCCGCCAGGCTAGCGTCTCTGTCAAAGTCGAAGGACCGGTCAAGATCGCCGGGAATGCGGCCAAAGAATTGACATTCAACGAGCCCGGCGACCAGCTCGTCCGGTTTGAACTGGAAACGGCCGGGGAAGGGACGGCGCGGGTCACCGTCTCCGCCGCCGGCGCTGGCCATACCGCCTCCGAGACCATTTCCATCCAGGTCCGCAACCCCAATCCGCCGGTGATCCGGGTCCAGCGCAAGAACCTGGCGGCCGGAGAGAAAGCTACGTTTACCTTCAACAACGCCCAAACGGCCCAGGTCACCCTGACCGGCTTCCCGGCCATCGATGTCAACGGCGCCTTCTCGTTCACCCGCAACTATCGGTACACCTGCACCGAACAGCTTGCCGCCCGCGGCCTGACCTTGCTCCACACCAAGGACATGCTTTCCGAGCAGCATGCGGCTGAAGCGGAAACCCTCCTTCCGGAAATCATCCGCGAGCTGTACGTCCGGCAATTGCCGGATGGCGGGTTCGTCTACTGGCCGGGTGAGAATACCGCCCAGACCTGGGTTTCCTCCATGGCCGGTCTCTTCCTGAGTGAAGCGGCCGCCAAGGGCTACCGTGTCGAGCGGGAGAACCTGCAGCGCTGGACCGCCTTCCAGCAGAAAGCCATCGCCAATTACCGGGCCTCCGACAAAGCCCGTTACGACCTGGACCAGGCCTTCCGCCTGTATGTCCTGGCCCTGGCCGGCCATGAAGAGGCCGGCGCCATGAACCGGCTCAAGGAACAGGCCGGACTCAGCCCGCAGGCCCGCTGGATGCTCGCGGCCGCCTATGCCGCCTGCGGCAAGAAAGCCGTCGGCACCCAGCTGATCCAGTCCCTGCCGGACAGCTTCACCGACTATTCGGCCGACCGGCTGACCTATGGCAGCTCGCTCCGGGACAAAGCCATCGCCATCAATGCCCTGGCCCTGTGCGACCGAAGCGGGCAGGCACTGGAAATCGCCCAGGACGTAGCCCAGGTCTTCGCCCCGGGCTACAGTTCGACCCAGGAGATGGCCTTCGCGGCCATGGCCATGGACCGTCTGGCCGGGATGACCGCGACCGGAACCCTTTCCGCGGAAGTCAACGGCAAGGCCGTCCAGACGCCCAGATCCGTCTGGTCCACCGACGTCGATGCCGCAGCCGGACAGGCTTCCCTGACCAACACTTCCGACGGTCCCGTCTATGTCTCGCTGGTCACGGTCGGACAGGTCCCGGCCGGCACGCCGGTGGCGTCCAGGCACTCCGGCCTGCGGCTGGAAGTGAACTATACCGACCTGCGCGGAGCGGCGGTCGATCCACG